>CAYOYX010000128.1:0-7616 GCA_964408275.1 uncultured Occallatibacter sp.
CATGCCGGGATGGCGGAACTGGCAGACGCAGCAGACTCAAAATCTGCCGGCCCTTCGGGTCATGGGGGTTCGACCCCCCCTCCCGGCACCAGAATACTCTCAGACGTAAGTTGTTTATATATAAGAGATTGTCGAATTGTTTCGTTACGCTAAATAGTTGTTCTTGGCTAGTCGCCTTCCCATCTCAATTTGAATATGCTGCGGGCGGTGTGGTTCACCAGTGTCGACTGCGACGATTCGTATGATTCATTGTTTTTTAATGATCCGTTAAAGAGGAGGGTGATGCGGTTCACTTTATAATTCGGCGTTGTCCCCACATGACTCAGGAGGTCATGAAAAATGAGAATACGCATTCCGAAGATGTTTGCCGCGGCTCTCGCGACAACGTTAACAGTGTGTTCACTTCCCCTCGTAGTAAATACTCAGGAACACGATCCCTACCGGGATTTCGATCACCCCCAAGATCGATTTCACGGATTTGTACCGGGAAGCATCGTTTTGAGCGGTACAGTCTACGTTGGCAATGCTGACACCGTTACCCCCGGCGAAGTATTGCCGTTCGGCTGCCTGAACACCGGCCCAGTCACGAATCCCAACGCAGCAACTGTCAACGTGCCGCTGCTTCCCGCCGACCAGACAGCGAAGGCGACCACCACAGCCGTGACGGTAACCTGCGGCTATGCCAGCGATAACGGAGAAGCCCCCAATCTCCACGACAATCACAATGTTTGGAACAACGCCAATACGGATGGCACCTTTGGCGTCTCCTCTCCCATCGTTCTCTGGAACCTCCGCCCCGACGGCTTCGAGCTGGGCGCGCTGCACGTTCCCAGCGATGAGATCGTGACCAGCTTCAGCTCCAAATCCGAACTCGCCTTGAATCGCTCGGCAGACGGCAGGAGCCTCACCTTCATGGGTTACCGCGGCGGTCCCGGCTGCCCGACTCTGACTTTGAACACAACGACTAACATCCTCACGCAGGGAACCAACGTGGGCCCTTGGTCGCCGACCGCGCCGAACCTTCTCGATGTTTCGGCCTCCAATACGCCGGGCCTCTGTGACCCGACCAATCCCTCAGTCGCGAGTTATGCCGGCGCGACCAATCCAACGGCATATTACCGCTCAGTGGCAGAAGTGGACGCCTGGGGGAATATCTCCTATACCGATGGCGACGCATACAGCGGAGACAACTCCCGCGCTTCGATGAAGGCGAACAACGGCTTGTATTACTCAGTGGGAAACGACAACAGTGGCGGGCTATCGAAGAAGCAGGTGCCGGAGACGCAGCTTGGCTTCGATCTCTCTCACTCGACGGGCGCGGAATTGTATTTTCCCGGCGCAGCGCCGCTGGTGCCGCCTAACAACAACATGATCTCCTATTTTGCGTTCTCGGGAGACAAGCCAGGTAAAGACACTAACTTTCGCGGCATGACGATCTTTGACGATACGCTCTACGTCGCCAAGGGCAGTGGCGGTAACGGCATCAACACTGTCTATCAGCTCGGTACCCCGGGCGTTCTGCCCACCACGGCGAATGCTCCTGCGGGCGGCCTCGTCGACGAACCTTATACGATCCTTCCCGGATTTCCCGATACCAGTGCCAGCACTGCTAGCCCAGGCGGCGACTATCCTTTTGGGGTTTGGTTCGCCAATCCGACTACTCTGTACGTTTGTGATGAGGGCGACCTGATCTATACCGCGAATCAGACGATCAACGGACAAGTCAATGTTGCCGACGCCGGTACGTTGGCCACCGCCGGCCTGCAAAAGTGGGTTCTCACCACGCCTGCGGGCGGCAGCCCAACCTGGGTGCGCGAGTATGTCATCCAGAATGGACTCGACCTTGGCGTGCCCTACAGCGTTCCGGATTATCCCGCGTCTATCGAGCCTGCCACCGGCGGCTGCCGCAACATTACCGGCGTCGTCAACTGGGACGGGACCGCTACAATCTACGCGATCACCTCCACTATCAGCCTAAACGGCGACAACGGCGCCGATCCCAACAAGCTGGTGAAGGTCAACGATCGCATCAGCGGCACTCAACCGGCTACGGACGGCTACCTCGACAAGTTCTTCACGATTCGCTCGGCTCGCGCCGGCGAAGCCTTCCGCGGCGTCGCTCTGGCCCCGATACATTTCAGATAGAACCAACAACAGAGTAAGCAGCCAGCCAATGCTCCCCGTGTGAGATCGATGCGGGGAGCATTGCTTTTGTTTTGCGCAAGCTATAGCGGGAGGTTGGAAACAATTGACGCCGCGAGAATGCGGCAAGAATTCGATCGCGTACTTCAATATGCTCAGGCCTTTCTTCGAGCCGTACCTAATAGGAAGCCTTCGATCTAACCTGCAAACGCTTGTCCATCCAGAAAGGCTCCGTCATTTACCCTGTTCCTGCTGGTCAAAGAAGAACGACGCCTCTGCGGTAAACTTAATCTGGAAAAGGATAGAGACATGGCCTACCGGAAATTGATATTGGCAGCGGCAATTGTGCTTCTGCTCTCGTTTGCCGCCGCGGCGCAGGACGCCCCCGAGCTCAAGACAGACAAGGACAAGTTCAGCTACGCGCTGGGAATGAACTTTGGGGAGAACTTTCGCAAGCAGGGGCTGGAGCTGGATCCTGCCGTCTTTGCGAAAGGATTCGCAGAGTCGTTCAACGGCAGCAAGACTGCGATGACCGACCAGGAGATGCAGACCCTGCTGATGGCTGCGTCGCAGGAGATACAGAAGAAGCAGGCTGCGCTGCGGGCGGCGAAGGGCGAGGCAGCGCAGAAAGAAGGCGAAGCGTTTCTGGCCGCGAACAAGACGAAGGAAGGCGTGGTGACGCTACCCAGCGGCCTGCAGTACAAGATTCTGAAGGCGGGCACGGGCGATAAGCCGACGCTGGATGACACGGTGGTGTGCAACTACAAGGGCACGCTGATTGATGGGACCGAGTTCGACGCTTCGGAAAAGCATGGCGGACCGGCGACTTTCCCGGTAAAGGGAGTGATTGCGGGTTGGACCGAGGCGCTGCAATTGATGCAGGTTGGATCGAAGTGGCAACTGTTTGTGCCATCCAATCTGGCCTACGGCGCGCAGGGACAGGGAGAGATCGGACCGAACGCGACGCTGATCTTCGAAGTGGAGTTGGTGTCGATCCAGAAGGCTGCTGCTCCGGCGGCGGGAGCTGGGGGAGCGAAGTAAAAGAACGGCTATCAGCGCCAGTGAAAGAGAAGGGCAGACGTTTAACACGCACTATGTTGTAGCCAATGTGAACGGCGCGGGATTTCCAACGCGTTATGCCAATCCGGCTGCGAGAGCCTTTACGCCACGCAGATCAATTTTGCCTGTACCCAATACCGGCAGCGCATCGATATGGAAGAAGAAATTCGGCCGCGGCTTCCACAATGCCGGCAGATCGCACTGCGCCAGCTTCTCCAGTACCGGAGCGAGCTTTTCCGCCGGAAGCGTGTAGACGACCACAATGCGCTCGCCCTTTTTCTCGTCGGGCAGCGCGGTTACCGCGAAGACCTGCTCGGTAACTCCTGCTAACTCATGCAGCTTATCCTCGATCTTGATGTGCGGCACCATCTCGCCGCCGATCTTGCTGAAGCGAGAGAGGCGGTCGGTGATAGTTTGGTTGAGTGTTTCCGATTATAGCGTGATGCGGCTCCAATTGGCTGTGGACCACGCTCACGATGAAAAAGCGCGCGGTGGTCTAGCAGTGATAGCATTTGGTGGAATTGAAATTGGCAAGGAGAACGACGTGGAACGAGAAAGTGCAGGAATTGGGTTAAAGACTCAGAGCTGTTTTCGCAGCAATTTCCAGACGGCGCTTCGCGTGATGCGGCTGTTTATATTTGGACTTGTTATCTCTTCATACTGCGGATCAGAGCTGATGGCGATCCGAATGCCCCATTCCAATTGGCGCTTTGCGCCGATTCCCGTTTTATTAATCGGCATGGTTTTGGAGTTGGTTCGCAAGGACGACACGAAAGTACCAGTTGTGTTCGGTTGCTTATGGCCGATTGTGTTCGGCGGATGCGTTACTGGGTTGTTTTTCATACGCGCAATCTATTTGGTGCCAGTCGCATTTGGTGCAGTTTTCGCGATATTTTTCTGGGCACAATCGAAATCCAAGAAGATTCCTTACTTATTCTTGTCGGCAGGCAGTCTATTGGCGGGTGCATTGTCACTACAGGCGCCCTGGCCGAATGAACAGCGCTGCCTGCTGACGCTTGTGGGTGTGGGTTTGACAGCGACTCTACAGGGCGCTTGGGTCATCGTCCGCTATCTGCAAGGACATTGCCCCGCTGAATTGTTGGAGCCTCCAAGTCCCCCGCGCAAACAATCCGACAGAGCATTTGCGCGTATTGCGCATTTGATATGCGGAAGAGTTGAAAGTGTCCAAATCAGCAATCCAGAATTAGTACAGAATATTCGGACGAAATATCAGGCTGAAATTACTCAACTCGTAGATATAAAATTTGATCTTCTATTCTTTTACGGTGAAGCATTTTCCTTTTTTCGTCTATTTCTGTTGCTTCCAGCAATTTATGTAATCGATATGTGGATCAAACGAGTTCCAGTATCCATACATCATGGAACTAAAGTGTTAGTCGGAAATCCAGTATTCATCTCGAAAAACAAAGATGCCTTTGGTCATCCGAATACCATAGGAGTCTCGTTCGATACTTTATTTCAGGACGGGACCATTCTCGCATAGAAAAACTATGGTGATGACAATACTCGTGGACCAAAAATTGTTATCAACTACTGCAAAGCAGCCAGCATCAGCGAGACATGGGCTGCACATCAACAGCGGGTAGCGGAACTGGAGGCTGAGGGCAAGCGCGTTGACCGCCAAACGAGCTTCGAGGCCTACGCGGATATCTCCTACAAGGAAACCGCGCCGTGGTGAGTGCGCAATTCACATTCGGCTGTTAACTGGATGAACTCGCTACAGCTTTAACATAGCCAACTTAGCCAAGTAGGCGTACCATTATTCCATGAAATCCGTCAATATAGGTGCGGCCACTTCCGATTCGGAATTTCATGCGGTGCATTTGATTGCCGCCGGACTGGTGAAGGCTCCCAAACAGAGGATCGACCGGGCGGCCTTCTGGGCGCTGCCAGCGGCCAACCGTCTCCGATGAAGCTGTGAAAGATGAATTGAATGGATAAAGGGCGACTGACCTACAAGTTATGCCCTGAGGCATGAGAAAGCAATGCGACATTTGCCCCGTGCAACAAGAAATCGGCCCGCTGTCTGCGCGGCCTTATTCTGCTCCGCTGCGCTTCTCGCGGCTCTCACTGCCTGCTCCACGCAGGATGCGCGCCAATCCGTGCGCGATGCGGAGCGTGATCTGCGAAAGACGCTGAACAAGCTCGCTGACAAGCCTCAGCAGTCTCCAGAACCGGCGCTTCCGCCCGCGCCGATCGTTCCGCCAGCACCTCCAAAAATCACAAAACCGGTCATCCATGCGATTGCGGAGCCAGAGCCGGAACCCACTCAGCAGGAACTCGTCGAGTACCTACGCGGCAAGCTCCTTGCACTCTCTCCTGGCGACGGGGTCAACGACAATGTCGATGTCAGGTTCGATCCAGCGACTAGCACGCTGACCGTGAGTCAGCCCAACAGCCGCTGCGATCATTTCCTGAGCGCGCTCGACGCCGGCAACGTCAGCTGGGATGCCTTTGATCCCAGCGATTCGCACGCCTCGCGCGACGAACTGCTGCGGCTAACGGTAACTTCAGTGAGTGGTAAAGCGGCCAGAGCCTGCTTCGACGAGAAGGGTCAACCGGAGGAAGGAGTCTCCACAAATCGGGTTCGGCTGCTTTTTTCCCGCGCGAAATCCGAGGAGATTCCCGGCTTCAGGGAGCAGATGGCCAAGGTTGTCAAGAAACTAATCATCCTCTCCGGCGGTGTCGAAGGAAAGGAAGTTTATTCGGAGCCCCACCCCAAGCCGCATTCGAGTTCCGGCTCAGGAAACAAGTAACCCCGCCCCTCAGCTCACTGAAGGGCGGGGCAATCTTTGCTGGAGTTACTCAGCTGCGGCAGCTTCCGCGACGGCTTCGGCAGGCGCTTCTTCCGTAGCTTCAGCCAAAACCTTCACCTTCACGTGCGCGGTCACTTCGCGGTAGAGCCGGATGGCCACGCTGAATTCGCCCAGGCTCTTCAGCGGCTCGTCCAGATGAATCTTGCGGCGATCCACCTCAAAGCCCAGCGCTTCGAGAGACGCGGTAATCTCAGCCGAAGTGACCGAACCGAACAAGTGCCCAGCCTCGCTCGATTTGCGCGTGAATTCCAACACCACCGGTTCGAGCTTGGCGGCCACTTCCTCGGCCAGCGCCTTCTCCGTGGCAAAGCGCCGCGCGGCGGAGGCCTTCATCTGCTCGATCACGGCTTTGTTGGCCAGCGTGGCCTGCATCGCCAGCTTGCGCGGCAGTAGATAGTTGCGGGCGTAGCCGTCGGCCACTTTGACCAGATCGCCGCGGTTGCCCAAGTGCAATACGTCTTCCTTCAGAATGACTTCCATCGTAATTCTCCAGTGTACGGGCCTTCGCTGTTGGTTGTGCCAACGCAGGCCATGCTAGTTCGGCATCCACAGTATTGCCTCACGCCAAATTGCTTCGCGCATTGTCACTCCTGCGAGTGAGTGCGCAAGCCGGCGGAACAGCAGCCGAAGGTTACAAATTGATAGTGAAAGAGTGAAGAAGTGACTGAGTGAAGCAAGAATGCGTAGTTTCTTCACTCTTTCACTTTTTCACTTCTTCACTTGCTTTCTAGTGCTGCGTCGCAAACGGCAGCAGAGCGATATTCCTCGCCTGCTTGATGGCGCGGGTAAGGCGGCGCTGGTGCCGGGTGCAGACGCCCGTCAGCCGGCGAGGCACAATCTTGCCGCGCTCGGCCACAAAGCCCTGCAGCAGCCGCACGTCGCGATAAGGAACCGCGTCGATCTTCTCCGTGCAGAACTTGCAGACCTTCTTGCGGCGGAAGAACTTGCCGCGTCCGCCGGCTCCGCCGCCCTGAGGCCGTCCGCCCGGACCGCCGCTCGATGGCCGTCCGCCGGAGCGGGGACCGGAGCTGTGGCCGGATCCGTGGCCGGAACTGTGGCTGGAACCCGGTCCTGGACCTGATTCCGAGCCGGTCGCTTGAGGCGCCGCGGGTACACTCGTTGCTTGATTCTCTTCAGACATTCTTTTTCCTCATTACTCTCTCGGCTTCCTGCGAAGACTCGTTCTGTGATCGCCGAAGCGCTGGATCAAGCCGCATCCGGCTCCCTAAATGCTGGTCCGGCAGCGGCAATTTATAAGCGGCAAACAGTAGTCGGCTTGCCGAAACTCACTGGTTGAAAACTAAACCGCAGCCTCGACCGCCTCGGCGGCATCTGTAGCGGTCGGCGCTGCTTCCGCCACCGGGGCAGGAGCCGCAACCGGCGAGCTTGCGCTGCGGCGAACGCCGCGATTAGCCTTGACCTTGGCGATGCGCTTCTCTTCCTCGTCGATGCGCACGGTGATGAACTTGATCACCGGCTCAGTGACGCGCAACCGGCGCTCCAACTCCAGCACTACCGAGCCATTGGCCTCGATGGTGAGCAGAACGTAATTGCCGTCGTTGAACTTGCGCACCGTGT
>CAYOYX010000129.1:0-7424 GCA_964408275.1 uncultured Occallatibacter sp.
CGCCGGAGCGCGAGGCCCAGACCTCCAACTGCTCGTTAGCCGCCGCGCGGAAGGTGTCGGCGGCACAGAGGAGAACGGAGCTTCCCTGGGCGCGGTGCCATGCAGCGAGCTTGCCTGCGGAGGTGGTTTTGCCGGTGCCGTTGACGCCGACTAGGAAGATGACGTTGGGATCGCCTACTTGCGGTAAAGCGCCAGGGCTGCTGGAGATGGGTGCTTCGAGGATGGCGCGGAGCTGAGCCTTGAGCAGCTCGCGCAGCTCGTCGCCGCCGGCGATGGCCTGACGGCGGGCGTGGTCGCGTAGAGCATCGAGGATAGCTGTAGTAGTTGCGACGCCGAGGTCGCTGGTAAGCAGCGCGGATTCAAGCTCTTCGAGGGTGGATTCGTCGACCGTGCGAGTGAGGGCGACGATGGTTTCAATCTTGCTGGAAAGCGACTCGCGTGTGCGCGAGACGGCTTGCTTCATGCGGCTGAAAAAGCTGGGGTTATCGTCCGTGCTGGAGCCGGGCGCGGGAGTGTCTTTTTTGCCGCCGAAGAACTTCATCATCAAGTTGAGTTTAGAGCATCGGAGCGACGGAGAGGAATTCAGTGAGAATGGAATGCAATTTCTTCACAGTTTCACAGTTTCACGGAAAAAAGGGGGGTGGGGGTACCCCAAAAGCAGGCAATAGGGAATAGGGAATAGAAAAGCCCGGAGGTTTGGTTGGTGGTCATGGATTTATTGTGCGCGTTGGAGAGGAAATAATGTGCAAAATATCTTGATGGGATTTCCTGGGAATAAAGAACAGAGAGCAGTAGAAGGAAGAGAAATTGGGGGTACAATTGGGGTATGTTTCTAGCGATTTTTGCGATGCGCGTGCTGGAAGTGATGTTCTTTACCGGGCTTGTCGGATCGACCATTGTTGTCCTCATCAGCTTTGTGGAGGACGGCGTGGAGCTGTTCGGCAAGGATGAGCCGCCAGAGTCTCGCGCCTGACGGTTGGCTTGCCAGCCTGCATTTTCATTGACTCCGCTTCAATCAAGAAATAGAATAACCGCAAGGCGTCTGATGATAATAGAGCGAAACCAGAGCTATTATGTCCTGTTGAGTTTATCGAAGGCCGCCGCTCCCCGGTGGCCGCATCGACATGAATGCATGGTTTCGCGATGCGTCAACATTGATTTAACTGTAGTCTTTTCAACCCCAGAAAGCCGGCCATCGCGCCGGCACTATTGCGATGGCATCTAACCGGACAATCGCAGCTCCCATGTCAAACCGCGTGCGGCTCATCGTGGCCTCCTCGGTGATGCTGACGTTTATCTCCTTTTGGCGGGCGGCTGCAATTGTGCTGTGCGATTTAGGCTCGTCGGCCTTCTATGCCGGAGGCATAGCCGAGCAAGCTGTGGGCGCGGCGGCGCCGTGGTTCATCCTGGGCATCATGCTGTTCAGCTTCGCTGTGCGCGCGGTTTACGTCGAGAGCTGTTCGATGTTCACGCGCGGCGGCGTCTACCGCGTGGTGAAGGAGGCTTTGGGCGGCGGCTTTGCCAAGCTGAGCGTTTCAGCGCTGATGTTCGATTACATTTTGACCGGGCCGATCTCGGGTGTTTCGGCTGGGCAGTATATTACAGGCTTGATGAATGAGTTGATTACGGTGGCTAACACAAGCCACTGGCTCCCTCCGGCGATGCTGGACGCGCATCATCACCCCTTCCAATTCAATATGGATTACACTTCGGCGGTCTTTGCCGCGGCGGTGACGATTTACTACTGGTGGGAGAACATCAAGGGAATCGAGGAGTCCAGCGGCAAGGCGCTGCGGGTTATGCAGATCACCAGTGTGATGGTGGCGATTCTGCTGCTCTGGGGAGTTTTCTCGGTGCTTGTCACACCGGGCGCTCATCTGCCGCCGCCGCCGACGCCGTCGCATCTTAAATTCAGCAATGAGGCTCTTGGATTTCTACAAGGACACGGACTGCCGCTGCTGGGCCTCTTCGGCATTCTGATGGCCTTTGGCCACTCGGTGCTGGCAATGAGCGGCGAGGAAAGTCTGGCGCAGGTCAATCGCGAGATCGAGCATCCCAAGCTCAAAAATCTCAAGCGCGCGGCGATAGTCATCGCTATTTACAGCTTGATATTTACAGGCGGCGCGACGCTGCTGGCCTCCATGCTGATCCCGGCATGGGAGCGGACGCACATCTATCAGGACAATCTGATTGCCGGTCTGGCGATGTACATGATCGGCCCGCTCTTCTGGCGCATTGCCTTCCGAATCTTCGTGGTGCTGGTGGGCTTCCTGATTCTTTCGGGGGCGATCAATACATCGATGATCGGCTCGACCGGCGTATTGATGCGCGTGGCCGAGGACGGCGTACTGACCGACTGGTTCCGCAAGCCGCACGCGAAGTACGGAACCAGCCATCGCATCATCAACATGGTCTTCATTCTGCAGATGACTACGATCATCGCCAGCCGGGGCAACATCATCATGCTCGGCGAGGCCTACGCCTTCGGCGTGATCTGGTCATTCACCTTTAACAGCCTCGCGATGCTGGTGTTGCGCTGGAAGTACCACGGGGAGCGCGGCTGGAAGGTTCCGCCGAATATCCGCATCGGCAAGACAGAGGTTCCGGTCGGCCTGATTTCTGTCTTCCTGGTGCTGCTTTCGGTGGCAGTTGTGAACCTGTTCACCAAGTCGGTGGCCACGGTGAGCGGCATTGTCTTTGCCGCCGCATTCTTTGTGATCTTCACCATCTCCGAGCGCGCCAATCAGCGAAAACACGCACTGACGGCGCGGCAGATGAAAGACCAATTCCAGCTTGAACACCAGGACACGGTGAGCCGGGAGTCAGCGGCGATTCGCCCCGGCGGCGTGATGGTGACAATGCGCGATGCCGCCAATCCGCTGGCGCTGAAGTGGACGCTGGCGCACACCAGCACCGAAGAGCAGGACGTGGTGGTGGTGAGCGTGCGCATGATGGGCGTGGGCGGGCCGGAGTATCTGAGCGCGGAGGACCAGAGCTTCAGCGAACACGAGCAGATGGTATTCACGAAAGCCGTCTCCGTGGCCGAGAGCTTTGGCAAGAAGGTCTCTCTGCTGGTGGTTCCCGCTGGGGATGTCTTTGCCGCGCTGGCGCAGGGCGCGAACTCGATGGAGATGGACTCGGTTGTATCAGGGGCTTCATCGCTGATGAGCGCCGAGGATCAGGCATTCCGCATGGGACAGGCCTGGGAGGCGCTGCCGGAGCCTAAACGGCAGTTCAACTTCTATGTCATCGGCCATGAGGGCGAGACCAAAGTATTCTTCATCGGGCCGCACGCTCCATCGTTAAGCCCGGACGACGTGCAACTGGTGCATCGTCTGTGGCTGAATATGCGACGCGATCCCTCGATGCAGGATTTGCACCACAGCGACATCATCACATACGCGCTGACACATCTGGCCGGCCAGTATGCACGAGAGAAGCAGGAGATACTGCGCGATCTGCGCAACTGCCGTGCCGCGGAGACCTCTGGCTCCACTCCGCCGCGCTCCTCGGAGATCTCCGGAAATATATCCCTGCCGGGACTGCCGGGGCGCTCACCGCGTCCGCCACATTATTTGGGAATTTAACCCGCGAAGACATCTCCGGGCTTCCAGCGCACGACATTGACGGCGGGATCGATCAAGGCCGCCAGATCATCGGGGGCTCCGGTGAGCGGCGGGAAGGTTCCAAAGTGCAGTGGAAGAACGACCTTCGGTTCGAGCAGCCGAACCGCCAGCGCCGCCTCCTTTGGGCCCATGGTGTAATGGCCGCCGATGGGAAGCATGACGACCGTGGGCTGGTATAGCTCGTGAATCAGATTCATATCACCGAAGACAGCCGTGTCGCCGGAGTGGTAGAGAATGGGGCCGTTGGCGATGGTCAAGACAAATCCCGCGGCGACTCCGACTTCATGTGTGCCCTGCTCATCCTGCGCGGCGGAGGAGTGCTTGGCTTCGACCATGGTGGCTGCCACATCGTCCAGTTGCACGGTGCCGCCGAGATTCATGCCGATGTTTTGGGCCGCGCCTTTTTTGGCCAGATAGGCTGACAATTCATAGATTGCCACGACAGTGGAATTATGCGCGGCGGCAACGGGAACAACGTCGCCGATATGGTCTCCGTGGCCGTGCGTCGCGAGGATGTAGTGAATCTTTTCCGGCAGCCGAAAGCCTTTGGGATAAGCAGGATTCGATGCAATGAACGGGTCGATGAGGATGTTCGTACCCTTGGCGGTCTGGATGAGCACGGTGGCGTGGCCCAGCCAGGTGATGCGCGTTCCCTGCAAGTTCATGTGGTCGCTCCTCTTCGAGGACTGAGGGACTAAGGGACTAGGGACTAAGGGACTAGGGATTGTTTCAAGCGAATTGACTTCATGAGTGCTCCGAGAAGCCTGCCTACATCATTGCACAGGGATTCAGTTGTCTGAAGACTCGCAGACGCACCGAATCCTAACTTTTTTGCGATAACAATCTGAGTTTCAAGCTCCGAACACGACCCACGAGCATGGCCTAGAAACTGAACATATTCTCCTTTTGTTGCTCGGCCATATCCTTCCGCGATGTTGCTGGCTATGGAAACTGAAGCTCTACGCATCTGGTTGGTGAGGCCAAAGCGTTCGGAATCTGGAAATGCCGAGGTTAACTGATAGACACTAACCGTCAGTTCGATTGACCGCTGCCAAACAACGAGTTCTTTGAACGATTGTCCCATCGTTATTTACCTCAGTCCCTAAGTCCCTAAGTCCCTAGTCCCTCAGTCCCTGTCTTCCAACGCCTTCAGCGTGTGATGATGACCTCCGAGACGCTGTCCTTGGCGAGGAACTGGCGATAGCCGGACCAGGCGGCGAAGAGCCGCTCGATGCTGCGGTTGGTAAAGGCGCGCTGGATGGGGAACTGCGGGGCCAACTGCACTTCGACCTCATCTCCGGGGGTGACGTGGAAGCGGCAATGGGCCGTCTCCTCTCCCTGGGTGCGGGTGTGAAAGAAGGCCAGGAGCTGCCCGTCGGGATTGACGGCCTCGTTGAGGCGCTGAACCACTGGGATCACGAAGGCTTCCGGCAGATAGTCGAGGGTGGTCCAGAGGAGAACCACATCAAAAGTGCGACCGGAAAAGTTGAGCGCGTGATCAAGAAAGCCTTCGACATCCCAGATCGGCTTGCCATCCTCGTCCATGCCTCTTTGCCAACTGCCTGAATAGGCATCACTGACCAGATCGGCCAGGAAGAGGCTGTGTCCGAGGCTGGTTAAAAAGTTGATATTGGCCGAGGAGGTAAAGCCAATATCGATGGTGCTGAGACCTGATTCCGTCTGAAGGCGCTTACGCAGAGCCGCCCATGCGCGGGAGTGGCGCGGCACCTTAGGTCCGGTCAAGCCGGGGAAGGAGGCGGGGGGGACGCTCTCCTGTTTCTTGTCAAACCAGCGGCTAAGCAACCTTGAATCCCCTTGCATTCGAGCCTATCAGAGGCGCCCGCACCCATGCTTGTTTCTGTCAGTAGCCGCCATCAAACTGCGGCGCGAGAGCGTCGCCGCTTCCCTTGGCAACCCCCTGAGTTAAATCCACTTTGCCGCGGAAGACGGCATTATCCTCAACCGCGAGGCGAAGGGCGCGTATGTCACCATCGACCTGACAGCCGGCGCGCAGTTCGATGCGACCGCTGGCGACCAAATCGCCCTGGACACGGCCCAGAATCAGAATGTCTTTGGCGGATAGGTTGGCGGCAATATTTGCGTTCGGGCCGATGGTCAACCGGCTCTCCGTGAGGGTTATAGTCCCCTCCACGCGCCCATCCACAGTCAAGTCTTCACTGCCCTTTACTTCTCCGCATATCACAATGGATTTGCCGATTCGGGCTGGAGCGTTTTCCCCTGCCATAATGTGTGTTCCTTCCGGGGGCCATCTTTGAAACGCGCTCAGAATTTGCGGCAACCTGAGCCTCTGGCCCGGCTGCCGCTCCCTGAAGTGAAAGCGGTCCGCTTCGGTCTACAAGAGTTCTCAACTTGCAATTGGCCCTGCACGCACTATACGCAACTCGGCGCATAGGTTCAACTAGAGAGTAAAGAAAACTCTCAACATTGAATATTAAAAGGAATTGAAAGTACCTCCAAAGTGAACTCAGGCCCGATAAACTGGAGAATATGCGCGGAGTTTTGCCATTATTCCTGCTTTGTTGCTGGAGTGTTACTTTTGTGGGCCAGCCCGTTGGCGCAGCCGCGCTTTCGCCAGCGCAGGCGCAGGCGCTGGTGGGGCGAGCACTGGCTGCCGAGGTGCGCGCGGCTCAAGAAACGAACCATCCGATGCGCTACCGGCTGCGGAGGTCAAGCCCGCGGTTGACCTCGACCAAAGAGATTATCGAGACAAGGGACGGGGATGTGGCGCGGCTGGTAGCGACCAATGACCAGCCGCTCAGTGTTGCCGACGAGCAGCAGGAGCAGGCGCGGCTGGATACGCTCTTGAGCGACCCCAGTCGGCAGCGGCATCGCCGCCAGAGCGAGGAGTCCGACACGAGGATCGTCATCAAGCTGCTGCGAATGCTGCCGCAAGCCTTTACCTACGAGTACGCAGGCGTCGGCCAGGGGCCGTCGGGTGAGGTGCAACGCTTCCGCTTCCGGCCCAACTCTGGATTCAGCCCGTCTGACCTGGAGACTCAGGCGCTGACGGCAATGACCGGAGAGATATGGATCGACGCCGCCAAGGAGCGCGTGGCGCGGCTGGAGGGCCACCTACTGCAGGACACAGATTACGGCTGGGGGATTCTGGGCAAGCTGGACAAGGGCGGCTGGGTGGTGATCGAGCAGGCCGATGTGGGCGCGGGGCAGTGGCGGATTGCGCGCTTTCAGATGAAGATGGAGTTGCGGATACTCTTCAAGACCAAATCCTTCGACACCGTGCAGGAGATGACGCACTATGCGCCGGTCGCGGTGGGGATGGATTACCGGCAGGCGATTCAGATGCTGCGCGGCGTGGCGGGCGGGCGGTAAAGCGGCTCAGTAATGACAACGGCCCCATCCGCTTGGGTGAGGCCGTTGTGGTTATGAAGGAGCCTGACTACATCTTGGCGAAGACGATGACCAGGGTGAAGAGAGTGAGAGACTCGATCAGCGCCAGACCGAGGACCAGGAAGGTGAAGATTGCTGGGCGCGCTCCGGGGTTGCGGGCGACTGCTTCGACGGCAGAACCGACTGCCCTGCCCTGACCGAGACCGCAAAGACCGGCGGCCAATCCCATTCCCAAGCCGGCGCCGATCGGCACCAGGTTGGCGACGGCAGTACCGCCGTCAGCGAAGGCCGGAACGGCAAAGCAAAGCACCGACAGGGCCATGAACACATATTGAAGTTTCTGCATATTTCTCCTGCTTCCCTGAATTGACCGCCAGTGGGTGGTTGAGGCTCACCGTGCTGGCCCCCTCACGCTTGCGGCCTACCGTT
>CAYOYX010000130.1:0-7423 GCA_964408275.1 uncultured Occallatibacter sp.
AGTGTGCTACACTGTATTTGCGCTCAGTGATTTGGCCGTGAGCGGCGGCGAGCCTTCCCAGGCGAGCCTGTCCGGCAAAGATGCCGTCCGGCAATGAAGCAGCGTGTGGCAGCTCCGGGCCTGTGAATATCGGGCCAGTCTTAGATTCGACTCTTCGGTTCTCCCTTACGCAAATTAAAATGCAGGTCCGCGCTCTTGATTGAGTGCGCGCGCCTCTCTGTCCGCCTCCGATTGCAGGCCGCATGAAGCTTTGCGGCTCCGGAGGCACAAGGAAATGATTTTATTTTGACAACAATGTTTTCCGAGTTTTCTCTTTCGCCCGCTTTGATGGCGCGGCTTGACGTAAACAAATTTACAACTCCCACGCCGGTGCAGGCCGGCTGCATTCCTCCTGCTCTAGAAGGCCGCGATGTGCTGGCCACCGCGCAGACCGGAACCGGCAAGACGCTGGGCTTTTTGATTCCTATAGTCGAAATGCTGCAGAAGGCCGAAGGCAAAGGCGCTCATGCGCTGATCGTGTTGCCGACGCGTGAGCTGGCGATGCAGGTGGAGCAGGCTTTTCTCTCGATTCGCTCCAATCAATCGCAGACCGTTGCGCTGGTCGTCGGCGGCCTTGCCGAGCGCGCGCAGCTTGATGCAATTCGTCGCGGCGCGCGCCTGATCGTCGCCACTCCCGGACGGCTTGAGGATTACATCAAGCGCAGGCTCGTGCGGCTCGACGGCGTAAAGATTCTTGTACTCGACGAAGTGGACAGGATGCTCGACATGGGCTTCCAGCCAGCTATTCAGCGCATTGCCGCCGAGTTGCCCGCCGTCCGCCAGACGCTCTGTTACTCTGCCACGCTGGAAGGCGCTGTGAAGGATGTGGCGCGCAAGTATCTCAACGATCCGGTCCGCGTCGAGATCGGCTCGGTGCTCAAGCCCGCGGAAAATGTCGAGCTGCGCACCTTCGAGGTCGAGCCGGACAAAAAGCAGGAGCTTCTCGAACATCTTCTGGGCGCGGAGCAGGGCAGCTTTCTCGTCTTCGTGCGCACCAAGCACGGCGCGGACCGCGTGGCGCGCCGCCTCACGCGCGCGGGCCATTCGGCGACACAGATTCACGGCGACCGTTCGCAGGCTCAGCGCAATCAGGCGCTGCGCAGCTTCAGCGAAGGCCGTCATCGCATTCTCGTTGCCACTGACGTTGCGGCGCGCGGCATCGATGTGGCCAACGTGGCGCATGTCATTAACTTCGATCTGCCCAAAATGGCCGAGGATTTTGTTCACCGCGTAGGCCGCACTGGTCGCGCATCGGCGCATGGCGTCGCTTCGACCTTCGCAGGTCCGGCGGAGCGCGGCGATCTCCGTAAAATTGAGCGCACGCTCTCGATTTCAATGAAGCGCTTTCGAGTTCGCTCGGCGGATGACGCGAAGGCTGCGTAAAGCACTTCCAGTTTCACAACGAGCGGGCCTCCTGCAATTCAAGGGTGCCCGCTTTATTTCGTGTTCATCTCGAACGCCATAGGCAGCAGTTCGCGGAAGGCCATCACTTGCGTCCCACCTTCAACCGGGAAGATCACCGGCGCATCCGGCAGGATGAACTCGGCGAGAACCTGGCGGCAGGCGCCGCAGGGCGGGCTGGGAGCGTTATTCAGATTGGCGACGGCGACGGCTTCTACTTTGATTTTGGGTCCGAATTGGGAAACGGCTCGGACCAACGCGGAACGCTCAGCGCAGATCGTCAATCCGTAGCTTACATTCTCCACATTCGTTCCGGTGACGACTTCGCCGGTGGTCAGCCGCAGCGCCGCGCCGACGCGGAATCCGGAGTAGGGCGCGTAGGCGTTCTGTGCGGCCTCAAGCGCCAAGTCAAGCAGCTTCAGCAGCTCAGCGTCTGTCGGATTTGGGTTGTTCATTCGCTCTTACCTCATCGTATGGCGTGAGTTGAGGCTATCGCATCTTCGCGCGCTGTACAACGAAAAGCTGGGCGATGAGAAGTTTCTTAGAATTCCATCTTTTCTCCCTATCATCCTCAAAAACCGCATTCCTCAAGTTGGAGCCTATCTTTCCGATAAAGGGCTTGAGTGCTTTCTGTGCCGGGAGTGTCATCCTGGCCGGGTGAGTGAGTGGATGCGATGGATGAACTGACGAGGGAATTCCTGATCGAGAGCCAAGAGGGGTTGGACCGCATGGAGCGCTGTCTGACCGATCTGGAAGAGCGTCCGCAGGATGCAGGGCTGATTGGAGATATCTTCCGCTCGGTGCACACGATCAAAGGAACCACAGGGTTTCTGGGCTTCAAGCGGCTGGAAAAGCTGGCCCACGCCGGAGAAAACCTGCTTGGCTTGCTTCGCGAAAACAAGCTGACCGCCAATCGCGAGATCATCACCGGGCTGCTGAAACTGCTGGACGGTCTGCGCTCGATTCTCAAGACGATTGAGGCGGAAGACGCGGAGGGCGAAGGCGACGATTCCGTTTTGATTGGCTGTCTGGAAGAGTTGCAACAGCCCGCACAGACTGAGGTAAAGCAGCCGGCTCATGCACACGCTGGCGCTTCGACTCAAGGTGCGCCGCCTCCTCCGGCAGCGGCGAAGTCCATGCCGGCGCCAGCCTCTGCGCAGCCTCCCGACGAACCGGTTTTAACTGCTCAAGCTTCTGCTCAACCGGTGGAGACAAAACCGGCCACTGCTCCTGTTGCGGAAGCTGAGAGCGATCCTGCCAAGCAGCGCGCGCAGGGAAGCGCCGCCGAGAGTACGCTGCGCGTCGATGTGACGCTGCTCAACCGGATGATGAATCTGGTGGGCGAACTGGTGCTCACGCGCAATCAGGTTTTGCAGGCCACATCGGCTGATCCCAACATGACGATGCTATCGCGCCGCCTGGATATGGTGACGGCTGATCTGCGCGAGTCAGTGATGAAGGCTCGCATGCAGCCGGTGTCAAATATCTTCTCCAAGATGCCGCGCATCGTACGCGATCTCTCGCAAGCACTGGGCCGACGCGTGCGCTTGCAGGTCGAAGGCCAGGATACGGAACTGGACAAGAGCCTGCTGGAGGCGATCAAAGACCCGCTGACTCATGCGGTAAGGAACTCGCTCGATCACGGCATCGAGCCGCCCGAAGTGCGCCAGGCCGCAGGCAAGAATCCCGAGGGCATCCTCAAACTGCGCGCTGCGCAGGAGGGCAGCCACGTCATCATTGAGGTCTATGACGACGGCGCGGGCATCAATGTCGAGAAGGTCCGGCAGAAGGCTATCGAGCGCGGTCTGATTACTCCCGATCGTGCCGCGCATTTAGCCGAGCGCGAACTGTTGCAACTGATCTTTCTTCCCGGATTTTCTACCGCTGCGGCGGTGACCAACGTCAGCGGGCGCGGCGTGGGCATGGACGTGGTCCGCACCAACGTCGAGAAGATCGGCGGCAAAGTCGAGATCGACTCCCGCGCCGGCAAGGGAACCACGCTGCGGCTGCGCATTCCGCTTACGCTGGCGATTATTCCGGCGCTGATCGTCCGCAGCGTTGATCAAAGTTTTGCGCTGCCTCAGGGCGCGCTCTCCGAGCTGGTGCATATTCCGCCGGAGCAGGCCGCAGCAGCTATCGAATGGATTGAGAATGCGCCGCTCTATCGCCTACGCGGCAAGCTGCTGCCGCTGGTCTTTCTGGACCGGCTGCTGATGCCGGACGTTGAGCACAAAATGACCACTGAGCGGGACAACTTCATTGCGGTTCTCGACCCCGATGGCCGCCGCTTTGGCCTGGTGGTGGACGGGCTGGCCGATCCGGAAGAGATCGTCGTCAAGCCGCTCTCCGCGGTTCTCAAAGATATTGGCCTCTTCTCCGGAGCAACCGTTTTGGGCAACGCCGATCTGGCGCTGATCCTCGATCCGGGATCGATTGCCATGAAGGCTGGGGTGGCCATGCGCGAGGAAGAAGTTGCGCGCGCTGCCGAAGAAGAAACCGATGCGGAGGCAGCCAAGAGTCTCGAGTACCTCCTCGTAGAAGCCGGCGGACGCCAGGCCGCAGTGCCGTTGAGCGAGGTGCTGCGCATCGAGCAGCTTCCGCTCTCGCGCATCGAATACATCGGCTACCGGCCGGTGCTCAACTTCGAGGGCCAACTGCTGCCGGTCGAGGATTCGGGCGGCGTGCTGGCTGCGGTCGAGGGCAATCCACAGGCGCAGATCATCGTGGTGGTCTGCCGCGAGGGCAATCGTCACGTGGGCATCGCGGTCTCGCACGTGCTGGATGTGGCAGCCGGCGGCGATCTCTTCGAGGCAGGCACAGCGCTGCACACCAGCGGCGTAACGCTACTCAAAAATCGCGTGACCGGTGTAGTGGATCTGGGCGGCGTGGCTCCGCTACCGGCAAGTGAACAGGCACAGGCTGCGTGGAGTCAGACAACGGAGACGGTCTCATGAGCACAACGGCATCAGCACTATCGGCAACAGTGGCTTTGCGTCGCAATGACAAAGCGTCAACGGCAGCGACACTGGTAGAGATGTGCACAGTTCATCTGGGGAGTCAGGTCTTCGGAGTACCCATCACGCACATTCTGGAGATTGTCGGTTCAGCGCGTCCGCAGCCGGTTCCGCTGGCACCCGTCTTTGTCGGTGGGTTGGTTCACTATCGCGGCGACGTGCTGACCACCGTGAGCCTGCGTCAGTTGCTTGATATGCCAACGAAGGAAGGACGACAGGACCTTCTGGTGCTGGAGAGCGCCGGCGGAATTTTTGGTTTGCTGGTGGACTCGGTCGGCGAAGTGCTGACCGTCTCCTCGACCGATTACGAGTCCAATCCTTCAATTTTAGATGAGCGCCGGAGAGCTTTGTTTGCCGGCGCATACAAGCTCAAGGACAGCCTGCTCGTCATGCTCGACCCGGAGCAACTGGATCCTATGCGCCTGAGCGCGGCACGGGCCGCTTGATTTGAACTGCAAGAATCGGTTACTCACTGGAGGTGACCATGCGAGCTTTGATTGTCGACGATTCCCGATTCGTGAGAGGTTATCTGCGCGGCCTGCTCGAAGAGAAGGGAATTGAGTGCGAGGAGGCGGGCGACGGCCAGGCAGGCATGGACCAAATGAATGCAGGCCTGACCTTTGACATTGCTCTGATCGACTGGAATATGCCGGTGATGAATGGCTTGGATATGCTCAAACAGATGCGCGCCGAGGGATTCACCGACGTCAAGGTCATGATGGTGACCACCGAGGCGGAAAATGATTTTATCCTCCGCGCACTCGACGCCGGCGCCGACGAGTATCTTATGAAGCCATTCGACGACGAGGCTCTCACGGAAAAGCTTGCCATGCTCGGAATGGTGGAGGCCTGAGCTATGGCATCCGGACGTAAAATCCGGATTTTGATCGTGGATGACTCGGCTGTGATGCGGAGTCTTCTGCGCTCAGTGGTCTGCGCCGACGCCGGAATGGAAGTGGCCGGCACGGCTGGAGACGGTGAATCGGCCCTGAGCGCTATTGAAACGCTCCGCCCCGACCTTGTGCTGCTGGATGTGGAGATGCCGGTGATGGATGGGTTGGTCACACTGAGAAAGTTGCGGGCGAAGAATCCCAGGATGCCGGTCATCATGTGCAGCTCACTCACGCAGCGCGGCGCCAAAGTGACGATCGAAGCCCTGGCCTCCGGCGCATCCGATTATGTGGGTAAGCCGACCGGGCAAGCGGGCCGCGAGGAAGCGGCAAAGGCACTCTCTCTGGAACTGATTCCCAAAATTCAGGCGCTTACCAGCCAGCAGCTTACTTTCGCCGCCGCTCACACTTCGCTGATCTTTCCCTGCGCGCCACCGCCCAAAACGCCGCCGCTCACTTCGATTCCGGTAGCCGTGGCCATTGGAGTCTCTACCGGCGGCCCAGCGGCTCTGGACCTTTTGCTGCCAGCGCTTCCCGCCGGCTTTCCGCTTCCAATTCTGATTGTGCAGCATATGCCGGAGTTGTTTACCAAACCATTTGCCGAGCGGTTAAATGGACGTTGTTCGTTGCGCGTGCGCGAGGCCACGGACGGCGAGCCGGTCTGCGCCGGAACCATCTACATCGCCAAGGGAAACTGGCACATGGAGGTGCTCACCAGCTCCCGCGCGGGCTTGCCGAACACGCTGCACCTTTCTCAAGGCCCTCCGGAAAACCATTGCCGGCCTGCCGTTGATGTACTCTTTCGCTCGGTAGCCGCAGTATACGGCGCGGGAACTTTGGCCGTGGTGCTGACCGGTATGGGCGCGGATGGACTACTAGGCTGCCGTACGATTCGCGACCATGGCGGCAGCGTCCTCGCTCAAGATCAGGCCAGCAGTACGGTGTGGGGAATGCCCGGGGTTGTTGCCAATGCCGGTTTGGCTCACAGAATCCTGCCCCTGAATGCCATCGTCCCGGAAATCCTTCGGCTAACTAGCCGGACGTACTCGGAAGCTCGCGAGCTTCGGGAAACGGTGGCCTAGCGATGCAAACTGACTCCAGTATTGACTACGGCTACCTTCGCCAGCTTGTCTTCGGTCTCTCGCAAAACGTGCTCGACCCATCGCGCGATTACCTATTTGACACCCGGCTCACCAAGGTCTTGCGCAATCAGGGAATGAGCCGCCTGGATGAGCTGGTCACACACCTCAAAGTCAAAAAGAATCCGGTTCTTGAACGCTCCATCGCGGAAGCGATGACCATCAATGAGACCAGTTTCTTTCGCGACGGCCGTCCCTTTGAACTGCTGCGCACCGAGCTGCTGCCCAAGATCATCGAGGCGCGCCGCTATATACGCGGTCTGCGCTTCTGGAGCGCGGCCTGTTCCACCGGCCAGGAGGCGTACAGCGTAGGAATGATGTTGCAGGAACACTTTCCCATGCTCGCTGGCTGGAACAATCGCATCGAAGGCACGGACATCTGCGCCGAAGTGGTCGAGAAAGCTCAGGCCGGCTGCTACCACCGCATCGAGATGAATCGCGGCTTGCCCGCTCGTTTCGTTGTGCGCTACTTCGACCACGTCGGCGAGGATTGGGTGATCAAACCTGAGATTCGCAAGATGTGCAACTTCCGTCAGGCCAACCTCTGCGCCTCGCCGCTGCCCTTCTGCCGCATCGACGACCGCTTCGATGTCATCTTTCTGCGCAACGTCATGCTCTACTTCTCGCAGGAGAGCCGCCGAACGCTGTTGGCCGGTATTCACAAGGTTCTTGCCCCGGATGGCATTCTCTTCCTCGGCTCCAGTGAACAGCCCGCCGATCCCTCCATCTGGACCTCGGTGCTGGCCGGAGGCACCTGCCACTTCCGGCCCCGCCAGCCGAGTTAGAGCTGTAAACCGCGGGCATCTGTCAGAGACTTTCGCTGTGCCCGCCGTCACCCGGCCATCGAATCCCAGCGGCTAGAATTGAATAGAGGAGATACGAAACAATGCCCCGTAAAGCACTGATTGCCGCCAACTGGAAGATGTACAAGACGCCCGCC
>CAYOYX010000131.1:0-7382 GCA_964408275.1 uncultured Occallatibacter sp.
TCGGTTCAGACGGGCGTCATCATGCTGGAATACATCAATCAGCTGCGTGCGCGAGGTTACACGCCGGAGGGGGCGGCTATCGAGGGCGCTGTATTAAGGCTTCGCCCTATCATGATGACGATGCTGGTGGCCACTCTTGGATTGCTTCCCGCCGCTATGTCGCACGCCATCGGCTCCGACTCGCAGCGGCCCTTTGCCATCGTCATTGTGGGGGGACTCATGACAGCTCTCGTTTTGAGCCTCTTCCTTCTGCCCACGTTGTATGTCTGGATTGCGCGCGAAGGAGACAAATTACCTGAACGGGAGGGATCCCTTGATGTTTAAGGCATTATTTGCGATCACGCGAAAAATCATACTAAGTGTCCTGAGTCTTGCCGCGCTTGCTAATTTCGCCGGCGCGCAACAAGCGCTGACATGGGATCAAGTCAAGGCAAAGTTTGAGGCTGTCAATCCGGTATTGAAAGCCGATGCGGCAAATGTGGAAGAGATGAAGGCCGAGGAGATTACAGCATTTCTCCGCCCCAACCCTCAATTCACTTTATCAGTGGATGGCACGCAGATCGCGCCAAAAAATGGAGTATGGACACCCTTTAAGGGAACAACGGAACAGCCCAACTTTAGTTACCTGCACGAGCGCGACCATAAGCGCGAACTACGCCTGGAGAGCGCCAAGGAAGGCACACAGATTACACAATCCCAGCACGTTGACCTGGAACGCAATCTGATCTTTGGACTACGCTCGGCCTTTGTGCAAACTTTACAGGCCAAGGCAGTGCTGGCGTTGGCCAAAGCGGACCTGGAGTACTACGACAAGATCATCGACATCAGCCGCGCGCGCTTCAATGCCGGCGACCTTGCCAAGATTGATTTAGCCAGGATCGAGCTTCAGCGCGTGCAATACGAATCTGAAATCGAAACCGCGATTGTCAATTTGCGCCAGCAGAAGATTCAACTGCTGCTATTGCTCGTCGACCGCACGCCCGTCGATCAGTTCGACGTGACCGGCGTTTTTGAGTTAGGACCAGATCTGCAACCGCTCGTCGATTATCACCAGATTGCTCTGGATAACAGGCCCGACCTGCGGGCAGCGATCCAGACAATTCAGCAATCGCAAACCAATCACAAACTCGCCATCTCCAATGGTTCCACCGATCCAACATTTGGCGCATGGTATACGAATAACGCCTCGACCAATAACCCGAACGGCAGCCAGACTCTTGGACTCAGCGTCAGCATTCCGCTGCGTATCTTCGATAAAAATCAGGGCGAGAAGAAACGGACTCTGATCGACATCGACAGAAGCCAGGAAGCGGCCGAAGCGGCCAAAGCGCAGGTCTTCAGCGACGTGGACAATGCATACGAGTTAGTTCGCAGTAACATTGCGCTGATCAAGCCATACAAGGCGCAGTACCTCGATCAGTCAGTCTACGTGCGCGACACGGTAACATTTGCCTATCAACACGGAGGAGCGTCGCTGATGGACTTCCTCAATGCGCAGAGCGACTACCGCGTTGTACAACTAGCTTATCTTCAGTTGATCGGCGCATACATGACAGCCACTGGTCAAATGAGTCTTGCCGTGGGACACGAGGTACTTCAATAATCGTAATGGTTATAGCAACAATGTCCATTGTCCGAAGAATTCGACTGCCGATTTGGAAAGGTTGAGTCTATGAAGCGAGAAGAAGCATGCGCTCTAATCAAGGAGATTGGCATTCTGCCTTCCGTGCGCGTGAATTCGCGGGAGTTGGCGCGATTTGCAGCTGAGACAGTGTACACGGCGGGCATTCCGATTGTTGAGATCACTATGACCGTGCCCGGAGCAGTGAGTGTTATCGAAGACCTGGCATATCGCTTTTCAGATATGGTTGTAGGCGCGGGTACGATATTGGATGACGAACTGGCGCGGCAGTGCGTCGATGCCGGAGCCAGATTTCTTACCAGTCCAGGGTTTATTCCTGAAGTAATTGATTACGCAAGGAAGGTGGATGTAGCGGTGCTGCCGGGGGCTCTTACTCCTACCGAAATTATCGCGGCATGGAAGGCTGGCGCGGATTTTGTCAAAATCTTTCCAACAGGACATGTCGGTGGAATTAAATATGTTCGCGCGCTTAAAGTTCCTTTGCCGCAGGTTCCGTTGATCGCCACAGGCGGCGTAAACCAATCGAATGCCGCCGAGTTTATTCTTGCCGGTGCGGATGCTATCGGTATAGGTGGAGAACTATTGCCAACCGAGGCTTTGCACTTTCATCAGGAAGATCGCATTCGAGAGTTAGCGGGAAGGTTTCTTGCCATGGTAAAAGACGCGCGCGCAATGCGGGAAACCTACTACTAAAGCCGTGCTCTTGTGTAAGCAGGTCTCGATCAAAAAACAATTTGATTCCTACTATTCCCTTCATGCGGCCCTCATGTTATCTAGGGATACTTGATAACAGGAGGGAAAAGCATATGACACGCAACCAATTTGCTGTAAGCATTCTTTCACTCGCTCTAGCGGGTGTTGCCAGCGCACAGGGTGCGGCCTCATCAAGCGAGACTAGCGCCCCTTACACTCAGGCTCAAGTGAAGCAATTAGTGAGCAGCGCAAATTCAACCGAGCAATACAAAGCTCTCGCAAGTTACTTTGGCAAGCAGCATAAAGACTATCTAAAGCAGGCTACGCAGGAAAAGGCGGAGATGGAGCGGAGAAGCCAGAATGTAACTGGCGTCCTCGCCAAGTATCCGCGGCCTGTCGATTCGGCACGCAATCTTTACGAGTACTATATGTACAAGGCGTCCGAGGCAGGAGCAATGGAAGCGAAGTATAGCCGGATGGCCGACCCGAATGCGCCAATCAGCGCGGAATAACGCATTGAAGGTCAGCGGCTTGCGGATAGTCGTAGTGAGTAAAAGATTAAAGTGCTGGGAGTTACTGAGGGCTAACTCCCAACACTTTTAATCGCTGTATCTATGTTATCTAAATGTATTCTTTATGCCTTACTCACGTATTTCAAACTAGTCTTTTGCTAGGTTGCTTAGAAGTTACCGGGTGAAAGACAGGTTAGATGACCAATTCAAAATTCTTTGGATGGCTCAATTCGCAAATGAAAGTGAGAGTTCTGGCAGAGTGTCTAGCTGCCTATGGAGTACTCGCTCTACTTACCTATGTCGCATTCCATTTAAATTTCAATCTGACGGCGATCAGTTTTCTTTATTTGCTATTGGTTATTGCGGTTGCAGTGCGTTATGGTTTTTGGCAAGCATCGTTAATGTCACTGCTGGCCGCTCTCTGCTTGGACTATTTATTCCTGCCGCCTATCTTTCATTTTGATATTGGCGATCCGATGGACTGGATGACCCTAGCCGAGTTTGAGCTGACAGCGCTGATAGTCAGCAGGCTCTCCGCGAAAGAATTGAGGAATGCGAGAGAGGCTGCAACACATCGCGCCGGAATGGAACGACTGTACGAATTGAGCCGCAACTCGCTATTACTGGATTTGCGTCAGGCGCCCGGGCCGCAGCTAGTCGTACTGATTCATCGGTTATTTGGCGTCGACGCGGTGGCTTTGTTCGATATGAATCTGGGACGCCAGGACCGAGCTGGAGAATGGAGCGAAGGCGAGGAGAATCTGGCGAAGGAATGCTATCTGAACAGCATCTCCTCGAATAAAACGCAGTCGCGCACCTTAAGACGCATATTGCGGGTAGGGTCCGGTACAGTTGGCGCTTTGGTGATTCGCGGAGAGCTGGATCCGCTGGTGGTGGATGCGCTGGCGTCGCTTGCGGCAATCATGATTGATCGCCACCAGGGATTTGAGAAGGAAGAGAGAGCGGAAATTGCTACCAGGAGCGAGCAGTTGCGCGCGGCGGTGATGGATGCGCTTGCGCATGAGCTGAAGACGCCGCTGACAGCCGTTCAAACCGCCAGTTCGGGTTTGCTTGAGCTGGGAGGATTAAGCGACTTGCAGCGCGATCTGGTAACTCTGATTGATGGCGAAACCACTCGCTTGAATCAACTCTGCACGCGGCTGCTACAGACAGCAAAGCTCGAAGCGCAACAGATGGGCCTGCAAACGGATGAGGTCAAAGTCAAGGAACTCATCGCGGAGGTGCTGGCCAACGATTCCGCAAAAAAAGAAAGCAGCCGGATCAAGGTTGACCTGGACAATCCGGAGTTGACTTTGCAGGTGGACCGGCAACTATTGGCGATGATCCTGGCGCAGTACATCAATAACGCTTTGAAGTATTCAACTCCTCATACTCCGATTGATGTTGTCGCGCGAACTAGTCGTAACGAGGCAATTCTATCCGTGCACAACTTTGGACCTACAATTCGGATCGAAGACCGGGAGCGAGTTTTTGATCGTTTTTTCAGAGCGCCAGGGATGAAGGATTCCGTCTCGGGGACCGGCATAGGGCTTTCAGTGGTAAAGAAGGCAGCGGAGGCTCACCACGGTCATGTGTGGGTAATTAGTGACGAGCATGAAGGCACAACATTTTTTCTTTCCATTCCGATGAGCGCGAGGAGGAAGCGATGAACACGGAGTTATCGAATACCGGGCAGGGCAGCATTTTGGTGGTGGATGACGACAGTTCCACGCGCCGTGCATTGCGCGCAACATTGACGGGAATGGGTTTTACGGTTGTTGAAGCGGCGCGCGGAGAGGAGGCACTATCGCTGGTCCGCGTCTCATGGTTCGATGCCGTGCTGTTGGACGTGGATATGCCGGGAATGGGTGGAATGGAAACCTGCCGCAGCATTCGCCGCGCCATTGCTCGCCTGCCGATCCTGATGCTGACAGTGATGGATAGCGAGGATGACAAGGTGCTGGCGCTCGATGCGGGCGCGGACGATTACATCACCAAGCCCTTTCAGGTGCGGGAGCTGACGGCGCGTTTGCGCTCGGCGGTGCGCAGAAGAAATTCTCAGGATACCAATCAGGATGCGCCGATTCGTCATGGACGGCTTGAACTGGATCCGGTGAAGTATCGAGTGCTGAAGAACGGGCGGCCAATCCATCTCACGCCCAAAGAATTTGAAATGCTGCACTACCTGATGATGCACGCCGGAGAGCCGATCCCACACGCGCGGCTGCTGAAATCCGTCTGGGGGCCGGAGTACGGAAACGAATTGGAATATCTGCGAACATTTGTTCGGCAACTGAGAAAGAAGATTGAAGACGATCCAAAGAATCCGCAGTATTTGTTGACAGACGCTTACGTCGGCTATCGCTTCAACGACCAGCAACCCAGCTCATCGGAGCAGACAACCGATGAAACCCTTGCAACTCCGCGTTCGAATCAGCTTTGAATTACCAGGCGCTCGGCTACTTTCCGGATTGAATTTGCACCAGAGCGGGCGCTTCATGTGCAGCGACGCTAGGCGAAACAGTATGCGTCTGCGGTGCGCGCCAGTGGTCGATGTAGCTGATCCTATGCACGCAGCCGATGGTGCAGTTGGGCGCGCAGCTCTTCGCGGTGAGAAACTCCCGCTTCACATCCGCGGTTGTGTAGCCGGCAAGCGGAACGCCGGGGTAGCCGCGCTGCTGCGAACAATAATGCACCAGCCCATCTTCGCATATATATAGATAGCGCGAGCCGGCGCGGCATCGCCAATCGTTCGGTCGCCCCTGCGCAATCGCTTCCTGGAAACGGTCAAATTGAGCATAGTTGGATTTCTTCCGGTTGCTCATCTCGAAGTAGACTCTGGCCTCATCAGGCAACAAAGGCTTTAGTTGGCCGCTGCCGTCGTGGATAATTCCAATCGTCGATTCAAAGCCAAGCTCCAGCGCGCGTTTGCCGATCACCAGCGCGTCGGTAGGATTTTTGAAGCCGCCGCCGACAACCGAGTTGATGTTGACGTGGAACTCCGCGTACTCCGCCAGCATCACTAGCTTCTTGTCCAGAACTTTAAGGCTCTTCAGCGAAACATCGTCCGGCGTCAGATTATCAATGGAAATCTGTAGGTGATCGAGGCCGGCGCGGTTGAGGCGCTCAATGCGCGCCACGTTGAGCAGGTAGCCGTTGGTGATCATTCCGGCAATGGCTTCGGTGCGGCGAATGCGGCGGATGATCTCGTCGAGATCGGGGTGAGTCAGAGGTTCGCCGCCGCTGATGCCGATCATCGCCGTGCCCAGCCGGCCGAGGTGGTCGATTCGGCTGAACATCTCGTCGAGCGGCACCGGCTCCGAAACCTTGTCATACTCATTGCAGTATGCGCAGGAGAGATTGCAGAAGCGCGCCGGGACTATCTGCGCCAAGACTGGATGGCCGGTGTGGACGAGCGCTCGTGCGACCATCGCCAGTTCGCGCACCTTGCGCGTCGCCGCAATCCAGCGTCCGCGCGCCGTCTTTTTCCGGGGAAGCGCCATCTCTCTTATTGAAACACATCGCGTGGAATGGCACTAACGGCCGACGAACGCCGCTAGGACAATGGCGGGGCAATTCCTTGCAATTTCAAAATAAAAAAGGGGGGCCTGCTGGTTCCTGTTTCTCAGTGTCCTCCGTGGTACGGATGCCCCGTCAAAATCGCATAGGCGCGGTAAATCTGCTCGGCCATCACCAGCCGCGCCAGCGATTGGGCCAGCGTCATCGGTCCCAACGAGAGCAGCAGTTGCGCCCGCGTCCGCGCCGCATCCGACCATCCGCTGGCCGGCCCCACGGCAAAGACAATCTGCTGCGTCCCTTCGTCGCGCCGTTTGCCTAGCCATGCCGCAAACGCCTCCGAGGTCATCGTCTTTCCCCGGCTGTCCAGCAGCACTGCCACAACCGGTGTGCGACCCTCCAGCCGTTCCAGCCAGCCAAACAGCGCCTCTTCCGTGCGAAAGGCCTCTGTCTTGCACTTGGCAAAGCCGGCGCAGCGTCCAAGATATTCTTCCGTCAGCGCGTTGAACTCGTCCTTCGAGCTGGCGCGCGCGCCAACGTGGACCAGGGTAAGGTTCATGGAGATGAGCATAGCTGTTGCGCCGCTATTCCGTCGCAGCCTTCCGTCTCATATTGCGGAACACTGTGTTTCAAAATGGTTAAGGTAGTTGGGCTTCGCGAAACCCCTGTGACCTCCGGCACTGGCAACTGTATACTTGAAAGGGTATTCGTAATAACGACTAACCAATTCCGCCAGCGCAGCCCGATGCCTGGATGACCCGCGCGCGATCAGCCTAAAACCGCAATTTCCCGTTGCAGTATTGAGCCGCGTTCCGTCACCCTCTCCCGCGGACCGCTCGCGAATCCTGGATACGGAGGCTTCAAACCATGACGCAGGGCGTTCTGGAACAGTCGTCTGCAACACACGCAGGCTCGACCTCAACTCAACACGTGTTTTTCTTCGGCGGCGGCAAGGCCGAAGGCAATGGAAAAATGAAGGATGTGCTGGGCGGCAAAGGCGCCGGCCTGGCCGAGATGAC
>CAYOYX010000132.1:0-7181 GCA_964408275.1 uncultured Occallatibacter sp.
CAGTGGGTGGTTGAGGCTCACCGTGCTGGCCCCCTCACGCTTGCGGCCTACCGTTTGCCCGGAGCGGAAGCGCTCTCCGGCGGAATCTTTGAAACAGTGAAAGGGTGAACAAGTGAATGAGTGAAAAGCGAAATCCAGCTCATTTCTTACTTCACTTTTTCACTTCTTCACTCTTTCACTTCACTCTTTAGTGCTCGTGCGATACCGCCAGCGAAAGATAAATCATCGTTAGCAGCATGAAGACGAAGGCTTGAATCAGGGAGACAAAGATGTGCAAACCCAGGAAGATCACAGGAATGCCGACCGGAACAAGCGAGAAAAAGACCATCGTCACCAGATCGCCAGCAAACATATTGGCATAAAGACGAACACTGAGCGACATGATGCGTATCACGTCGGAAAAAATCTCGATAGGAAAGATCAGCCATGCCATCCACCAGACCGGTCCGGCGAAGTGCTTGAGATAGCCAACCGGCCCTTGTGCGCGAATGCCGTGGAAGTTGTAATAGAAGAAGGTGGGAATGGCCAAGCCCAGGGTCACCATGATCGACGTGGTGGGAGCCGTGATGCCGGGGATCAGGCCGGTGAGATTGTTGATCAGGACAAAGAGGAAGATGCAGGTCACGTAAGCTTGAAAGAGCTGGTAGCCGTGGCCGATGACCTGCTCGGCCTGACCGCCGATGAATTCATGAAGAGCCTCGGCGATATGTTGCGCAGGATTGGCCCGCTCCACCGAGAGAGTCAGCCGCACGAGAAGGAAAAAGGCGATGAGCCCTCCGGCCACCAGCAGTTCGAGCGCAAAGGCCTGATTGATACCCAAAGCCTTTTCCGCGGCGACGGCAGGCGAGAGGCCAATCGATTGAAAAGCCTTGGACTCGACGCCCATCAGGAGGGCGTTCAACCATTGAACAAGCACAAACGATTCCGGCATGAAAAATTGAGTCTTTCCGTCTCCGAGCGGGAGATTGCCGCCGCCGCGAAGCCTGTTTCAGTCTTGTTTCGCCTTTGCTTCGGTTACTCGCGCAGCAGGCGTAGTGCCTCCCAGCCGATGGTGAAGACCGCCAGAGCCAGACCACAGAGCAGCGCCGCAACCGAGCCGTGGAAACACTTCAGACTACCATAAATCACCCCGGCGAAGACAGTGAGCCGGAGCAGAAAGAAGAGAACGACTGCGGGAGCGCTCGCCGGGGTCTTCTGGCGGTCCATTCTGGCGTTGATGAGGCGGACGAGGCGCTGCCACTCCCAGATGCTGGCGGCCGAGATCAGCGTCCCAGCGACGAGCATGGCAGCGTTGCGCCAGCCGCCTCCGATCAGCACTGCGATAGCTGCAACGGCGCCTAGAATCAGCGTGTTACGTAGCGACCTTTTAAGCATTGCATCAAGGTCTGCCTGGGTGAGGTCAACGATGGGATGGGTTGGTTCGGTCATGATGGAGTTTCGCTTCCGCCCTCTCCAGTTCCGTTCTGGGTCGAGTCTTGCTTGCGGGAATTCTTCTCTGTGTCGAGAGCCATTCGTATCATATAGGCCAGACCGGCAACGCTGCCAAAGATGACTCCGGCAATCATCATCCACTGTTGATGCAGGTGCTTATCCGCCTCCCAGCCGACCAACCCCCAGATGGCAACCGATGCAGGCAGCACGAAGGCGAGGTGGAGCAGCTTCTCTGCCTGGACGTAGGTGGCGAGACCGCCGGAGGATTTGGCGGGCGGCTTCGACTGCGGAATGGCACGATGAAAGGGCATCCATCGTGATTATCTACGATGAATGCCCTGGAGTGCGAAATGGGGCGGAGTTATTTGTTGGATTTCCAAGTTGCGAGCTTCCAGGCTTTGATCCTGTATTTGCCCTCGTCCTCCGATAATTCATTAAACTGAAAGGTTTTGTCTATTGATCCTGGTGCAAATCCAGTGCCCGTCGCGCCATTCGGCCCGTGCGTCGTGACCATACCTCCTCCGCTTGTGGTCACTGTGGTCCTAGCCTCATAGTAGTAGACCTTGCCTGCTTCAGCAGTGAAGGAAGTCACGCCAACTGCCTTTTTATTACCTTGTGCATTCACGCACAGATGATGGACACCGGGTGTAACATTCAGAACAAAATAAGAGTCGCCGTAGTTGGCACCCACCCAGTTTCCGTCCACTCCGTAGCGAACAGTGACCAAATGGAAGGAAGCTCTCTCGTTTTGTTCTTCTACAAAGATGATCTGCGCACTACCAGCTGGAGGAGGTTCAGGCGCAGGTTGATTCTTCTGCGTGCTGACGTCGAACTTTATGCTGTCATCGCCGCAGGCATCCGGCAGGATGGTCTTGGCACGAGCGTACACCGCCGAGAGCAGCGACGCACTGAGGAGCAGTAAAACTAATCTGGATTTCATGGCCACATCGTAAACGACAGGACGGCTGGCGTGTCAATGATTCTTTGCTTGCGGGCCAGAATTTTCCTAAGCGCCGCGCCACGCTACGAACGATATACTGGCTATTGAAGCCGCAACGCGGTTCATGCAAAGGAAGATACGAGTGTTTGATTCGGAGTTTGAGCAAGGCCTCTTCGATCTGCGCAGGGGAAAACTGGAAGAGATTGTGAAGCTGGGGCAGGCGGCCTATCCCAACCACTTCCCTGCCTCGCACACCATTCCCGCCGTGCGCGCCGAGTGGGGCGAGGCGACGGCAGAGGCGCTGGAGTCGCCGCGCGTGACGGTGGCCGTTGCAGGGCGGATCATGGCGATTCGCGCGCAGGGCAAGGCCGGCTTTGCCACGCTCCAGCAAAATGGAGAGCGGTTGCAGATTTATGTCCGTCTGGACGCTGTCGGCGAGCAGGGCTTTGCGCTTTATAAACTCCTGGACCTGGGCGACCACATCGGCGTCACCGGCTACCTCTTCCGCACGCGCACCAATGAGCTGACGATTCACGTCGAGCGGCTGACCTTCCTGGCGAAGGCGATGCTGGCCTTGCCGGAGAAGTTTCACGGGCTGGCCGATGTCGAGTTGCGCTATCGGCAGCGTTACGTGGACCTCTTCAGCAACCTCGATGCCCGCGAAGTCTTCGTCAAGCGTGCAAAAACTCTCAAGGCGCTGCGGCAATTCTTTGACGAGCGCGGCTTTTTAGAAGTCGAAACGCCGATGATGCAGCAGGTGGCAGGCGGCGCGGCGGCGCGGCCCTTCACCACGCACCACAACGCGCTCGATCTGGATTTGTTTTTGCGCATTGCGCCGGAGCTTTATTTGAAGCGGCTCGTCGTCGGCGGATTTGACCGGGTTTACGAGATCAACCGCAACTTCCGCAACGAGGGCGTGAGTACGCAGCACAACCCCGAGTTCACGATGCTGGAGTTCTATCAGGCCTACGCGAATTATCACGACCTGATGGATTTGACCGAGGAGCTGATTGCGTTTGTGGCGAAGGAAGTGAACGGAACGACGATCACCAACTTCGGCGGCGTGGAGATTGATCTGGGCAAGTGGACGCGGCTGACGATGGTTGAGGCGATTCTAAAGTGGCTTCCTGAACACTTCAACCCGCGTCCTAGTCATGATACTTTTAGCAATAACGAAAACTTAGCAGCATGGATCAAGAGTGTGTTGCTAACAAATCCCAACTGTGAATTATTCTACAGACGTGTTGACACCCGAAACCTCAATGATCTGGCACCTGAAGAGTTTTTTCCTGATTACAGTAATCTATATGAAATCGGGTGGGATCCGAAGGAAGGCCGCTCAGGGGATAAAGGTAGGAAGATAGCGGATTTATTCGAGAGATTCGCCGAGCCTCACCTCATTCAGCCCACAATCATCTACGAGTTTCCAACCACGATCTCACCGCTTTCGAAACAAAAACCTGATGATCCTGATTGGGTTGAACGGTTTGAGTTTTACTGCGGCGGCTTTGAGCTGGGCAACGCCTTCAGCGAATTGAATGATCCGGTCGAGCAAAAGAAAAGATTTGAAGACCAACTCGCACAGCGAGCCAGCGGCGACGACGAGGCCCATCAGATGGACGAGGATTATGTGCGCGCGCTGGCCTACGGGCTGCCTCCGACCGGCGGTGAAGGCATCGGCATCGACCGGCTGGTGATGCTGCTGACCGGGTCAAAATCCATTCGCGATGTGATTCTGTTTCCATTAATGAGGAACAGAGAACAGGACGCGAAGTGAACATTCTCTTTATCGGCGACATCTTCGGCAGCGCGGGGCGCAGGATTGTGCGCGAGCACATCGGCCACTTGCGTGAGGCGCACAATGTCGAGTTAATTATCATCAATGCCGAAAACGCCGCCGGGGGCTTTGGATTGACGCCGCAGCTTGCAGAGGAGCTCTTCGATCTGGGCGCGGATGTGCTGACGACCGGCAATCATGTCTGGGACAAGCGCGAGCTGATCGACTACATGAACGCCGCGCCTGCTGAGAGCCATGAGCGCGGGCGGCGGGTTCTGCGTCCGGCGAATTTGCAGCCCGATCTCCCGGGCCATGGCGTCTACCAGGGGACGACGGCGAGCGGTGTGGAGTATGCGGTGATCAATCTGCAAGGCTGCGTCTTCATGAACACGCCGAGCGACCCCTTTCACGCTGCGACTGCGCTGCTGGAGGGGATCAAGGCGAAGGTTATTGTGGTGGATTTTCACGCCGAGGCGACCAGCGAAAAAGTGGCGATGGGATGGCATCTGGATGGGCGCGTGACCGCCGTGCTGGGTACGCATACGCACGTGCCGACCGCCGACGAGCGCGTGCTGCCGGGAGGAACTGCTTACCAGACTGATGTGGGGATGAGCGGGCCTTACGACAGCGTGATCGGCGTGGAAAAAGAGCTGGTTCTGCGCAAATTTCTGACCGGAATGCCGGGGAAGTTTGAGGCCGCCAAAGGAAACCCGAAGATGTGCGCCGCGCTGGTGACGTGTGATGCGGCGACGGGGCGGGCGACACGGATTCAGCGGATCATGATGGGGGAGTGACAGTTCAGTTCTCAGTTGTCAGTTAATGCCATCACTCCTGACCGAATCGGCAGCTTATTATTTTGAAATGCGCTCCTTGACCCCAACACTTACGCTCGACACAACTTTGCTGAAGCCGGGGCTGCGTCTGGCTGTCGGGCTTTCCGGCGGAGCGGATTCTGTTGCTCTGCTGCGCGCTCTGGCGGAGCGGAGCAAGGAACTGGGGCTGGTTCTGCACGCCGCCCATCTGCACCATGGGCTGAGGGGCGAAGAGGCCGACGGCGATCTGGAGTTTGCACGGGCGCTGGCGGCGGGGCTGGGAGTTCCCTTTCACGAGGCGCGAGTGGATTGCGCAGCCGAAGCGAAGGCGCGCGGAGAAACGATTGAAGAGGCGGCGCGACGGCTGCGTTATGGATGGTTCCGGCAACTGATGGCCTCGGGCGAAGTGGAGGCTGTGGCCACGGCGCACACGCGCGACGATCAGGCGGAGACGGTTCTGGCCAAGTTTCTGCGCGGAGCGTGGACCGAGGGGCTGAGCGGGATTCATCCGGTGATCGAGTTTCCCGAAGGGCGGATTCTGCGGCCGCTGCTTGGCGCGACGCGGACTGAGATTGAGGCATATCTGGCTGCGCTCGGCCAGAAATGGCGGGAAGACTCCTCAAATCAACACGTTACATTTACGCGCAACCACATTCGCCACGAGTTGCTGCCGCTTCTGGAAGGATGGAACCCTCGGCTGCGCGAGCATCTGACGCAGATGGCGCAACTTGCGCGGGATGAAGAGGCCTGGTGGCAGGTGGAAGTAGACCGACTGGCGCTGCGGATTCTGTTGCCGGGGCGGGCGGTAAGGGGCGGAGGGCGCGCATCCGACGAAGGGTTGGCGCTGGATGTGAAGCGACTGGCGCAACTGGCTCCCGCGCTGCAAAGACGTCTTCTGCGCCACGCCGCAGAGAAGCTGGGAGCGGCTATCGATTTTTCCGCGACCGAGGCGCTGCGCACGTTGGCGCTGGGCGGGCGTGCTGGACAGCGATTGGAACTGGCGCAGGGCTTGCGCGCGGAACGAACGCCGCGCGAGTTGCGGCTGACCGCTGGGGGTGAGCAAAAGGAGAACGCAGCTGCCGAATACAGCGTCGCAATTCCCGGCGAGGTGATGGGATTTGGGGTGCGGCTACGGATTGAAGCTCTGGAGTCGGCTGGGGATCGGGTGGCGACGCTGCGCAACTGGAGACCGGGCGACCGCGTCCGGCTCCGATACTCCTCCGGGCCGCGCAAGGTGAAGGAAGTGCTTGAGCGAATGCGGGTTACCGGATCCAGCCGCTCTCAGTGGCCGGTTTTGGAGGTTGAGGGGCGCATTGTTTGGATGCGTGGAGTCGATCTGGAACCGGAGAGCAGTATTTGCGTTGTAGCTACAATTATAGAAGAAAATGACATTTGCAGCGGTGAATGATCCAGTTCGCTGAATTTTGTTCCACAGATACTTCCCAAGGAGGTTTTCCAGCTAACTTGTCGATGTGGATGGAGTGCAATTGACCTTCCCGTAATGAAAACTGCGGAGGGAAACATCATAGGTGGCGCGTGGACCGGCCCGAATTGCTTAAGAAAACACCGCGTTAAGAGTACAATTGAATTTACTGTTTTCGAGGGCGGCGGCGGAGAGTTTTCAGCCGCAAGAGGAATTGTGTACTTTCTGTGACTTTCCGGAATGTACCGGCGTCTAAAAGGTGAAGCAGGCTGTGCTGAAGGGCCGGTCAAGAGCTTCTGCAACACCGGAAGAGAGGGAATCTGGTGAATTCTACCGTAAGAGCGGTCACGTTCTGGATACTGATCGGCGCCTGCGTGGTTATGCTTCTTAGCTGGGTGTCGAAGGGCGGGGGCATGGGCGCCAAGGATGCGGAGATCAGCTACTCCGACCTTGTGAGCCAGGTGAAACAAGGCAAGGTGGCCGACGCCGAGGTCCAGGGCACGGAGCTGCATGGCCATATGAAAGCCACGCCCAAGGAGCAGTTTCATACCCATGTGGGCGAGCACTACGAGCCTCTTGAGACTGCATTTCTGGCTTCCGATGCGCACTTCTCCAAGAAGGCCGAGCAGAGCAATCTTATCCCTCTGATTCTGATGAACGGGCTGCCGGTGGTTCTGCTCGGCTTCCTGTTCTTCTTTTTCATGCGGCAGATGCAATCGGGCGGAAACAAGGCGCTATCGTTTGGCAAGAGCCGCGCGCGCCTGCTCTCGATGCAGCAGAAGAAGATCACCTTCAAGG
>CAYOYX010000133.1:0-7144 GCA_964408275.1 uncultured Occallatibacter sp.
TCAACCATGCCCCCGGTCCAATCTGTCAGGAATGCGCCCGGTCCGTACCTTTTCGCCTACCCCCCACCCCCCCTTTTTTCCGTGAAACTGTGAAACTGTGAAGGATTTGCCTTCCATTCTTGTGATTGCCCTGGCGACTAGAGGTCGGGCATTGTCCACCATTGGTATCGTCCTGTAAGCTGGAATCAATGCGTCTCTCAGTAAGAACTCTCGCTCCTCTTGTCGCCGTAGCCGTCCTGGCCTCTTTTGCCGTAACGCGCGCCCACGCGCAAAGCACCGCCTCGCCATTGGCCGCCAACGGCACCTACATTGCCATCGATCCGCTGGCGAAGGTGCGCTACGACAACCGCTTCGATCTTTCGCTCGGCGCGGCCAGCGGCCACATCCATGCCGGGCCGAATGCCCTGCAAGGGGCCAATCTGGGCGGACTCGACCTCTCCGGTTCCTATTGGCTGACCAAACGCCTCGGCATCGAAGGCTCCGGCCGCGCCTACCTCGGCACCAGCGGCGTGGGAAGCGTCGGAGGAGGTAATTCAGGCCCGAATAGTATCACTGGCCCGTTCGTAAGCCAATACCTCTTCGTTGGCGGCGCCGAATGGTTGGGGCCGCACAACAAGCATGCCGATCTAATGATTCATGTCCTGGCCGGCGGAGCACACTTCGATTCACACGTTTGGCCGCAGACACCGGCCACAGTGGGCTTTTATCCTAATCAGATTGCTCCCGCCGCGGTTTTCGGCGGTCACATCGATTTGAACCGTTCCGAGCATTGGGTCTTCCGCATTACGCCAGACGCGTTGTTTACGCGCTACGGCTTCAATTACCCTGTTACAGCTCCGCCGCTGACCAGCCCGCACGACAACTGGAACTTCGGCATCTCGGTCGGCATGGAGTACAAATTTCACAAGAAGCGTTAGTCGATAGAGCGCCAACGACCGCCGCACCCAAACGGCATCTTTCCCAAAACCGGAGCGACCGCGATGAAAAACACTTCGCCGGCGGTTCCGGTTTTGCCTTTGGGTATGGCCATCTTCTATAAAGTGAAAGGGGCTGCTGAAATCGGCGGCTTGCAGTATTCTCTGCCTTCGGCGATTCTGTTGGCAGTGGAAGTTATGCTGAAGTGAAGAACAAGCGGGCGGGAATCAGCGCGAAGGCTGGGTTGAACAGATATGAAAGATACACTGGGAGTCTTGCTGGCGGGTGGTGCTGGGGAACGGCTCTTTCCCCTCACGCGGGATCGCGCCAAGCCCGCCGTGCCCTTTGGCGGGCACTATCGCATCATCGACATTACCCTCTCCAATTGCATCAACTCCGGCCTGCGCAAGGTCTTCATCCTCACGCAGTACAAGGCGCTCTCGCTCAACCGGCACATCCGCGAGGGCTGGACCGGCATTGTGGCTCAGGAACTGGGCGAGTTCTTTGAGCTGCTGCCGCCGATGCAGCGCACCGGCTCCAACTGGTACATGGGCACCGCTGATGCTGTCTATCAGAACATCTACTCGATTGGCAGCGAGCAGCCCAAGCACATGATCATCCTCTCCGGCGACCACATCTACAAGATGAACTACAGCCGGATGCTGGAGTATCACAAAGAAACCAAGGCGGATGTCACGCTGGCCACGCTGCCGATTCCGCCGGATGAAGTGAAGCAATTCGGCGTAGTGGAGGTGGGCACGAACGCCGAGATTTGCGGCTTCCAGGAGAAGCCGGCTTCCACCAGTTTCCGCTCGCCCTTCAATCCCAATGCCGTGGATGCCTCGATGGGCATTTACATTTTCAACACAGAGGTTCTGCTCAAGGCGCTGATCGCCGACGCGGAGAACCCCAACTCGCGGCACGACTTCGGCCATGATATTCTGCCCGGTTTGCTGGGCAAGAAAAAGATGATGGCCTATAGCTTTGTGGATGAGAACAAGCAGCAGGCGCTTTACTGGCGCGACGTGGGCACGCTGGACGCTTACTACGACGCCAACATGGACCTCTGCTCGGTCTCGCCGACCTTCAACCTTTACGACAAGAACTGGCCGATCCGCACGCGCCAGCGACAGTATCCGCCGGCCAAATTTGTCTTCGGCGAGCCGGGGCGCTCCGGCATGGCAGTCAACTCGGTTATCACCGCCGGCGTTATCATCTCCGGCGCGTCGGTTGCGAATTGCGTCGTCTCGCAGGATGTGCGCGTCAACTCCTACTCGACAGTGGACGCCAGCATTGTCTTCTCTCACGTGAATATCGGACGCCACTGTCGCATACGGCGAGCCATCATCGACCGTCACGTACACATTCCAGAAGGCACCATCATCGGCTACGACCCGGTCGAAGACAAGCGGCGTTACTTTGTTACGCCCTCCGGGCTGACCATCGTCACCCGCGACGCCTCACTCTTTGAGAACCCTGTCGAGCCGGAGTTTCAGCAGAGGTATTAGCGCGTCCTATGAACAACAGCATTTCTTTCCGTGATACGAATGCAGCGTGCCGGGCACACGATCATAGCATGAATCGCAATCACATCCGCTGGCCGTCATTGTCCGCTGTTCACTGACTACTGACATTCGACACCGATGCAAGAGATCGGTATCCTTTTTGGACGACTTATGATTGCAAGCAGTTCTGCTCCCCAGTCGCGGTCTCATAACTCGAAGAGCAATCGCTGGACGGAGTTTCGCATTATCCCGCGCCTGGAGACATTTCCCTGGGCAGTTGCATTTGCCCAGACAGTGCTGGGAAAAGTCATTTTGCTTTCCTTGTTCTGCTTGGGATTGTTCCTGACGGCATATCATCCTTTCCCGGTGCTGGCTTTCACTTTAGCGGTTGCGCTTATTACTTTTATGCCGGCTTATCGCCGCCATGTTATGACGATTGCCCCCGTCGCCATCGCTGTGCGGTGTTACTTCAAGCAGCCCTTGCTTCTGGGCTTGAATCTTGCGCTCATGGCGCTGGGGATGCTTCTCTATTGGTGCGTTATGCGCTGGCCCAAATCACTGTTTGCCAAAAGGCCGATTACGTTTCTTCTCTCCGGCTTTACCGCAGTGATTCTTATGGCCTGCTTGGTCATGCGGGGCACATGGAGTTACACCCCGCTTTGGGGACTGGTTGGCACTCTCTCCAGTTATCTCTGGTACTTCTGTTATGCGATGATCGACCGAAACTCCCAGCCGGGCCGCGATGCAACACTGGAGCTATCGACCTTCGGGCCGCTATGGGGGCAAAATCACATTCCCATTCCCAAGGGAGCGGCATATCTTAGGCGGATTGAAGCGAAGAATCCGGAGCAGCTTGCGATTGTGCAATTGAAAGGGTTGAAGCTGCTTGTCTGGGCGCTGCTGTTGATTTTCTTCCAGAGTGTTTGGCTCCGCTTCTTTCACGCTTATCTACGGATTCCGACGTCAGATCAATCGCTTGCCATGAGCGTACATCAAACCCCTGTTGTCTGGCACTTGCGTTGGGAGAGCCTGATACTGGCTTTCTTTGAATCCATATTGAGTTTATCAATCTGGGGGCACCAGATCATCGCCTGTTGCCGCATGGTTGGATTCAACGCGCTGCGCAATACGCGCAGCCCGCTCTATTCAACGTCCATTATCGAGTTTTTTAACCGCTATACATATTATTTTAAGGAGTTACTCGTCGAATTCTTCTATTATCCTACATTCTTTCGCTACTGGATGGCGCATCGGCGGATGAGGATGATCTTTGCGACCTTCGCTGCTGTTTTTTTCGGCAACATCTTTTTTCATTTCACGGAGAACTGGACGATCATTCAGGATAAAGGGCTCTGGAATGCCATCGTAAATTATCAGGTCTTCGCTTTTTACTGTATCGTCCTGACGGCAGGACTGAGTATCTCGCAACTGCGAAAGCATTCGTCAAAACCTACAGGCTTCATTCGCGGGCGGGTTATTCCAATCATTGGCGTACTTATGTTTTATTGTTTACTGAATGTTTTTTCGTTTCCTGGAAAGAGTTATCCGCTTGTCGAACATTTGAAGTATCTGGCAAGTCTGTTCTTTATTCACTTTTAGGAGGAAGTAATGAATTCTATAACCGAGATACATGAGTTTGTGCAAGGTTTGCTGACCGGCAACGGCGATGAAAAGCCGCTGACCGATAGCGATTCTTTGTTCGATAGCGGGCGGTTGCAGTCGATTGAAGCAATAGAAATCGTATTGTATCTCGAGCAAAACTTCGGAATCGATTTTGCGAAGATCGGTTTTGATAGAGAGCAGTTGGATAGCATCGAGGCAATCCATGCCCTTACGCAATCCGCTTGTAAGATTGCTTAAATGCCGGGAATGCTTCGGATGTAAGCTGCCACACGAATCATATCTTGCCTTCATCCAGCATACGAGTTAAGGCTTTCCGGTCAATCTTCCCAGTTGATCCCAGTGGAAGAGTGTTTATGTGATGTATTCGTTGTGGAACCATATATTCAGGCACGCGCTTTTTCATTTCGTCGCGAATCTCGTCGCGAGTAACTCCCGGCGCGCAGTGGAAGGCTACGATTCCCGTAGCCCGGCCGCTATCGAGAGGCCATGCTACCGCAGCGACTAAATCGGTGCCGGTAATTTTGCGCAGGTGGGCTTCAACCTCCTCAAGTTCGACCCGGTTGCCGAGTATTTTGACTTGGTTGTCGATGCGGCCGAGGTGATGAAAGATGCCGTTGTCATCCTGATAAGCCAGGTCACCTGTTCGATACCACCGGCAGCCGTCAAGAGTAGGAAAACGAGCCGCTGTGAGTTCTGGATCGTTAAAGTATCCGCGCGCCACTTGGCGTCCGGAGACGACAAGTTCGCCCTCTTCATTGGGTGGCAAAAAAGCAAGATCGGCATCCACGATGCCAGCGCGAATGCCGTTGAACGGCTTGCCGATGGCCAGCAAACCGCGGTTACGGGTGACATTGGGAGGATATTCAAGGCGTTGCGCGATGCAATCAACCGTGACTTCGGTAGGACCGTAAAAATTATCCACGATGCTGTTGGGGGCTGCGATCTGCCAAGCTCTTGCAGTAGCAATTGACAGCGCCTCACCAGCGAAGATGGAGTATCGCAAGGAGGGAAATATGCCGGGCTTTAGCAACTTCATGCGCTCCAGAAAACACGCGGTAGATGGCACGGAAAACCATATCGTAAGTTCGTGGGCGCGGATGAACTTTGCCGGAGCCATCAATTGAGAGGCTGGCACAACATAAACACACGCACCCGCCGCCCAGGTAACAAACAAGTCCAGCACGGAGTTATCGAATGTCAATTCCGCTGCCTGAGAGACACGGTCCTCTGGCCGAAAAGCGCTGCGATCCTGCACCACGCCGCAATATCGGTCCACGCTGCCGGTCTCGACCATCACGCCCTTGGGCGTGCCGGTGGTTCCTGACGTGAAGATGATGTAGGCCAGCGCATCCTCTGCAACGGGAACGGGCTGTTCAGGTCCACAGCAGGGCAACTCTGCCATGCAGGTGAAGCAGGTTTCTTGATAATTCAACGCGCTCTGCGACGGTCTGGCGCTGGCACCGAAGAGAATCCGCTTTGGAGCTGATTGGAGAACACGCTCCGAAAGAAGTTCCAGCCCCGCTTGGTCAACAACAAGCGCATCAAGTCTGGTTTGCTGCAAGATATGTATCAAGCGATCTTCCGGTGTATGCGGATTGAGGGGAAGATAAGCCGCGCCTGACCAGAGAGTGCCCAGCACTCCGGCGTATGCTTCCATTGTGCGCGAGGCCAGTATCCCGACACGGCCTGAGTACTCGCCGTCCTTCAGGCTCAGCCATCCAGCAATTCGCCGCGCATGATCGGCCAATTCTCCGTACGAAATCAGCGCTCCGCCTACGAACAACGCCGATGCGTGAGGATTCTTGACCGAGCTTTCGTAGAAAGGAAGGGCGAGGTTATAACTCGATTTGGGATTCGCGCTTGCGCCCATCAATCAAAGTATTCCATCTATAAAAGTATAACGGGCGATATCGGCGGTATTGTGTCCTCGGCGCTAAGGTATGCTGCTGGTAAACCGGGCCGATTGTTGGATGATATATACAACGAGACACACCCAATCAGGGTTCCCACGGACGACGTCCTGCCGGTGGGAACCCCGGTGCGAGTTGCTCCTCAATCCGAGAAAAACTAACTTCCGTCAGTGCCCTCTAGGAGTTAGATGACAGATCCTAGCGCATATGGTCATGATCATGATGATTGGCCTCGCGGGCAGCCATCTTGATCTCTTCACGCGCCTGAACGAGCAGTTCTTTGGCGTGAGCCGCATGGCCGCCCATGTCGTACTCGTTGGCGCGCTGCGCGTCATCGACTCTGCCGATGGCCCGGTCGATGAGATCCTGAGCTGCTGCCAGATTCGGGTGGCGTGCAGGATCGATGTTCTGAGCAAGGGTTACGCCTCCAGCGACTAGTCCGAGGACCAGAGCGCTGCTAAACAAAATGTTGCGAAGTTTCATGGTATTTCCTCCAGAAAAGAACCATATCAGATTCGGGTAAGGTCAAGATGAATTATTTTGAATTGAAAGGATGAACCGCATATTGCTCTAAATGAAAAGGGTGATAGCCCCGGAGTTCGCGTCTTTTCCACAATCTCGCACCGGCAATGCACCGCCGCGCCATGCCGCTGGTTGCGCTACGCTTGGAGAGGTGAGCAGTTGCCCCATCTGCGATGGAGTCGGCTTGGTGCGCGTGGTCAATGCGCACGGTCAATGGATCTCGCGCGCCTGCGAATGCCAGCAAATGCAGCGCGAGGAGCGCCGCGTGGCCGCTGCCCGCATCCCGGAGCGCTACCGGCATTACACCCTCGACGGCTTCGAGACATCCTTTCGAGGCGCGGACACATCGCTGGGACGCGCGCATCTGACTGCCCGCAAATTTGTCGAGGCCTATCCTGTGGACACCGCAGGCAAGGGGTTGCTCTTCACCGGCTCCATCGGCGTCGGCAAGACTCATCTGGCCGTCGGCGTACTGCGCCGGCTTGTTGTCGAGCGCGGCGTCCGGGGACTTTTCTGCGACTACCGCGAGTTGCTCAAGAATATACAGAACAGCTACAACCCGCAGGTACAGACGACCGAGCTGGAGCTGCTCAGGCCGATCTTTGCCGCTGAAGTGCTGGTGCTGGACGACCTGGGCGCGCAGAAGCCCAACGAGTGGGTCTGGGACAC
>CAYOYX010000134.1:0-7142 GCA_964408275.1 uncultured Occallatibacter sp.
CCTGTCGATTGCGGCTCGCTGGTGCCGACGCTGATCGAGAGCGAACTCTTCGGCTACGTGAAGGGCGCCTTCACCGGAGCCAACCGCGCAAAGGATGGATTGCTGGTCTCAGCCGAGGGGGGCACGGTCTTTCTCGACGAGATAGGCGAACTCTCGCTCGATTTGCAGGCCAAGCTGCTGCGCGCCTTGCAGGAAAAAGAGGTCCGCCCGGTCGGCGCAACCCATCGGATTCCCATCAAGGCGCGCATCGTCGCCGCCACCAACCGCGATCTGGCGGTAATGGTCGAAAAGGGCAGCTTCCGCAAGGATCTCTTCTACCGGCTCAACGTCGTCAATCTCCGGCTGCCCGCGCTGCGCGACCGCCGCGAAGATATTCCGTTGCTGGCCGCGCACTTCCTCGACCACATCAGCCGCGAGCACGGCGTCAAGTTCACGCTGAGCGACGAGGCGCTGCGCACCATGATGCGCCACGACTGGCCGGGAAATGTGCGGGAGTTGGAGAATTCAATCGAACGGGCCTGCGCGCTTTCGAGCGGTCCCATCCTGCACCTGGGCGACCTGCCCACGCAGCTTCAGCAGCAGGGTCTGGAGGCGCGGCGTTCGGTCGTCGTCGGCGAGCCGGCAGCCGAGGGCGACGCGCCGCAGTTGACCACGCTGGCGGACCTGGAGCGTCAGGCGATTCTGGGAGCCATTCGCACCCTGAACGGCGACAAGCTGCAGGCGGCCAAGCTGCTGGGAATCGGCAAGACCACCCTCTACCGCAAGCTGAAGGAATATGGCATCGCCGACCCGCTTCGGGAAGAATAATCGTTCAGGCTCAAGCCGGGACAGATTACGCCGATAGCACAATTACGGGACAGATCACAGGCCCTAAGCGGGAAGATGACCTGCGGGGATCACATTCGGAGCCGGCAGGAGTGCCGGGCGAGCCAACGGAACAGGCTAACGGAACAGGCCAAAGGAGCTGGAAATGAGTATTTTGATAGTGACTGGTGTTGAAGGCGCCCGCAACTGCGCGGCTGTTGTAGCAACGCAACTGGGCATGGAGATTGAGGTAGCCGACGGACGCAAGGCCGCGCTGGCCGCGCTGCGCCGCCGCGAGTATGCCGCCGTGGTGATCGACGAGACGATGGCCGAGTGCGATCCGGCCTCCGCCGAGGCTATCTGGGAGCACGCCAGTCTGGCGATTCCCTTGCAGATTAACTTCGCGCTATCGGGAGCGGCTCGTCTGGTTCGCGAGATTCGCTCCGCGCTGCACCGCCGTGAGCGCGAGCAGTCGCTGGCCCGCCGCGCCGCCGCCGTGGCCATCGAAACCGAACTGAAATCCACCGTCGCCGGACTCCTGCTGCACTCGCAACTGGCGATGAACGGCAGCGAAGTGCCGGCTCCGATTGCCGAACGGATGCGCGTCGTGGCGGATCTCGCCGGCAGCCTCCGCCAGCAGTTGAGCGCGCCGATGCTGGCTCGCGTCGAGAACGCCGCTTGAGGGACTGACCGTCCAGGCGGACGCCTCCCTTTGGTCGGCAGTTTGCGTATACCCCATGTATGACAGCGTCGGCTTTGTCAAACGCGTTTTTTCAATTCGCGCGCAGAGTCTCCCTCTGGTGGCCGGGACGGGGTCAAGAGCGCCGTACTTTGGCGTTTATCTTGACACTTGACGCCGTCCCGGCCACTTGCATCATCGAACGGCGAACAAATCGAAGAATGTTCTTTTCTGAGATTCGTTCGATATTTATTTTCGGCCCTCTTTCCTTGCACATAATTAAAACAACTGCGAGAATCAAGGACTTTTGCAACAACATACAGGCAGGGCTATACCATAATTTGAAATTCGAGTAATCGGCCTGATTTTTGCGTTGCAGACTATTTCCTGCCGCTGAGAAGCGAGGAGACGAGAGCAGTGGGAAGTCCTACTACGTTGAAGTAACAGCCTTCGATGCGGGGAATCCAGCGGGCGGCGCGGCCCTGGATGGCGTATGCTCCAGCTTTGTCCATAGGTTCGCCAGTGGCGATGTAGGCTTCGATCTCTTCATCGGAGAGGGTGAGAAAGTTGACGGTCGTGACTTCTGCGGCGACCTGGGTTGAAGTCGCGCTGACCAAGGCAATGCCGGTGATGACGCGATGAGCGCGACCGGAGAGCAGACGGAGCATACGGGCGGCGTCGGTAGCGTCGGAGGGTTTGCCGAGGATTTGGTTGTCGAGAGTTACAGTAGTGTCCGCGCCGAGGACGGTGAGCGTATCCGCGAAACTGGCAGAGGACTGGGAAAGTTCGTTGTAAACTGCCTGGGCTTTTTCGCGGGCGAGTCGGGTGACGTAGGCAATAGGATCTTCGTTGGGGCTGGGGTCTTCGGAAATGTCGGCGGGATGAACCTCAAAAGTGTAGCCGGCCTGCGCGAGGAGTTCGCGGCGGCGCGGGGAGGCTGAGGCGAGGATGAGCATACAGGGATTATTGCAGAGACAGGAAACTTGGATTAGAGGACGGCGCGCGCCTATTGCGCTATGATTGCGTCTATAAGGATGCGCGGCCTGTTTCCCCAAAGGGCCGGCCCGGTGGTGTGTGTGACGCGATTTTTCCAGCGATTTGTCTTCGTGCTTTCAATAGCGATCTGCCTTGCTCTCTTCTCCGGCTTTGTGCTGGGCGAATTTGGTATGTTGAATGTTCGCGCCGGGAGCCAGCAGGATGGCGCCTATCGCCAGACCAATGTCTACCGCCAAGTGCTGGAAAAGATTCAGACCGACTACGTTACCCCGCCGAATATCAACGACGTGACGACAGGCGCGCTGCATGGACTGCTGGAGAGCCTGGACGCCGACTCCAGCTACCTGACCCCGGCCGAATACACAATTTACAAGGAGCGCGGGATGGCGGCGGTCGCGGCACAGGTGGGCATCGTCGCCTCCAAACGCTATGGCTACGCCGTGGTGGTGAGCGTGCTGCCCGGCTCTGCCGCTGATAAGGAACATGTGGCCGACGGCGACGTGATCGAATCGATTGGCGATCAATCGACGCGCGAACTATCGCTGGCAATGATCCGGCTGATGCTGGAGGGGAAGCCGGGGAGCACAGTGGTCCTTTCTGTGGTGCGCCCGGGCAAGCCCGAACCGGAGAAGATAACTTTGACACGCTCGATCTACGGTCAGCCCGCGCTGGACGAGCAGCAGTATGAGGGCGCGACGATTCTTTATCTGAAGCCGGGTGCGCTGACCGCCGCTCGCGTGAACGAGATCGCCGCGCGGCTCAAGGCGGCTCCGGGGCGCAAGGTGTTGCTGGACCTGCGCGACTCAGCCGGCGGCGACGCCGAGCAGGGTGTGCGGCTGGCTAACTTTTTTGTGAAGCAGGGTACGCTGGCCACGCTCGTCGGCCAAACGGTTCCCCGTCAAACCTTCGCCGCCGATCCGGCTAAATTTATCACTACTGCGCCGCTGGCAGTGATTATCAATCGCGGCACCTACGGACCGGCGGAGCTGACAGCCGCGGCAATTGAGGATGCGGGACGCGGTGATGTGGTGGGTGAGCGGAGCTTTGGATTGGGTTCAGTGCAGAAGACCATCCAGCTACCCGACGGAGCGGCGCTACTGCTGACTGTGGCCAAGTATCAGAACGCAGCCGGCAAGAAGATTCAAGACGAAGCGGTGATGCCGACGGTGCAGGTGGGACCGGCCGTGAGCGAAGAGGAAGAAGAAGAGGAAACCGCGCCGCCTGCGAAGAGCGACGAGCCTCTGCTCAAGGCAATTGAACTGCTGAAGGCGAAAAATAGTTGAGCGGTGATTGAGATTCAAACTTTTCCCTAAGTGATTCGATCTGTGCGAACATGACGTTCGGAAGCTCTGCGCGCGCAGCGATTGCTACTGGCAGGCTTTTTGATTTCTCCACTATAATCGGGAGAAATACCACGAGGCCGGAATCGCTTGAGCTACCGCCCAACTGAATCGTTTGATCCACTGGAACTGGCCAGGAAGCGTCGGCTTGAAGAACAGTACGTTCCTCCGCCGCGCCGACGAAAGCTGGCAGGAAAAGTTGCGCTCATTGCATTGATTCTATTGGCAGTGATAACCGGCTCGCTGGCCGGACTTACATTGGTTTACTCGGCCGATCTGCCGCAGATTCACGATCTGGAGCGCTACCGGCCTTCGACGAAGACCGAGCTATTCGATCAAAAAGGCCGCGTGATCGGCTCCTTCGCGCTGGAGCGGCGCGAGGTGGTGGCCTATAACGATTTTGCGCCAGTGCTGCGCCAAGCCGTGATCTCGATTGAAGACAAGAGCTTCGAGTCGCACTGGGGCATCAATGTCTTTCGCGTGATCGGCGCGGTTTGGTATGACATTCGCAGTCACGGGCGCGCTCAGGGCGCATCCACGCTGACCATGCAGTTGGCGCGCAATTTATTTCTATCGAGTGAGCGCACTCCGACGCGCAAGCTGCAAGAGGCCTATCTGGCCATTCAGATCGAGCGCTCCTTCACCAAGGAGCAGATCTTCACTCTTTATGGAAACCAGATTTACCTGGGCCACGGGATGTACGGCTTTGAGGCCGCATCGCAGTTTTTCTTCAGCAAACACGCCAAAGACCTGACGCTGACCGAAGCCGCTCTTCTGGCCGGATTGCCCAAGGGTCCGGTGGCCTTTTCGCCGCTGCTTGCGCCGGAGAAGGCGCTGAAGAGGCGCAACCTGGTACTCACCGAGATGGAGTTGGACCACGTGATCACGCACGCGCGGGCCGAGCAGGCGCGCAACGCTCCGCTTGGGCTTCATATCGCCAAGCCGGAGACTCCCGTGGCTCCGTGGTTTCAGGAGGAGGTCAGGCAAGAGCTGGAAAAACGCTTTGGCACGGAGCAGGTGCATGAGGCCGGCCTGAAGGTGGAAACCACGCTCGATCTGGATTTGCAGCAAACCGCAAATCGCGCAGTAGCCGATGGTTTGGCCGTCTATGAGCGGCGGCGCGGCTGGGTTGGCAAGCTGGACAACGCGCTCTCCAGCGGCGTTCCGATTGAAGATTACAAACATCCCGACTGGGCGATGGAGTACGGACCAGGGGATTATGCGCACGCCGTAGTGACCAGCGTGCTGCCAGCGGAGATTCATGCTCATGTGGGCAATGACGAGATTGTGATTCTGCCGGAGGATTGGAAGTGGACGGGACAGCAATCGTCAAAAGCGCTGGTCGAGCCCGGTGACATCATTTACGTCCATCTGATCAGCGCAACGGCGGACACCTCGGGCAAAACGCGGATGCTGGCCTCGCTGGAGCAGGACTCCGGCGCTCAGGGAGCGTTGCTGGCCATCAGCAACACCAGCGGCGACGTGCTGGCAATGGTGGGCGGACGCGATTACGCGCTCTCGCAATTCAACCGGGCCACAGAGGCCGAGCGGCAGACCGGCTCCAGCTTCAAGCCCTACGTTTACACGGCGGCGGTTTTGGACGGCGCCAAGCCCACAGATACGATTGTCGATGGGCCGGTCAGCTTCGGCAGCTACACTCCGCACAATTATGAAGACGACTACAAAGGCACGATGACGCTGCTCGACGCCTTTGCCGAGTCGCGCAATATACCCGCTCTCAAGCTGGCTGCTCACGTGGGAATTCAGAATGTCATCGAGGTGGCCCACCGATTCGGCGTGACATCGAACATTCCCGCTTACCTGCCGGTGGCTTTGGGCGCGGTGGAGATTACGTTGGAAGAACAGGTGGCCAGCTACGCGGTCTTTCCCAACGACGGGATTCGTGTGCAGCCGAGACTGATCAAAAAGGTCTCGAATGCCGACGGCGTTACGCTGTGGGAGGATCCTCCCGCGGTGAAGGAAGTGATCGACCAGCAGACAGCGCGTACCATGATGACGCTGCTGAAGGCCGTCACCCAGAAGGGCACCGGCGCGGCGGCGGCGCAACTGAAACACCCGCTTGGCGGCAAGACGGGCACTACCAGCGAGTATACGGACGCATGGTTTCTCGGCTTCTCTCCGTCGGTCACCTGCGGCGTCTGGGTGGGCTTTGACAGCCGCGAGTCGCTGGGCGTCAAAGAAACCGGAGCACGAGCAGCGCTGCCTATCTGGATGGATTGGATGCGCTCCGCCATCAACGGCAAAGACGATGAGAAGTTTCTCGCTGATTCAGCAGAGAATCCCGCGCTGAATATCTCCGAGAGCGCGCAGCCCCAGTTGCCCACGCAACTGCCTCCGCCGCGCCCCGTCAAAGTGAGAGCAGCCGAAGCTGCGGCCAAACCAAATTCAACACCTCCAGCGCCGATCGTGCCCTCCAGACCGCCCGCTATTCAAGCTACGGCTGTGCAAGCAGCTACCCCGCCGGCGCCGCCAGCGCCCACGGCTGCTGTGCAGCAAACTCCGGTCGCGCCTAAAAAAAGGACGCTGATTAAACCGGCCTTTTCCGCGCCGCTTGCGCCAGTCTCAATCGAAGGCGCAGTTAAGCCGGTGATCGCTCCGTCAAAGATAATGGGCGCAGTCAAGACGGGGACCAATATTGGCGCGGCTAATCTGCCTGCGCCTGTGGATGCCTCCGTTGGAGCGCCCAAGCCGCCTGCGCAAGCCGTTGTCAAGAATGAACTGCTGCCGGCTGTCGGAGCAAAATCGCCTGTAAAAACAGTGCTGACTCCGCAACGCGCCCCGGCCAAACCAGCGGCCTCTGTCAAACCCGCAATTACGAACACTCCGGTTCCGATTCAACCGACAGTCCCGGAATAGCGCGCCGGTTGACTCTTATGGCTGTCTCGTATGCTTTCCTGATGAAATCCCGCGCATCACACGGCAGAGATCGGAGCTTGCTGGGTGTGAGCGGCTGCGTTTATCCCATTGGCGGATAACTCCTGATCCTTGTACTGAAGCTGGTAGAGCTTCCAGTAGAGGCCGTGCTGCGCGAGCAGTTGCTGGTGTGTGCCGCTCTCGCGCAACTGGCCGCGGTGCATCACCAGGATCGTCTCGGCGCGTTGTATGGTTGAGAGGCGGTGTGCGATCAAAACGCTTGTGCGGCCCTCGACCATGCGCTCCAATGCGCCGCGAATGCGCAGTTCGGTGTCGGTATCGACGCTCGATGTGGCTTCGTCGAGGATGAGAATGCGCGGATTGTAGGCCAGCGCGCGGGCAAAGTTGATGAGCTGCTTCTGGCCTGTCGAGAGCGAGTTGCCGCGCTC
>CAYOYX010000135.1:0-6892 GCA_964408275.1 uncultured Occallatibacter sp.
GATTGACTTCAATCGGCACCTGATAGTTGGCGCCGCCCACGCGGCGGGTCTTCACCTCAAGCAGCGGCTTGCAATTCTCCACAGCCTTCTTGAAGAGCTTCAGCGCGTCGTCGCCGCCGCCCTTCTCTTCGAGGGTCTTCATCGCCTTATAGAAGATGCCCTGTGCCGTCGATTTCTTGCCGCCCCACATCATCGAGTTGACAAACTTGGTGACCAGCGTTGACCCGTAGACCGGGTCCGCCGCCACTTCCCGCTTCGCTATGTGCCCTTTTCTCGGCATAACCTTCAAATCCCTCGCGCTTCAAGCGCCGCTTCTACTGCCCTAGTCCGAGTCCAAGTCAACGCCCCGGAACCGTGTTTCAGTGGTGAGTGATTCGTTTCACTGATTCACTTCTTCACTCATTCACTGCTTTTACTTCTTCGCCGGAGCCGCTCCGCCCTTGGCGCGCTTGGCTCCATACTTTGACCGGCTCTGCTTGCGGTTCGCCACGCCCACCGAATCCAGTGTGCCGCGGACAACGTGGTAGCGGACGCCGGGAAGATCCTTCACGCGGCCGCCGCGAATCAGCACAATCGAGTGCTCCTGCAGGTTGTGGCCGATGCCGGGAATATAGGTGGTAACCTCAATCCCGTTCGTCAACCTGACGCGAGCAACCTTGCGCAGCGCCGAGTTCGGCTTCTTGGGCGTCTGCGTGTAAACGCGCGTGCAAACGCCGCGCCGCTGCGGCGAGGCCTGCAACGCCGGCGACGCCGTCTTGTACCGTGGGGCCGTGCGCCCCTTGCGAACCAACTGATTGAATGTAGGCAAACTGAAACTCCTTACAACGCAAAAACCCTTGCCATCAACCTTCAAAACCCGCCGGCAAAACGCCGGTCACTTCAACTGCCAACAGCCGCGCACACAACCGTCGAGCCACCGCGGCAAGAGCAGACGACTGATTCATGTCGCCCATGCGCACGGAAGCACTGGTTTACTGCTTCGCGTCTGTCCCTCGTACCAATCTCAGACGAGAACCGGGACGGTGGCTGCGCGTTTCCAAATTCTCCTGGAAAGCCAACTCCGTTTCGCCAGTTCCGGCCCGCATAGCCCTCCAAGGTGGAGAACGCGCGGACGCCGATGCGATTTCTCCCTGCCCTTCGCAAGAAAAGAGCAACTTCGGGAGCTGTCTGGTCGGCCAACTGCGCCTGACCATTGGGCCGATCCCATGCCAAATCCCGCCTGACCGGACCGCCCATACGCCTTAACCCGTTAAGAGACACGGATAGAGGCGTTCTTGCGCAACCTTTTTACAATAACAAGAAAACCGGGTGGGGTCAAATTATTTTTCAAATCCGACAGGTAAATTCTCATTCTTATTGAGCAGATGCAGGATTTTGCCTCTGCGGACTGCTTTGCCGCCTGTGATCCACTACCTCATATCCCGAAGGAGCTTGAAAAAGCGAGGGGTCAGGATCGCCGCGAACCACATCAGTCACATCGGTGGTCGTTTTGCCCGACCGCGGATCCTCGTGAATCTGGCGCATCATAATCTTCAGTTCCGGAGAGGTCCAGATTTCATTGATCACGTCTATGGTCCGCCTGCTGCTCTCTTCGGTTAATTGAATGGCGTGGATTATGCGCGTACCCTCCGCATAGACGCCATTGATCTCCTGCGGCGTGAGAACCTCTCTTTGAAAACCGGACGTCGGAGTCGTTATGCCGGGAGTTGCCGGAGGTATGTTCACTGGTATTTGTGCCGTCACGTGCTGGGCATTCGGCCAGATATGCATCAACTTTTTATCGGAGGGATAGTCAATCATCCACTTCAGATAGATTCCATGCACAGGATCGGTAATGATCACTTGCCGGTACTCGGCACCCGACAGGGTATGCGAGATGATCTCTCTGCGGGTACGCCCGTATGTATCCCGCCAGAGGTACTCGACATTCGTTTCCGTCGTCGTTGAACCGTCGGTCAGCGTCTGCGTCTTGACGGTTGTCTCCTTGCCGGAATACGGCGCGCCGGTGAATCCCGTGCCGGATGTGGTCGGCAGAGGCATCTGCCCGGAACAGACTTGAGCAAAAGCAATCAGCGCAAGAGCGGTCAGCGCCGCAATAGACCAGGAAGATAAACGCATCTTGCAACCTCCATGCGAATTTTAATGCCTGCCCACGCTGAATTAGGCTGAACGCAAGGGATGCAGGCGGGATTAATGAATCTGACCCCGCCCCACGCACAATTTCCAGGTTTAGTTCGTTCTCTGTAGCTTCCAGGCACCGCCATCCAGCGCAAAGGTTGCCATGTGTTTGCTGCTCAGCCTGTTGCCGTTGCCTTGGGCGATAATCTGCAAATCATTGGGCAGGCCATCCAGGTTCACGCTCTCGGTATAATCAACGATCTTTGTGTCACCCACATCGTCCCGCGGATCGGAGATAACGTGCGCCTTCAAGTGGCTCGCCGCCAGGGTTTCCACGATAATTACATAGTTCTTATCGCCGGCAAACTGCGGGCGCCACTGGATCACATCGCCGCCCTTTTGCAGCTTGAGAATCTTCTTGCCCTCCGGCGTCAGCGTGAAGTCACCCTGAAACCGGTTGGGATAGACCGTGGTCCGCGACCAGTAGTTTGCAACCGTTCCCCGCCCAAGTCCCGGCTCATCCACGGCGATATCAGCGCCCATTGCCGGCATCTGATCGTACTTGGCCTGAATCATGGCCTGCGCCTGCGCTTGCGTCAACTCCGGAGCCGACTTGCAGCCACTCAGAATCAATCCCGCTCCCAGAAAACCCATCGCCCCCAAAACAAGCATCTTCCTTGCGTTTTTCACTTTCCCTCCATAGACCGCACAGGGCGGACAAATTACTTCGCAACGCTCATTTTTCTCCACCCTTCCCCTTGGTGTCAATGGGGTTGCAGGCTCCAATCTTCAGAATCGGCGGATTTGTCCTCTGAAATACATAGAATCGGTTGCCAAAGTCCGCCCGCCTGCAGGCAGTGGAGCGCTGCCGGCGTCACCAAACCTATCTAAACAGACTGCGGAAAAAACTCTGATACCAGCACGACTTCAGCCGTGCCGCAAAGGCAGCAAAATGCGCGTGAGCTGTAGCCCTATGGGGAGGTTGGAAGGCAACAAAGACTTGTTCAGAGGTTTCCTAACGGCAGGCTTTTCGACGCAACCAGCCCGCGAGCCCCAACAATCCAGTACCGAACAATGAAAGGGTACTTGGCTCAGGCGCCAGGGAGGTATCTCCTTGCACTTCAAATGCTCCAGCGGGACCGCCGGAATCGATGGTCCAACCATTTCCGTAGTTCGCGTATATTGTTGTATCAACACCAGTTGAGTTCGTGTCCCAACCTGCATAAGTATCGCTGCCGCCTGGGAAAACGGCCACCCAGTAGGGAGTATTTGCAGTAAGAAGGAGGGGCGTGGACGCAGTACTCGAAAGCATCTGTAAGGTGCAGCAGGTCTGGGTGGGCGGCAAATCGCTGACAACCCAGGAATCCAGAACGGAACCTGGTCCGAGCGGAATTTCATTGCTCATCAAATCAACCACCACAGAGTTGTCCCCATTCACATAACTCAAGGCGATATCCAATTCTGTGAAGTAGCCCGTATTTATTGGCGTGAAGGGATCGGCGAGAGCATATTGATACCCAGGCCCATCGGGACTCGCCGCTCCATAGATGGGCCAGCCGTTGTTGCTGCTGTCATAAACATCGGCGCCACTGCCCAGGGTGCTGTAAAAAACGAGATTGTCGGCATAGCAGGCGGGTCCAATACAAAGGGCAAGCAAGCCTGTCAGCATCAGTGTGAATAACTTTGAAGAAATGGACATGATTAACCTCCGGATAAGTTGGGATGCATTCTCAAGAAGCCGGGAAAGACTCGTTAACGAATCAGATTTCTTATTTTGGGATGGTCGGTGATGAAATCCCGAGAAAATGGGATACATATCATTGATGCAATAGACATATCTGAGGAGTCAAGTGAATTTTCAAAGAAAGCCGGAAGCTGGGACATATTCAATCTCACACGGCATCGATTCAGATTCGTCGACCCCGTCCCCGCTGATACACTGATGCTGCACGGAGAAGCGCGTCAAAACTATGGTTGAGCTTCTGCCATCGATACTTTCAGCGGACTTCGCCCACTTGGCGGAGCAGGTTGCCGCGGCCGAGCGGGGCGGCGGCACGGTGGTTCATGTGGACGTGATGGACGGCCATTTTGTGCCAAACATCACCATTGGGCCGCTAGTGGTCAAGAGCCTGCGCAAGGTGACCAAGCTGCCCATCGATTGCCACCTGATGATCGAGAATCCGGATGAGTTTACGCCCGCCTTTGCCGAGGCCGGAGCGGATTGGGTGAGCGTCCACTACGAGGCCTGCCGTCATCTGCACCGCTCGCTTGGGCTGATTGCCCAGCACGGAATGAAGCCGGGGGTGGTGATCAATCCAGCGACCAGTGTCGAGCTGCTGCGAGAGATTCTGCCTATGGTCCATCACGTGCTGGTGATGAGCGTGAATCCGGGCTTTGGCGGGCAGGAGTTTATCGAATTCTCGCTGGATAAAATCCGTCGGCTGGTGGAATTGCGGCAGGAGCTGGGGCTGGCATATAGAATCGAAGTTGACGGCGGCGTGGCTCACGATACGGTGGCCCGCATCGTCCAAGCGGGAGCGGAGCTGCTGGTGGCCGGAAATGCTGTCTTTGGCGCGGGCCATCCCGAGCGGGATGCGCGCGCGTTGCTCGAGGCGGCTCAGAAGGCAGCGGACGAATAGTTTCTGGATGCAAGATGATTTTAGAAGGGGTCTGTAGCCAGCGTTCTGGCCGCAGCCGCAGTGAGGGTTTATGAACCGGTTGACCAAGATGATTGCCGCGGCGGCTCTGGCGGCTCTGGTGTTGGGCGGAGTTGACGCCCAGGCCAAAGGCAAAACTCCCAAGCACAAGAAGAACGTGGACCTGAGCGCCAACCCTTTAGCCGGAGTGAACTCCAAGCAGCCCGACAAGGAGCTCTACGACAAGGCGATGAATGCCATGAAGAAGGGCCGCTTCGACGTGGCTCGGCTTGATCTGCAGACCATGCTCAACACCTATCCCGACTCCGAGTACCGGATGCGCGCCAAACTGGCAGTGGGTGATAGTTGGTTCAAGGAGGGCGGCACGGCGGCTCTTACACAGGCCGAGGCCGAGTACAAGGACTTCATTACCTTCTTCCCCGATTCCCCAGAGGCTGCCGAGGCGCAGATGAAGGTCGGCGACATTTATTACCAGCAGATGGAGAAGCCGGATCGCGACTACTCGGACGCGCAGAATGCCGAACGGGCATACCGGGATATGCTCAACAGCTATCCTGATTCGCCCCTTGTGCCGCGCGCCAAGCAGAAGCTGCGCGATGTGCAGGAGGTTCTGGCCGAGCGCGAGACCCAGATCGGCCTTTTTTATGTGAGCCGTGAGAACTACTCAGCGTCCATCGCTCGTCTTCAGACCGTGGTCGATACCTTCCCTCTGTACTCCAAGAGCGATCAGGCGCTGCTGGGCATAGGCGACGCCTATACGGGTGAAGCCCACAATATCCAGATTTCGAATAGAATTCCTCCCGCGATCAAAGAGCGGCTGCGCGCGGTCTATCAGGATCGCGCCGCAGATGCCTACACCAGGGTTATTACGCGCTATCCGATGGCTCCCCACGTGGAGGATGCCCGCGACCGGCTGGTGGCGATGAACCGCCCAGTTCCCGAGCCGACCGAAGCCGCGCTGGCCGAGAGCGACGCCGAGGAAAAAAGCCGTCAGCCGCTGCGTTTGACCGACAAGACCTTTGACATTATCAAGCGCGGGCCGACGGTCGTCGAAGCAGTGCATGTGGGCGAACCCAGCCTGGAAGACGCCAAGCGCACCCTCGCACCGGATGTGAACAAAGAGAATGTGGCGATCTTTGCCGCGGCCGTCAACGCCGGAATGCCCGCTCAGCCGCCTGCCGCGGTTACGCCCACGGGCGTCAATGAGCCGCCACGCAGCGATCAGCCCTCGCAAGCGCCCTTGCAGATGGAGAGGCCTGAGGGTGGAAGCGGAGTGGGCGTTCAGATCGTAAGCGCGCCCAATGCCGCGCCCGCGGTCGATCCCAACGCTGTGATCAAGCCCGTTGGCCCAGCCGATACGACCCTGCCTGCGGCGGAAGCGCCGGCCAAAGCACCCAACCAAGTCAACGAAGTCAAGCCTGGCACGACTCCAACTCAAACTGCGGCCACCGCCAATGCGAAGAAGCCCAAGGCCGATCTGAAAGACGAATCCTCTAGCAAGAAGAAAAAGAAAAAAGGGCTGGCCAAAGTCAACCCGTTCTAGTGCTAGAGCAACTGCAATCCTGAAGGCGGAGAATCGCTCTCCTGAGATTGCTTGGCGCGCCCTAGCTTTTCCCGAGGACGCGTGCCAGTGTCTCGCCTATTTCGGCAGGCGAGACGACGACGTGAATGCCGGCAGCGGTCATCGCCTTCATCTTGTCCGCTGCCGTGCCCTGGCCGCCAGAAATGATGGCACCGGCGTGGCCCATGCGGCGGCCTGGAGGCGCAGTCTGTCCGGCGATGAATCCGACGACGGGCTTGCGCACGTGCTGGCGGACGAACTCGGCAGCGGTCTCTTCAGCTGAGCCGCCTATCTCGCCGATCAGCACGATGGCTTCGGTTTCCGGGTCGTCGTTGAAGAGGCGCAGCGCATCGACGTGTGTGGTGCCGATGATGGGATCGCCGCCGATGCCAATCGCGGTGGATTGACCGATGCCGCGCTGCGTGAGTTGATGCACAGCCTCATACGTCAGCGTCCCGGAGCGGGAGACGATGCCGACCGAGCCTTCCTTGTGAATGCGTCCGGGCATGATGCCGATCTTGGCTTTGCCGGGCGAGATGACGCCGGGGCAGTTGGG
>CAYOYX010000136.1:0-6718 GCA_964408275.1 uncultured Occallatibacter sp.
GCCGTCGCCCGTCTCAGGATCGCAGCCCGCCGCGCCGCGATGGGTGAGGTTGATCAGCACCTCAAGACCTTTGCGGATAATCTCGTGGCTGCGCTCGCCGCGGATATTCGCGACCAGCCCCATTCCGCAAGCGTCATGCTCATTGCGCGGGTCGTAAAGCCCTTGCGGTTTTGGTGTGCGGGTACAACAATTCGAAGTCTGCATGGCAACCTTCTCGACTGATATTTTTCCTGCGAAGTGCATTTCCGGCCGCTGCGAAGCGAAGTATTGGTCAAAGACACAAACGCCGCGCGATTCCGTGAGGGGAAATCGCCTTGTCCTCATTGGCGGGCCTATCGCAGCAGGCCCAGCCGCATCTGGGCTAATCTGGAGTCTCTAGTATAAACAAAAATTTACAATCTCGCGAGTCTCACTCGCGCACCCTCCTCCGCAGGCCTCTCACAACCGTTGCAACGGAGAACTACTCGGCCTTGGCCTGTTCTCGATTGGGTTGCGTCCCCGCGATCTTACCGCCATTCAGCCGGAAACTGATCGACAGCGAAACCCTGGCCGCCACCGGCTTGCCTTCCTCTGTCCTCCCCGGCTCAAAGAGATATTTGGCCACAGCTTCCAGTGTATTTTTTTCAAAAACTGGATCAGAGCAGTGAAGCAGTTTGATCTCCCGCGGCTGGCCGCTCTCATCCACCACCAGCGAAACCGCGCAGAAGCCGCTGAGATGCCGCTTTCGTGCCTTGTCGGGATACTCCGCTTCAATGTGATTGATCGCCTTGGGCGGGTAAGCCATCTTCGCCGGCGGCTGGTTTACAATCTGAGCCAGTTTCGCCATCTGTGCAGCTTGCTGTGAGCGAACAGGAATTGCCGCAAGCGCAACGAGCAACGCTGTCGTACATAAATGTCGCAATGATCTCTCCTGAGGGCTATAAGAAAAAATAACATATCAGCCCCAAGGTCTGTCACTATAAATCAAGTATTTTCAGCAAGGCATCTACCGTCAGCCGATGATGTGCGGCTATTCGTTTTAGTATGCTGGAGAGCGTTCCGGTCTTGATCGGATCGTGATAGGGAATGACTTCATGGTTCTCGCCGTCTCGCTGAGTAGTCACTCGGATATGCGAACCCTTTTGCCGGGTCGCTTCATACCCTAAAACGCCCAGCGCCTTGACTAGACGAGGTCCGTCAACGTCGCGCGGCAGTCGCATCAGGCCAGTACTTCATCCCGCACAAAATGGAGACGGATGACTTTCGGAGCCTGCATCGTCTCGTCAAAGTAGCAGTGAACGGCCTCCTTGACCATCGCGCGCAACTCCTCCAGCGTCTCTCCTTGAGTATGGATGCCATACCCCAAAGCATTGGCTGTGTAGCCGCCGTCCGCCTCGTCCTCGCGCACCTCGAAGATGATCTCGCTCATCGAAGGAAACCCCTTCCTGCCTGCATAAATGCTACACCGTTAACAAATGAGAAACAAGGTTAACCCTATTTGCTCGGATCGTCGGCATATTCCAGATGAACGGCGACCCGGACCGCCACAGCCTTCCCGTTCACTTTGCCGGGCTTGTATCGGGTTTCGAGCAGCGATTTGACAGCCGACTCTTCCAATTCCGGCCGTTCGCAGTGCGTCACCTGCGGATCAGAGGCCTTCCCCGTTGCGCTGATGGTGAGCACGATATCGCAGAAGCCGTTCCCCTGGGGCGAATTGAACGCGGCTGCTCCATATCCCTCGTCGGAATATCTGATAATTTCAGGCGGAGTAACATTTTTGGTGAGCGGGTACACGCCATCCGCGCCGGGATCGGAGGGGGTAACTCCTGGCGGCGCGATGAATGCGTGACGAATCGGCGCAACCGGATCAAAGCAATCGGGGCGGTTGTAATTGATCACGACACTCTCGTGAAATTCCACTGGGTCGCCGTCCTCGGTTGCCGCTGGTTTGAACCTGTATTTCGCTACCGTTGCCACACTGCTTTTCGCAAAGGAAGGATCGGAGCAGCGGACCGGCTTGATCTCCTGTGGCATACCGTTCACATCCACCGTAAATGAAATCAGGCACCGCCCATTGATCTTCTGTGCCCGCGCCTCTTCTGAAAACTCCGCATCCGCAACGTCAGGAGTCGATATGTGAATCTGTTGCTGATTGAGCATCTTCGGCGGGATGACCTTCTTCACTACTGGCGCTTGAACGCTGGAATTGTCAGCATTTTCATACTCGGAATCCGCTACTTGCTGCGCGTAGACGAAACCAGGCGCCAGAGCCAACATTAGCGCAATCATCGAGAATTGCCGCATAGCTTTCTCCAGGAAATCTGTAGCGTATTATTCCACCAACCCCAGCTCCCGCAGCAAAAACGCATAATCCAGCGCGATCTCCTTCAGATAGTCGTAGCGACCGCTCGCCCCGCCGTGGCCAGCCTTCATATTCGTCACCAGCAACAGCGCGTTATCATCCGTTTTGAGCGTGCGCAGTTTGGCCACATACTTCGCCGGCTCCCAATACATCACTTGACTGTCGTTTAGTGAGGTCTTCACTAGCATCGCCGGATAACTCGCCGCTCGCAAATTGTCATAGGGCGAGTAACTCAACATATAAGTAAAATACTCGGCCTCATTCGGATTTCCCCACTCCTCATACTCCGGCACAGTAAGCGGCAAGGTTGCGTCCAGCATGGTATTCATCACGTCCACAAAGGGCACGTGCGAGAGGACGGCGCGAAACAACTCCGGCCTCATGTTCACCACCGCGCCCATCAGCAGCCCGCCCGCACTTCCGCCTTCGATGGCTACGCGAGTCGCGTCGCCATAACTCTCCGCCGTCAGATATTCCACGCAGGCAATGAAATCCGTGAAGGTGTTGAGTTTCAGCAGCATTTTGCCCGCGTCGTGCCAGGGTTCACCCATGTCGCCGCCGCCGCGGATGTGCGCGTAGGCCATCACCACGCCGCGATCCAGCAAACTCAAGCGATTCGAGCTGAAGCCCAGCGGCAGCGAATATCCATAAGACCCATAGCCATAAACGTACAGCGGATTCCTCCCCGGCTCGCGCCTGTCTTTCCGATAAACCAGCGACACCGGAACCATGACGCCGTCCGCCGCTGTGGCATAAACTCGCTCGCTTGCATACAACGCGCGCTCAAAGCCGCCGGGAATCTCCAACTGCTTCAGCAGCGTCGATGCCCCCGTCGCCAGGTCGTATTCGTAGACCGAACTCGGCGTCACCAGCGACTCGTACGCATAGCGAAAGACCTGCGTATCGAAGACGCGATTCACGTGCGGCTGCGCGTTATACGCCGGCTCAGGAAAGCTGATCTCGTTCGTCTTCGCGGCCTGTGGACCCTCGCCGCTAAAGCTCCATACGCGCAGTTGCGGCAACCCCTGCTCGCGTTCGCAGGCAATGAAGAAGCCCGCGAACAGGTCCACCTCTTCGATCATCACATCGTCGCGGTGCGCAAGCAGCTCGCACCAGTGTTCGCGCCCAGGTGTTGCTGCTGGCGCAGTCACCAGCCGGAAGTTCCGTCCGCAATCATTGGTGCGGATGAACCACACTCCGTTGCGATGGTCGATTGAGTATTCATGCTCATCTTCGCGCGGCGCAATGACTGTGAACTGTCCTTCCGGCTGATCCCCGGGCAGCACCCACGACTCGGTCGTTGTATGGCTGGCTGCCACCATCACCACATATTTGCCATCGCGTGTGCTGTCGGCGTCCAAGTTGAAGCGCTCGTCCTCTTCCTGATACACAAGCACATCCGCAGTGTGCGGCGCGTCCAGTGTGTGCCGCCAGAGTTGGTACTGGCGCTTCTGCTCCTCGTCTTCGACGGTATAAAAAAGTCTCCGGTTATCCGCGGCCCACACCACCGAACCCACGCGCTCGACCTCACCGGCCAGCGTCTCGCCTGTCTCCAGATCCTTCACGCGTAGCGTGTATTGGCGGAAGCCGGTCGTGTCCGTGGTGTAAGCCAGCCAGCGCCCATCCGGAGAGATGTTGATTGCGCCGATGGCGAAGAATGCTTGCCCCTCGGCCAGTTGGTTGCCGTCCAGGATCACCTGCTCCGTAGCATTCTCTTCCGGCCCTGTGGGTGTTCCCGCCTTGCGGCAGTGGATCGCGTACTGCAATCCCTCTTCGGTGCGCGTGTAATACCACCACGCCCCGTCGCGGAAAGGGACCGAAATGTCGGTCTGCTTGATGTGCGCCAGCATCTCCCCGTAAAGCTCTTCGCGCAAACCGCACAGCGGAGCCATCACCGCCGCTGCGTACTCGTTTTCCGCCTCCAGATAAGCGGTCACCTCTGGATTTTCCTTCTCGCGCAGCCAGACATAGTCGTCCGCCAAAACTCTGCCGTGCAGTACCGTCTCTTTGTGATCTTTGCGGGCAACGGGGGGCGGGGCGACGGGGGAGGAAATACGATTCATAGCCCTTCCAGTGTAGTTCAACGACGGCTATCAGTTGCTTGCTGTCTGGAACATTCGAGGACGCCTAATCTTTGAAACAACATTTAATTGGTAAATAATAAACAATCGCAATTTGTCTATTATCAGTTAGATAAAGGATAAACTTAAAGTTGCATAACGCATCAGCAATCATTCATTTACGCAAAAATCTAAACAATTCTTTCACAGGTCTTTTCCGGCCAAGGATCGCGCAGCAGCGCGCCGAGAGCGAAGTCGCTGCCGAATCGTTCGACTTCGACTTCGGCCATGCGAATAGGGGCGGCGATGGACTGGAAGGCAGGAACGGCGTCTGAACCCATGAGCTGGGGAGAGACGAAGAGTTGAATGCGGTCCACTAATCCAGCGGCGAGCATGGCGGTGTTCAGCCGCGTGCCGGTTTCAGTGAGCAAGGTCAGTATGCCCTCTTCGCCCAGTTTGTCGAGAACTTTTTCGAGCGGGACGCGACCGGATTCAGGTGGTAAGACCTCAATTCGGACACCTCGCGATTGCAATGCTTTGATGCGAGCTTTGTCCTCGGAGACAGTAAAGACGACGAGATCGTTCTGCGACGTCGCAACCAGCTTGGAGTCGAGCGGAATGCGCAGAGCCGAGTCGAGAACGACACGCAACAGTGGGCGGCGGCGGCGCAGGCCACTGCGGTCAGTGAGCAGCGGATCGTCTGCGAGGACTGTATCAACGCCGGTGAGGACTGCGTCGGACTGATGGCGGAGTTGCTGAACAGCGGCGCGGGCGGCTTCGCCGGTAATCCAATACGGCTCACGGGCGGCTTGTTTGCCGGGTGGCGGCGCAATTCGGCTATCGAGAGTCATGGCCACCTTCATTAAGACAAACGGACGGCGACGCTGAATCCAGCGGGCAAAGCCCTCATTGATGCGGCGTGCTTCGGCTTCACAGACTCCGAGATTGACTTCAACGCCAGCGGCGCGGAGGCGTGCGAGGCCCTGGCCGGCTACGGCGGGGTTGGGATCGATGGTGGCGGCGACGACGCGGCTGATCCCGGCAGCAACCAGCGCTTCCGTGCAGGGGCCGGTGCGGCCGGTGTGGTTGCAAGGCTCCAGCGTGACGTAGGCGGTGCCGCCGCGAGCGCGCGGGCCTGCAGCTTTGAGGGCGGCGACTTCGGCGTGGTCGAAGAGATCGTACTCGTGCCAGCCTTCGCCGACTAACTGGCCCGCGCTGTCGAGGATGACGCAACCGACAGCGGGGTTGGGTGAGGTGAGGCCGATGCCACAGCGAGCCAGCTCGAGGGCGCGCTGCATGGAGTGCTCGTCTTGATCCACCGAAATCCCCTCAGGGCTAAGGCGCATATCCTTGCACTGTCTTAATGTACAGACAAAAGCCCGTAATCTTCAACGATTCAAATTCGATGCCCCATAGTTTAGGGGGCTTTGCATCCATTTGAGAATCAACAATGCTACAATTTTGTCCAAGATCTGCGTACTGAATCTCGGCTGCTGTAATCAAAGCCAAGCTCAGAGGTTCGGGAGGAAGCCATGAAGATTCTTCGTGCAGTGAATAGTAGGGGTTCCACGATAGAAACTGCCGGATATTTTACAGTTCTTAACTCGAACACATGGTTTCCCGCCTCACATATGCCGGATGACTTCCACTATCTCGCAGACCAGCCCGATCAGTCTGATATTCCGCAAGCACTTGAGAATCATACTGAGAGTCCAACAGTACCGTCTCTACTAGGGACACCAACTATGCTATCGCAGTACATGGAACTGAGCGCCCATGATCACAGGCTTGTGCGGGTAGGATTGATCGTTTGGGCGACAATTGTGATCACGTTTATTATTCTGTGGTGGCTTTTGAGCCATGGTAATTTCCCGGATATTGTTCCGGGGAAATGCTAACCCGTAATAAACATTCTTCTCAAAGCCACTGCACTTTGGGGAATTTCACGATTTCCCGAATCATTGATAGTGCGTGGTTGCGCGATGTCACCCCAGCAACGAATCGACAAATTCAGTCGGCGAGAATTCAATCAGGTCGGTCATCTGCTCGCCAACGCCGGCGAAGAGGACGGGCAGGTTGAGTTCCTGGGCGATGGCGACGGCGATGCCGCCTTTGGCCGTTCCGTCGAGCTTGGTGAGGATGATGCCGGTGACGCCCGCCGATTGCGTAAACTGGCGCGCCTGGTTGAGGCCGTTCTGGCCGGTGGTGGCGTCCATGACGAGCAACACTTGATGGGGCGCGCCGGGAATCAATTTGGCTGCTGTGCGGCGCATCTTGTCCAGCTCGTCCATGAGGCCGGATTTGGTGTGCAGGCGGC
>CAYOYX010000137.1:0-6304 GCA_964408275.1 uncultured Occallatibacter sp.
CGGCCAGGAGTGTTTCGATCCGCTCGACTTCAAGCCGCCGGAGTTTCGCTGTACTCGCGCTCCGGGCCAATTCCCTGTCCTACCGCATGAAAATGTCGCGTTTATTTGACCGTAGAGGCGTTTCTAGGGGGTGGCTGGTGGGTCAGTATCCCCAAAAAGCTCCCCGCATCTCTGGCTCTGGTCAGGCTGGCCGGGGTAAGGGTTTCGATCTGTAGGGCTGACGGTCCACGGACTCAGCAGCGCGGGTGCCGGAAGCGTCCAGGCGGCTGCAATGATGGGTATGCCGCACAGACAAAGCCAATTGCACCCAAAGTTTACTCGCTGGTTCCTGTCTAGTTTTCGTTTGGAAGAGGAATCCGCCAGCGCCTATAGTGTGTGTGGGGCTTTTTTCCAAACTTTTGAAACGCCACCCCCCCAGAACCGAGAATGAAACGGCCTATGAAGACCATCCACGACATCCTGATTGAACTTGCGCAAGCTGCCATCAGCAATTGGGACAAGGGCGATAAATTCGAGCGCCTCATGGTGGGCTATCTGAAGACAGACCCCCTCTACACTTCGCGCTTTAGCGATGTTTGGCGATGGGCTGAATGGCCGGATAGGGTGAGCGGGAACGATACGGGGATTGATCTCGTAGCGCAGGAACGAGAGACAGGCGAGTTTTGCGCCATTCAATGCAAGTTCTATGACGAGGTGCATGACCTTCAGAAGTCGGATATTGATTCCTTCTTTACCGCGTCTGGCAAGAAACCATTCACTAGCCGAATCATCATTTCGACCTCTGACAGATGGAGCAAGAATGCAGAAGATGCCCTCATAGAGCAGCGCACGCCTGTCATTCGGATACGGGTGCAGGATCTTGACGAGAGCCCCGTGGACTGGAGCCAGTTCAGCCTGGACAAGCCGGACAGAGTACGACTCAAGCCGAAAAAGCATCTCCGCCCCCACCAGAGAACCGCCCTTAACGAGACGGTTGACGGATTCAAGTCAGCAGATCGCGGCAAGCTCATCATGGCTTGCGGCACGGGCAAGACGTTCGTTTCTCTCAAGATCGCTGAGACGCTGGCTTCCACGGGCGGCAATGTTCTCTTTCTAGCGCCATCAATTTCTCTCATCTCTCAATCGCTCAAGGAATGGACAGCAGAGGCAGACCTTCCGTTACGCTGCTATGCCGTCTGCTCCGATGCTAAGGTTGGCAAACGCGGCTCAAATGAGGATATGAGCGTTCATGACTTGGCCCTCCCGGCCAGTACGAATGCCCGCACATTGGCAACACACTTTCAGAAGTCAAAGGGCGGGAAGCGTCTCACAGTAATCTTTTCAACGTATCAATCCATCAAGGTCATACATGAGGCACAAAAGCTGGGTGTGCCAAAGTTCGACCTGGTGATTTGCGATGAAGCTCACCGCACGACCGGCATGGTGCTTCCCGACGAAGACGAATCGCATTTTGTGCGTGTCCATGACGCGGAATACATCAAGGCAAAGAAGCGGCTCTACATGACCGCTACGCCGCGCATCTACAGCGATGCAAGCCAATCACAGGCCAAGGAAAATGATATTGAACTCTGCTCGATGGGCGATGAGGCGCTCTACGGCAAAGAGTTTCACCGTCTTGGGTTCGCTGAGGCAGTCACGAAAGGGCTGCTTTCTGATTACAAGGTCTTGGTGCTGGCCGTTGACGAGAAGTTTGTGAGTAAGACGTTCCAGCGCCAGCTTGCTGATAGCAATAATGAGTTGACTCTGGACGATGCAGTAAAGATTGTCGGCTGCTGGAATGGCCTCTCTAAACATTCGTCGCAATCGGAAACATTCGAGGGGCTAGGCACAGACACCGCGCCGATGCGCCGTGCCGTTGCCTTTTCGCGTTCCATCAAGGATTCAAAGACAATCGTCTCCCTATTCAGCCAGATCGTGCAGCAATATCGCAACAGCGTTCAAGAAGATGAGCCCATGCTGGATTGTGAAGTCCGGCATGTTGACGGCACTTTCAACGTCCTACTGCGCAACAACCTCCTGGATTGGCTGAAGGCCGATACCAGTGGGCAGGGCAATATGTGCCGGATTCTATCGAACGCGAGATGCCTTTCTGAAGGGGTTGACGTTCCGGCATTGGACGCCGTGATGTTTCTCAACCCTCGTGATTCGGTTGTGGACGTTGTGCAATCCGTTGGGCGCGTGATGCGCAAAGTTGAGGGCAAGCAATACGGATACATCATTCTCCCCGTGGGAATTCCGGCGGATACCACGCCAGAGAAAGCTCTTGAAGACAACAAGCGTTACAAGGTTGTCTGGCAGGTATTGCAGGCGCTACGCGCTCACGATGATCGCTTCAACGCGATGATAAACAAGCTGGACCTCAACAAAGCAACCAGCGACAATTTGCAGATCATCGGCGTGGGTGGAGGGGAAGACAAAGACCTCAACGCTGGCACAGTCACAGCACAAATCCGACTCAGCTTCCCAGAGATTGAAGAGTGGCGTGAGGCCATCTACGCGAAGATCGTCTTGAAGTGTGGAGACCGCCGCTACTGGGAGACCTGGGCAGCCGACATTGCCGTTATTGCTCAACGGCACATTGAGAGAATCACTCTACTGCTTGCAGAGGCAGGAACCAAGCCGCGCAATGCCTTTGACCATTTCCTGTCGGGATTGCACAAGAATCTAAACCCCAGCGTTACCGAGGCGGAAGCAATCGAGATGTTGGCGCAGCATCTCATTACGAAGCCTGTCTTCGATGCGCTATTTGAGGGCTATCAATTCACACAGCAAAATCCCGTCTCAGTCTCGATGCAGAAGATTTTGGGCATTCTGGAAGGCCAGGCGCTGGAGAAAGAAACCGCGACACTCGAGAAGTTCTATGCAAGCGTTCGGGACAGGGCAAGCGGGATAGACAACGCAGAAGGCAAACAGAAGATCATTGTTGAGCTGTATGACAAGTTCTTCCGCGTTGCCTTCAAGGACATGGTTGAAAGGCTGGGCATCGTATACACCCCTATTGAGGTTGTGGATTTCATCATTCACAGCGTAGATGATGCTTTAAGGCAGGAGTTTGGGGCCAGCCTGAGTGACAAGGGAGTTCACGTCCTTGACCCGTTTACCGGCACGGGAACATTCATGGTGCGCTTGCTCCAGAGCGGACTTATCAAGCAAGAAGATTTCCTCTACAAGTACCAGAACGAGCTTCATGCAAACGAAATTGTGCTTCTTGCCTATTACCTCGCAGCCATCAACATTGAGGAGACTTTTCATGGAATCGCTGGTGGCGAATTCCTGCCATTCGAGGGGATCGTCCTAACCGATACCTTCCAGATGACGGAGAACTATGGGATGAGTCCAGACCTCATATTCTCTGAGAACAATGAGCGTGCGACAAGGCAGAAGGGCTATCCAATTCGGGTCATTCTTGGCAATCCGCCGTATTCAGTTGGGCAGGAATCCGCCAATGATGTGAACCAGAATCTAAAATATCCTCGATTAGATGAGGCGATTCGCAAGACCTATGCGAAACGCTCGACTGCGACAAATAAGAATAGCCTTTACAACTCCTATATTCGAGCCTTCCGTTGGAGCAGTGATCGCATCAAAGATAAAGGCATTGTGTGTTTTGTGAGCAGTTCGTTTGTCGATGCGAATTCAGCGGACGGATTGCGAAAGTGCGTTACGGATGAATTCACGTCGATCTATTGCTTCAATCTGCGTGGGAATGCGCGAACTCAAGGCGAAGTGCGGCGAAAGGAAGCTGGCAACGTATTTGGCGGTGGCAGCCGTTCCCCCATTGCAATAACGCTCATGGTCAAGAACCCAGAGAAACCTGGTCCGTGTGAATTGCACTACTATGACATTGGGGATTACTTGAGTCGAGAGGAAAAGCTCAAGATCATTTCGGAGTTCACAGCATTTCGCGGCATGTCCTTGAGCATTCTTCATCCAAATGCCGACGGTGACTGGATAAATCCACGCGATCCGCAATTTGAGGAATTTGTCCCGCTCGGCGACAAGTCGAGCGATGGATCAGATCCATTGTTCGGCGTTTTTTCGATGGGCGTCAAAACTAATCGGGATGCCTGGGCATACAACTATTCACACGAAGCCCTTGCGTCAAACATGAGCAGGATGATCGCCTTCTATAACGGACAATCGAAATCTTACGCTCTAGCCTGCAAGAGAGCTTCGGAAGAATTAGATGTTGATGGCTTTATCGAAACAGATGCGCGAAGAATAAGTTGGAATCGCAGCCTGAAGAATGACCTGAAGAGAGGCAATTCACTTGCTTACGAAGGTGAGTGCATTGTGCGATCTCATTATCGTCCCTTTACAAAGCAATGGCTCTATTTCAATCGAAGTCTAAACGACATGGTCTACCGGATGCCCTCGATCTTCCCCAATGTTCGATTGGAGAATCTGGTCATCTCTGCAACTGGACTTGGTGCTAGCAGGGAGTTTTCCGTACTGATTTCAGATTCGGTCCCGAATCTTCATTTGCAGGATACCGGGCAGTGCTTTCCGCTGTATTACTACGTCAGCACAGAAAGCAAATCTGGAAACCTGTTTGAGGATGCTGGTCAGTGTGAGCGCAGAGACGCCATCTCAGATTCAGCGTTGCGGAAGTTTTTAGCCCGCTATGACGCGAAAATCAAGAAGGAAGACGTTTTCTACTACGTCTATGGAGTTCTGCACTCGCCAGAGTATAAAACGCGGTTTGCCAGCGACTTGAGGAAGATGCTGCCACGGGTTCCGCTGGCGCGGGACTTCTGGGCATTCAGCAAGGCTGGCCGCAAGCTGGCAAAGTGGCACCTTGAATATGAATCTGTGGAGCCGTATCCCGTGGAAGAGACCATATCCGGGCCGCGCATGGCAGCCGCAGAGCGTTATCGAGTCTCCAAGATGAGCTTCGCCAAGAAGGACGGCAAGCCAGACAAGTCGGTAATCGTCTACAACAGCCACGTAACGCTCTCAGGCATTCCCTTGGGGACCTACGATTACATCGTTAACGGCAAGCCCGCCCTCGAATGGATCATGGAGCGGTATCAGGTAACGACCGACAAAGACAGCGGAATCAAGAATGACCCGAATGAATGGTCTGCCAATCCGAGGTACATCGTGGATTTGGTGAAGCGGATTGTGCGCGTGAGTCTGGAGACGGTGAAAATCGTCAGCGGTCTGCCAGCTCTACAGGAGGATAAGGCGAAAGCGAGGGCATAAAGTTCACAGACAAACGTGGCAGCAGACAACAATTAGGGGCTGTTCGCAGACGCTAGCGGGGTGCCGGGGGCGCAGCGGGCGGCCCGTCGCAAAGCGGGATGTGTGCTTTCATCTCCCGCGCCCCGAACTCCTTACCGCAACCCTTGGGGCACGGTCGCAGAATCTTCTTGCGTCCGGCGTTTTCCCCATGTCCAGACGAGAACATGGCACGGGCCACAATGACCGCGTCGATGTGTTTCTGACAGTGGAGGCAATCAAGCCCACCTTGGCGTTTCTTCTCCGTCACGCTTTTTTCCTTCGCCCACACCGTTTAGCACAAATAGCGTTTGTGCGGATGAAATATGTCGGGTTAAGGGGATTCGGCGTATATTCAATCTGAATGACGCAGTGGGGAGGAATTGTGCATCTTCATTCGTACAGAATAAGGAACTACCGGCGACTGCGAGATGTTCACATCGAGCTTGCTTCCGACATTTCAATCTTTGTTGGGTCAAATAACAGCGGAAAAACATCGGCGACGCAAGTAATATGCGCATTTGTCTCTGGATCGAAAGAGAAGTTGTCCCTATATGATTTCAGCTCGGCCTGCTGGAAGGAATTCGATGAACTCGGCGATCTTCCTGACGATAGTGCGAACCAGCCCGAGTTGCCTTCGATACCCTGTCGTCCGGTTCTGTGGCTTTCGAGATTGTGCGGATGCGTTCTAAATAATCTCCGACGCTTTTGGGCGCGACCAGCTTGCGCGATTTGTCCTTGCCCTGCACGAACAAGACAACGATCTCGCGGCCCTCGCGGTCTTTCGTGGGCATGATGTCGCGCCAGCGGAGATTTTTCATCTCCACTGGCCTCATGCCCGTGTTGCAGGCAATCAGGATCATGTTGTAGGTAACGGTGCGATACCAGATGCTCGAAGGCTTGTCCGTCTCGCCAATCCACTTGCGCCCGACCGTGTGGAGTTTGCGATACTCCTCCAGCGTGAACTCGTCACGCCGCATCGTCTTGAGCTTCGGGCGCTCGTCGAAACGCTGGCTTGCGGGGACATAGCGCTTCTTCACCGCATAGTGCATGATCGCCCCGAAAATCGACATCTCGAAGCGGA
>CAYOYX010000138.1:0-6078 GCA_964408275.1 uncultured Occallatibacter sp.
ATCTTCATGGCCAATGCCGGCGGCGCATGGGACAACGCAAAGAAGGTTGTCGAGGTTGACCTGAAGCAGAAGGGCACGCCTCTGCACGATGCTTGCGTCATCGGAGACACCGTCGGCGATCCCTTCAAGGACACCTCGTCTGTGGCATTGAACCCGGTGATTAAGTTCACGACCTTGTTTGGATTGCTTGCAGTCGAACTGGCCGTGACGCTCACTGCCAAGAACCCGGTGCTCGCCGAGTCGCTCGCAGTCGCCTTCTTCCTGGTCTCGGTCTTCTTCGTGCACAAATCCTTCTATGGCATGAGAATTGAAACCAAGGAAAGCAACTGATTCCTGTCTTTGGAGCGAAGTACTGAAACACCACGGCCCCACGCAATTCATCGCATGGGGCCGTTTATTATTTGATGGATTCAACGCATAGATTATCTAGTTTGCATGGGCGCGGGATTCAGCGGCGATCTCCAGTGACAGCAACTCCGCCAGCGCTCGCTCCGGACAAATGTGGCGAAGCTCCAATTCATTCAGCTCCTGCTCCGTTTCCACAGACGAGGCGATAGTCATGAAGCAGTGGAGGCAGCGTGTGTTGTAAGTCCCGTTTTCATTCTGAGTGCGGCTGTACATCGTACCTCGTAAGCTGCCGAAAGATAAAATAGATGTTAGCCGCCCAAACGCATCCTCGAAGTGATCTGTATCACGGAATCATGTTTGCCGCATCCGCCGGGTAATCTCTTATCAGGAAAGTCTTTACTGGGTCATTCCCTGGTTGGGGTTGCGGCGAAGTTGCCAGCAGGCGCTCAATGCGGATTGCGGGAAAAGCGATCGCGAGCATGGTGTGTCGAGCGTGCCTTGGTAGTCGTACTCACTTCGGTTGCCTTTGAGCGGAATCGTCACATAGCGGTTGACGGTGACATTGGATTGCGGCGCGCCGCGCAGTTTGTAGATGGCCCAATCGGCGGCGTAGACAGCCACAAAGGCTACTGCCGGCACGATCAACACACGTTGCAGCCAACGCATCATTTGCTCTCGGTCCTCCATTCAACTGCTTCCAGAGTATCCGAGCGCCCCGCGGTCCTGCTCAGCTGTTTTGCGGTGCCACGCTGAACCTAACCCCCAGGATGTGTGATTGAAAGTATTGTTGATCTCTTGGTATGGAATCGTTTTCTGTATCCTGCATTTTTGCCGAGGTGCAGTCGCGCACACTCAGCGCGAGGCCGAAAAATCACGGTCTAGACTGTCCGTCTGCGTCCTAACCTCAGAGACGAGTTGCTGACCCGCCTGCGGTTGGGCGCGACTCGGATTCGCGCTGGGCCGATTGGATCGCCGTGATGCCGCAGTCCGCATGGCCGCACAGGCAAATGATTTCCATCCTGCCTCCGATGGCCTCGCAGTGGTCGCTGCAATACTTCTTCTTCTCCGGTGCAAGGCAAGTACAGGTTGCATTCGCGCATTTTCTGGATTTGAACATAAGCCTCCTTTGTCGTCCTGCTTCGCATCCTTCTAATGAAGGAAAATCGGGGGATTGCCAAGCCGGACTCGACACGGAGATAGTAGCGCAAAAACATATGCCCGCACGAGCAAAATCGACCAAATATTCGGCCAGAATTCCTCAGTCCGCAGACAACTTCGTACGCATTTCCCATCCTGATACACTCCAAGCCCTCCGCCACACGCCGAGCGTTAGGATAAAGACAATGGCTGCAACACCAATCATGCACGCCCCGGCGGCTGTAACCGAGGGTTCGGTGCGCTCGGCAGACGGCGCGCGGCTGGCAGCCGCTGCGCGTTCTTGCCAAAAGCTGGGTACGCGAGCTGGAAGTGATGGATTCGATTAGTTCGGACATGGAACAATATCGCCCGCTCCGCTGCCCGTCGATGATGCTGGCGGGTGAGCGCAGCCCCGAGCACCCCATGCTGGACGCCTCGCGCGCGCTCGCCAAAGTACTTCCCGGAGTTCGCGTCGAAACTCTGCTCTGTCAGGGGCACGGCGTCATGCGTGCCGCGCCCGCCCTGGTAGCGCGTTTGATTTTTAGCTTTCTGGCCGAGTTATAGCGGAAGACAGCTCTTTTTAGACTTGCCCGCGTATCTCTATAAATAATATCGCATATGATGTGGTATCATTATTTTGGTGAAAATAGTGCTCGACACCGACGTAATTGTCGCTGCGATGCGGAGTCCGCGCGGAGCATCCGCTGAATTGCTTAGGCGCATCGACATGGGCTGCGCCACAATGCTGTTGAGCGTGGCGCTGGCACTTGAATACGAAGCCAAATGCATCCTCGCCGAGCATTGCATGGCTGCGGGAATCTCGTATGCCGATGCTGGCGTCTATGTTGATTGGTTGATCGCCCTGGCCGAGCCGGTCCAGTCGCACTATCGCTGGCGGCCTCAGCTTCGCGATCCGGGAGATGAGATGGTTTTGGAAGCGGCCGTCAACGGTCGTGCCTCCGCCATCGTTACATTCAATGAAAAGGATCTGCGCTCGGCGCGGCACAGCTTCGGCATCAGTGTCATCCGCCCCGGCGAAGCCCTCAGGAGGATCGAATCATGACCACGCGAGTTGCCACATTTCCGCTGCGTTTACCGGTCTCTCTGAAGGCCGCCCTTGAAGGCATCAGTGATCGGGACGGAACCAGCATCAATCAATTTCTAGTCGTAGCCGCAGCGGAAAAAATCTCCGCCATGCAGACCGAAGAATTCTTTCTCGCGCGCCGCAACCGCGCCGATCACGAGGCCTTCCTGCGCATTCTCAACCGCGAAGGCGGCGAGCCGCCACGTGCCGATGACGAATGGGAGAAAAGCGATTCGCCGCGCGCCGCCTCGTAATCTGAGAGAATAAATTCTGTGATGCGAGCGCCTCAATCTCTCCTCCGGCGATCTGCGGCCATCCTGGCTGTTCTGGCTTCGGCAGTTCTTACTTTGCAGGGCCTCGTCCGCGCGCAGACGCCCAACCCCACCTCCGCCGCCAATCCCTTTTATGGCAGCGTCACCGTCCGCCCCATCGCCGATGAGCCTCTCAAACTCTCGCTTGACGAGGCCATTGCGCTTGGCCTCCAGAACAACCTTGGACTACGCGAATCCGAAAGCAGCGAACAAAACGTCCAGGGACAAAGGAACGAGATCCTCCAAAATCTCTTACCCACCATCACCCTCACCGGCGATCTCGGCGTTCATCAGCAAAATCTAGTGGCTCTCGGCTTTGGCCCGGACACGGTCAAAGAGTTCAAAAAAGACCACATCCAGATTCCTTCAAATCTTTCCTTCATCACCCGCGACGATCTCACCGAAGGCAAAATTCAATTCGGCCAGATGATCTTCTCCGGTCCGGTCCTGGCTGCCGTGAAAGCTATCGGCGCTGCGGGACGCGCGGCCCACTTCGCCACCATGTCGGCGCGCGGCGAAGTCGTCCAGCAGGTTGCCTCGGCCTATCTCCACGCGCTTGCCGCTGAAAGCGAAGTCGATAACGCCCGCGCCCTCGAAGCGGCGGACCAACTGCTCTACGACCATGCACACGAGGCGCACGAGGCTGGCGTCGTCGCCAATCTCGACGAACTGCGCGCGCGTGTTCAGCTTGAGGCGCAGCAGTTGGCGCTGATCGCCGCCGAGAACGCTCGCGAAAAAAATCTCATCCTGCTCAAGCGCGAGATCGGCCTCGACTCCGGCCAGAAGATCATGCTCACTGACCCCGCGCCTTACAGCGACCTGGCCGCGCAAACCCCCGCGGAGCTTCGCGCCGTCGCCTACAAGAATCGTCAGGACTATCAGAACCTCAAAAATCAGGTCATTGAGATGAAGGCCATCCACGCCGCCTATCGCGCCCAGCGCCTGCCCACGCTCACCTTCGGCGGCTACTACGGCGTCAGCCAGGTCGGCGGCTCAGGCTCGCACGGCAACTTCGCCGCCGTCGGCGCACTCAGCCTTCCCCTCTTTCGCGAAGCTAAATTGCGCGGCGACACGGAAGCCACTGAGGCTCAGTCCGACGCCGTCAACGCCCAGCTAACTGACCTGCGAGACAAAATTGATTTTCAGCTTCGCTCGGCCCTGCTTGATGTGAACGCGACCGCCAAACTCGTTGAGGTCGCCCGCTCCAATCTCGATCTCACCTCCCGCGCCCTCACCGACGAGACTGACCGCGTCAACGCCGGCGTCGATGACAACCTGCCTCTGGTCACCGCGCAGGCCACGCTCGCCTCCGCGCAAACAAACCTCGTCGAAAGCCTCTACCAATACAACCTATCGAAGCTGGCCCTGGCCCGCGCCGCTGGCGTCATCGAAGCGCAGTATCGAGTTTATCTGGGCAGATGAGCTGAGATTTACGGAGTTGTCTGCTTCGCAAAGTCATCCAACTGATTGCGGAACAACCGCCGCAAACCTGTACAGGGCAGGCTCCTATGAACAACGGCGCCATTAAAATCTCGGCAGGTCCGCGACTTCGAGCCGCCATGATTCTCGCGATCATCGCCGACCTTCTTCAGGTCGTCGTCTTCCCGTTATTCATTGAAGGGGCCGCATCGCCCGCCGATGACATTCTTGACCTCTGTGTTGCAGCCGTGCAGATTGGTCTTCTCGGCTGGCACTGGGAGTTCCTGCCCTCCTTCGCTGCCAAGCTCGTTCCCGGAGCCGATCTGGTTCCTTTCTGGACGATGGCGGTTGCCAACGTCTACAGAAAATCGAAACGCATCGCGGTCAAAGCCGAAGGAATCAGCGAGGATCCCCCTGCGCGCAGTTCTTGAATCCAGCGGGGTGCAACCAAGCCGTCCCGTCATATCTGATCGAGCTGAATTTCTATCAAAGAAGCGCTTGAGTCTTTCAGGCAGCATTGTCCCACCGCACACACGCCATTTAGCATCCGTAGTGTGGCCGAGCTCGACACTCCGGTGATGTATGTGAAGGGCGTGGGGCCGCGCGTGGCGGAGATGCTCGCCGCCAAGGGCATCCAGACCGCCGAAGACTTGCTCTACCACCTGCCCTTCCGCTATGAAGATCGCCAGAATCCGCGCTCTCTCGACGAACTCCAGCCCGGTGAGACGGCCAGCGTTATCGCCGAGGTGCGCGGCTCAACGCTCTTGCGCACTCGCAAGGCTCCCATCTTCGAGCTGACCGTCGGACAAGGCCGTCTGGCGCTGAAGTGCATCTGGTTCAACGGCGGCTATCTCGAAGGCAAATTTCACGCCGGACAGACGGTCGCCGTCTACGGGCGGGTCGAGCCTTCGCGCTCCAGCAGCAATCTCAAAATGATTCAGCCGCAATTCGAGCTGCTGCCCGACGCCTCGGACGACGCCGAGACGCGCCTGTTGGAAGTGGGCCGCATCACGCCCGTCTACGAATCGCTGGGCGGCTCGCGGCTGGCCTCGCGCTGGCAGCGCAAAACGATCTTCCATCTGCTCGAAGGCTTGCATCATGCGGTCCCGGAGTGTCTGCCGCGCGCGATGATCGAACGTCTCATGTTGCCAGACCGCGAGACGTCGCTGCGTGAGGCGCACTTTCCGCCGGAGGGCACGCCCTTTGCCCAGTTGCAAAGCTGGACAACGCCCGCTCACCGCAGGCTTATCTTCGAGGAATTATTTTTTCTTGAGCTGGGCCTGGAGCTCAAGCGCCGCCGCATGAGGGAGCGCGTTGGCATCGGCTTTGCCACGAATGACAAGGTGCGCGAGGCGATCCGCGAGGTGCTGCCCTTTCATCCCACAACCGCGCAGAAGCGGGCGCTTGGCGAGATTGTCGCCGATATGCGCGCGCCCAGTCCCATGCGCCGTCTGCTGCAAGGCGATGTCGGCTCCGGCAAGACCATCGTAGCGTTGCAGGCGATGCTGGTGGCGATGGAGAACGGCTATCAGGCTGCGCTGATGGCGCCCACGGAGATTCTTGCCACGCAGCATTTTCTGGCTTTCCGTAAACTGCTGGAGCGCTCTTCGCGCCGCTTCCGCATCGTTTTGCTGACCGGCTCGCTCTCGGAAGATCGCAAGCGCGCGACCCGCGGCGAAATCAATCGCGGCGAGGCGCAACTGGTGATCGGCACCCACGCGCTGATCGAAGAGAAGGTGGAGTTCGACCGGCTAGGTCTCGTCGTCGTCGATGAGCAGC
>CAYOYX010000139.1:0-6011 GCA_964408275.1 uncultured Occallatibacter sp.
CAGCGCGGCGAGTGCGGCTTCGTCGAGAGCCTTGGGCAGGAACTCCTCGATGACGACGATCTCGGCGGCTTCTTTGGCGGCCAGCTCCGGGCGGTTGCCTTTGGTGAATTGGTCGATGGAGTCGCGGCGCTGCTTGATCATCGTGGCCAGAGCCTGCTGCTCCTCGACGGCGGTAAGCGGCTCTCGCTTGGCGATGAACTGATTTTTGAGGGCGTTCTTGATCAGGCGCAGCGTGGTGGTGCGAACCGCGTCGTGGGCCTTCATCGCGAGGGTGATCTGCTGATTGACTTGCGCTTCGAGAGATTGTGATTCGCTCATAACCTTCATTCTAAATTGCTGGATTGCCTCACAGATACTCCTGCGCCATGCGCTGCCATGTGGGCCAATCGTGAGAGTTCTGCTCGTCCCAGACGTGGAACTGGTGCGTGATGCCCTTTTCGTTCATGACGCGGTCGAGATTCTGGTTCTGGCCGAGACAGGGATCGTCCCAGCCTGTGGCGAGCACAAATTTATTTTGCTCAAAGCGGTCGAGGAACCAGCGGTCGGTCAGTTTGGGAAGGTAGTGCGTGGGCAAGTGATAGTAGCACTCCTGGTCGTAGTAGCTGCCGAGAAACTTTGTCAGGTCAAAGGCGCCGGAGAGCGAGATAAAGCCGGTGAAAAGGTCGGGATGGCGCAGAGCGATGTTGGCGGCGTGGTAGCCGCCGAAGCTGCAACCGAAGGCAAGCAGACTCGCATCGGGGTTGCGCTCGCGGATCAGTGGAAGCGCCTCGTAAATGACATACTCCTCGTATTGCCCGTGACGCGCGATGCGCCAGCGCGGCGTGGCGACGCGGTTGTACCAGCTCTCCTCGTCCACCGAGTCCATGCAGAAGAGCTGCAACTGGCCCGCGTCGATCTTGCCGGCGAGCGCAGCGATCATGCCGTGATCCTCGAACTCGTAGAATCGACCGCCGCTGGTGGGAAAAGCAACCACCGGCAGGCCTGCTTGACCGAAGATGAGCGCCTCCATCTCCCGGTCAAGGCGGATCGAATAGCTCTTGTGATATTCGCGAACCATGGTTAAAACGCTCCGAGGCGGAGAAGGGATGAACCGCTTTCTATCTTAATGTTACCTCTGGGGACATATATAGGTTACAATTTCTTGTAACAGTAAAAGTTGATTTGCCTCAAACCGCCTTTATCGGCGATACTTAGGTGTTGTCGCTTGCGTGACTTGGAGTTACAGAGTACGTGTCTTGGTCCGTGGATCGATAGAAGCACAACAGAGCATTGAAAGTCGAAAGGAACCGTATCGCCGTGGTAATGATTCGTCTGGCGCGCTTTGGCGCCCGCAAGCAGCCCTGCTACCGTATCGTGGTCATCGAGAAGGACCGCGCCCGCAATGGCCGTTCCATTGAGGTCATCGGCACCTACAACCCGCGCACCAGTCCAGCCACCGTCGATCTGAAGCGAGAGCGCGTCGACTACTGGCGCGGCGTGGGCGCGCAACTGACACCCATTGTCGCAAAACTAGTCGCACTGAACCCCTCCCCTGCGGCCCAGCCGGTCGCGGCCTGATACTTAGCCTCCCCCCCCTCGCGTGCCGGAGTTTGATACGGCGCGCACTTATTATGCTGACGGCGTTGGGTTGCGGCAGTTACCATGCCCGCACAAGCCAAATTGTTCATTCCTGGTAATGAATGCCTGAACGCTACAGGTCAGGGGCAAGAGCATGACCCAAAACGCTATGGTTGAAGTGGAAGAACTGGTTCGCCGGATTGCGCGGGCCTTGGTGGATGAGCCGGAAGCTGTTGAAGTGGAGAGCGTGGGCCGCGAGGAGAACACGGTTCTCAAGCTGCGCGTCGCTCAGCAGGACATCGGCAAAGTCATTGGCAAGCAGGGGCGCACCGCGCGCTCGATGCGCACTATTTTGGGCGCTGTCAGCATGAAGCTGCATCATCGCTACACGCTTGACATCCTCGAAGAGAACGAAGCCTGAGATGGCCGCAGGCCGGTCCATCCGGCTTCGACCAGGAGGCTGCGATGAGCGCGGCTGAAGAATGGGTTCATCTGGCGAGGATTCGCCGCACACAAGGCCGCAAAGGTGAAGTCTACGCCGAGTTACTCACGGATTTCCCTGAAAAATTTGCCGAACGCAAGCGGCTCTGGCTGCTGTGCGCCCCCGTGCGCGAAGTCGAACTCGTCAACCACTGGCTGCACAAGGGCGGCGTCGTGCTGCACTTTGCCGGTGTTGACTCGATTACGGCTGCCGAAGAACTCAATGGCCTGATCGTCGCGATTCCCCGCAGTGAGCGAGCCGCACTCGGCGAGGATGAAGTCTACACCGGCGATTTGATCGGCTGCGCGCTGATCGATGTAGCTGGCGCAGATCCGGTTGCAATAGGCGAGATCGAAGATGTGGACCGCACTGCCGGTCCAGTAGCGTTGCTGGTGGTGCAAGGCGCGTCGGGCGAAGTTCTCATCCCCTTCGCAAAGAGCTATCTGAGCAAGATTGATCTGGAAGCTCGGCGCGTAGAGATGGCGTTGCCAGAGGGGCTGATTGATTTGAATGCGCCGGGGAAAGCGAAATAGCTTCTACCAAATCTTCAGCCGAAGCGTCGCCAACCGTTACTCGTCTTACTTGGTCAGCGCGCGTCTCAATCACATAAGGTCATTTGGCGCCTCTCAGAAGCGCAGCGATGGTCATGAGGAGAATATTATCCAACTGATGCTGGCGCGGCGGCGTTCTTCGCGGATAGCGCATATCGGCAAAATGATTGATGACGTGATGTTCACTCCTTTGCAACAAGCCAAACCTTTGCTGTAGATAACAATGAAGATGTGTTTTATCTGATGTTCATAGATTGGCGGTTGCGGATCAGGCAGCGCTACTTTATAATCAGACACAAGTTCGGGAACCGATAGTTTCCCCGCGAAGGTTACCATTACCTCGGTTGGGGTATGTTTCAGGGTGGCGCCCGTGAGAGCATTTACGGGGCGGTCGGTTCTGTGTCCGGCGTATTTGGGGTTTGAGTAAGCAGGATGCATGGACGAGGGATGATCAGGGTGATGTGCTGAGTGCAGGCTCGTTCTGCTAAGTCAGTAAAGCGGAGCTATGCGCGTTTTGGCATCCAGCGACAGGTAAGGATTATACTTCTCATACCGGTTCGTACCATTCATCTCCTTGTGAGTGGTTCCGGCTGGAGGAGAGGTATCGGGTGAGCACACAGAACACAGACCGAGTACTTAGTGATCTGGCCCGCCTGAATCCAGAGATCATGAGTCCGGCGAGCGATCGGAACTGGCACGCGGTCTTCACGGTTCCGCAGCACGAAAAGTCTGTCGTGCAGCATCTGAACATTCGGGAGATTGAGTCCTTTCTCCCGACCTATGAGGTAGTACGGGTTTGGAAGAACCGGCAGCGGATGAAAATCAATCTGCCGCTGTTTCCAGCCTATTTGTTTGTGCGCATCAATTCCAGGGAACGGACGAAAGTTCTCCAATCTCCTGGAGTGATCCAGATCGTGGGAAACGGCAGGGACCACGACCCTGTTCTGAATTCTGAGATTGATTTTCTGCGCACTGACTACTGCAGGCAAAGGATCGAACCGTATCGCGATCTGGTTATTGGCGAAAAAGTTCGTGTGACAAACGGTGTGATGCAGGGGCTTGAAGGAATTCTTGTGAGAAAGAACAACAATATGCAGTTTGTGCTGACCGTCGATTTAATCAACCAGCATGCGGCAATCCACGTGAGCGCAGGGGATTTGGAGCCAGTGACTACACAAGGAAAATGAGATGCAAACCCCTTGCGTGAAGGATTAGATGCAGGCTTGTTGCACTGGTGCAACTTGGCGGCAGCGCAGCCGCCCATAGAAGTGCCCCATAGTTTCCAGATTATTTGCTGGTTTATTGCTACAGGATGCCGCCTCCTCCACCAGCCTTTATCCCGTAGCCAGTCAAAGTCCAAAATTTGTCAAGTGCTATTAGGACAACGATGCCGCAGCACTTTTGTTGGCAACCAACCACTTAATTCAAAAGATAATTTGGAAAGTTCGTAAAATGTGATCCAGGTCACGCAGGTTTGATATTTGAGAAGAAAATAAACGATATTGACGTATCAGCAGGTATACAATCTTCTCGATCTCGAAAAACACGGATATGCGTAACGATTTGGAATCGAATCGTGTGCGCACCAAGATTTGAACGGATCGGTCGTTGCTGAGATGTCGGCCATTCGACTGCCATGAGAGGAGGATTTGGAGTGAATGCATGGTGTAAGTGCCGGTTTACAAATGGTGCTTGTCAGCCTTACGGGACGAATGCCGTCTAACCATTCAGAGAGTCCAGATACAGCTTATTGTTTGAGAGCGTCAACTACGTGAAGCCATCAACTTTGGAAGATTGTTCGGAAACTTCAAAATGCGAAACGCCGCGCAAGGAAACCAGGAGGAAAGAAATGTCTCCGGAATCTAGAACTGCCCGAAAACATAAGATTCAACAAGTCTTACGTCTTCTTACTGGATGTTCTTTGGACTTGACAGCATTTGCTCTCTCCGCATTCCTTGCATATGAGTTGCGGTTCGATGGGGCATTGCCTGCTCGATACATCCACTCGATGGAGTGTGCTCTGTGCATCTGGGCAACGGTCAAATCCGCGACATTTATTGTTGGCTCGGTAAGCCGGGGAAGCTGGAGGCATACATCTGTCTACGATGCGGCGCGGATTGTTTTAGCAAATTTCGCGGGATCGATACTGGGCGGACTGGTCATATATTTTGTAGTGGGGCCGTGGGGCATTCCACGCTCGGTGTACATTCTTGATTGGCTGATTTCCTGCTTGCTGACACTGGGGGGAAGGCTGTTTTATCGCATAGTTTTTGTCGCCAGGAGCAGAAGCAGAGCCGAGGGCGAGCAGATCAAGGCGCTGATTTATGGCGCAGGAAACGCAGGATTGGCGCTACTGAGAGAGTTGCGTCAGAATCACACGCTGATGTGCGACGTTGTAGGCATAGTGGATGACGATCCGAGCAAAGTTGGGCTAGTGCTGGATGGCAAGCGAGTGATAGGAACAGGAAGAACACTTGCTGCGTTAGTGCAGAAGCACGCCGTCAAGCGAGTGCTCATTGCGATTCCGTCCGCGACAGGACCGCAAATGGTGCGCATTTTGAAGCTGGCCACCGATGCCAAGGTGGAGTACAAGATGGTTCCGAGTCTCGGAGAACTTATTCAAGGCACGGAATTGGGCAAGCAGATCAGGGAAGTAGCAGTAGAAGATTTGCTGGGCAGAAAGCCCGTGCATCTTGACCTGGATCGGATTCGAGAGCGCATTCAAGGGCGGGTAGTGATGGTGACGGGCGCGGCCGGTTCTATCGGATCAGAGATTTGCCGGCAGATCGCGGCCTTCCGTCCGCTTGCAATAGTGGGCTTCGATGAAGCTGAGACTCCTTTGTTTCATCTTGACAGGGAGATGGCCAGAAGTTTTCCAAACATAGCGTTTCACCCGGAGATTGGCAGCATTAGCAGCCGTGGCGCTCTGAAACGGGTTATGCAACACTATCACCCGTCGGTTTTGTATCATGCGGCCGCCTACAAGCATGTTCCGATGATGGAGAGGCATATTTTTGCAGCCGTCGAGACTAATATCTTCGGCACCTGGAATGTTGCCCGCGCGGCGATGGAGCATGGCGTCGACGATTTTGTCATGATCTCCACGGATAAAGCGGTTCGGCCGACGAGCATGATGGGGGTAACGAAGCGCACGGCAGAGTTGTTGATTCGCGCTCTTCAGGCGGAAGGCGGCACAAAATTTGTAGCGGTGCGCTTTGGAAACGTACTCGGAAGCAACGGAAGCGTTGTACCAATCTTCAAGGAACAAATCGCGGCTGGCGGCCCGGTAACAGTCACGCATCCGGAGATGACCCGTTATTTTATGACCATTCCAGAGGCAGCCCAACTGGTTTTGCAGGCATTCTCGATCGGCAAGGGCGGAGAGGTGATTGTCCTCGAAATGGGCCAGCCCGTCAAGATCG
>CAYOYX010000140.1:0-5987 GCA_964408275.1 uncultured Occallatibacter sp.
ACGCCTTCACAGATAAAGAGATTGCGGAGTTGCTTGCAAACAAGGCGCGGCAAGGGGTGCGGGTCCGCGTTTACCGCGATGCTGAACAGTATGCACAGGAACAATCGAGGGCATACGGCCATGAGACCACGAGCGCCATTCTCGTAGCCGCTGGGGTTGATGTGAGAGTGAAGGCCAGCCGAGATTTGATGCACTTGAAGAGCTATGCGGTGGACAGTAGCTTTATCCGTACCGGCTCGGCCAATTGGTCGCGGGCTGGGCTGGAAGATCAGGACAACGACGTATTCTACATTCAGTCGCCCGATGCGGTAACGGCGTTTTCCGCCGATTTTGAGGCTCTATGGAATCGGTCGGATAATCTGGTTCTTGCGCGGCCCTAGCGCAGCGCGCGAGCCCACTCTCGGAGAGCGCATCGGCGACCGTATGCTTTCCCGTCTGGCGGAGATGTGCTTCTGCGTCGAAATGTCCGGCCTAGATTTCCGGCGAGCCGTCAAGCGCGTAAGGTTCAGTTAAAACCCGCTCGTAGTCGCGGTTCTGGTCGTGCTGAACAGCGATGCGGCTCACAACCCCGGAACTGACCGCCGTCGCCCTCTCGCATGAATTGTTTCATGGATCTTAACCCATCGTTGATTGGGTAGCCATAATCGCACACATCAGGATTCCGCGTCGATCAGCTTCTTCAGCCCGCCTATCCAACCAATCAGATTCCGCTCAGCTTCCTTGGAGTCAGCTATGTCTTTTTCCTGATGGGCCACACGAGTATTGCGAAACTCGTAGATATTCGTGATAACGGAAAGCAGGTCGCGGCCACCATCAACGCCCGCGCCGAAGAAGCCTCGTCCAAGCCGGCCTATCGAGATGCGCTCAAGAAGCGCCGCTGCCTGGTGCCCGCAGATGCGTTCTACGAGTGGCAGCGTCTCGATCCCAAGACCAAACGGCCATTCGCCTTTGCGCTCGCGTCCGGCGAGCCGTTTGCCTTCGCCGGTTTGTGGGAGAGCTGGCGCCCAAAGGAAGGCGCGCCGCTGGAGACATTTGCCATCCTCACCACCGATCCCAACCAGCTCATGGAGCCAATCCACAACCGGATGCCTGTGATTCTGGAACCGAAAGACTATGATCGCTGGCTGGACCCCGGAGACCCGGCGCGTCCGCCCGTGGACCTGCTGCGCCCCTACGCCGCGGAGCGTATGAAAGCCTGGCCGGTGAGCGACCGCGTCGGCAACGTGCGCAACAATGGCTCGGAGTTACTCGATGTCTCGACCTGAACATCAAGGGCAGAATCGCTTTGATTCACTCAGATTTCCCGTCTACGTGCTTGTTTAGATACAAGGCTGTTTGGCTGGCCCAGGAACATTTCTGAGGGCAAATACCTTCGCAGCTCCCCGCATAGTGGGCAGGGCACTACGATGGGCTGGAATGGGAACTCCTTCACGCCTGCCGGGACATCCCGTCGGCACCGTTTGCAAGTGACCACGAACTGTTTACGCTCCAGGATCGGGAACCCAAAACTCATTGGCTGAGTATAGGCGAAGATATGGCGAATTGTCATCCACAGGGCAAGCGACGTTGCGGCGGGCGGTGAGCGACCGCGTCGGCAAAGGACACGCGGTATTGCGCATCGATGGCTCAACTGCCCGTTGCTTCGCATCATGATCTCAGGCACACCTCTGTAGTCTAGAATCACTCTCGATGCGCAGATGCGCGAACCCATGTGGGACAATTCCCCCACGTTTTCCCTGTCATCCCCTACACCAAGATGGTGAATACCTGATTTGGATAGGCGGCATCCAGATGGATGAAGGTTGGCTCTCCTCGGCTACTTGCCGCTGTTTTCTCGCTTGCTGTGGAATTGGTCGTCTGGTTCCGTGGTTGGATTTGTCCTGTTTGAGGGAACAGAAGAGATGGACAACTTGCAGTTTGCTGTAAAATTGCTCCATATGAAGCGGGCTGGAGCAAAGCCGAGGTTTTCTGTCGCTTCGCGGTCCGTGAGCAGTCAATTGTAGGTTCCGAGGGCACATTGTCTCCAGAATTTTTAGCAAGATGGCTTGAGAGGCCACTCAAGCCGTTCGTCGTCGCGGATGTCCCCGAACTGGGGGCCTCGGTTGGAACAACTATCGGGGACGTGCGATCCGAGAACCAAGATCGAGCGATTATCTCTAGGTTTACCGCATTAGATAGGCCAGAGCGTTCTTTTGCCTGCTTCCTCATCTGCGATGGAATGGGAGGGATGGCGGATGGGTCGCGATGTGCCGAAATCGCTACGTCAGCATTCCTTCAACAGCTTGTCCAGCCTTCGGTCGTCTCCCCGGAAGATAGGGTCCGTTCAGCTGCGTTTGCCGCAAATACAAGCGTCAACGCCCGGTATCGCGAGCGAGGCGGAACAACGCTGACAGCTATTGTCGAGTTCTTGCACGAATCCTGGGCCGTAAATGTAGGAGATAGCAGAATCTATGAATTGGCTCGCGGCAAGGAATTCAAACAGGTAACTACAGATGACACGATTGCCGGTGAACTCGACAAACTCAAGGAATTGGCGCCCGCTCGCTCCGGATGGGATACATTTGCTTCTCAATTGGCCCAATTCGTCGGCATTGGTGTCGAAATCGAACCCCGGTTAATTAGGATCAATCGCGATTCGATTTACCTGCTCACCTCCGACGGCGTTCACGGCTACAGCATGAATCCAGGTACTTTAAAGCAAATCGCCGTCTCTGCACCAACTCCGCTAGTTCTTGTCACTCGTCTTTTGCAACTGTCGCGCTGGTGCGGTGGAACAGATAACGCCTCTGCCATCTCTACTTCACCATTCCGCCCAGAACATCTGAAGCCATCTGCCTGGCTTTCTGGTGATTACCTGGAAGTCTGGGACTCAGCCGCAAAAATCGAAATTCCTATTCAGCAAAAAGAGGTGGTGTCCATTCCATCTGTACAACGCACTGTGCCTAGCTTCACTGACGAGTCCCGAACGCGGCGATCAAGGCCGGGACGATCAAAAGGACAATCCACTTCGCAAAGGTCCTCGCAGCCGCCTAAGGATCCTGCAGCCGTTCAGAGTAGTCTGAAGATCGAAATTGTTGACCAAGAGCCTAGAGAGCAGCAATTTCAGAGTGTCCATCCGAATGAAGTAACTCCGAAACAGAATGACGCCGTAGAGCCTCTTTCGGATCGGATTGAAGTACCTCTGGCCGCCTCGGAGAACACGGCGGCACTGAGTAATGTGAACCCAGGACAGAACGCCGCGACGGAAAGTCCGCAGGAGAAAGGCGAGTAGTTGATGGCTTTTCCCTTCACACTGCCGCCAAGATACGTTTACGAAGGACCAAAGCTCCCAGGGGGGCAGGGTGATGTGTATGTATGTCGCGACACCTACCTCAATCGCCAGGTAGCAATAAAAGTATTGGTAGACTCAGGGGACACGGTAGCGCTTCGCAAAGAGCTTACTGCGATCCAGAGCGTACGTTCAAGGCACGTAGCTCAGCTGTATGACACCGTTCGGCCACCAAAAGGAGTCGGGATTGGCTTGGTCCAAGAATTCGTGCCAGGACCGACTGTCAAAGACTATCAAAGTGGCTCCGATCCAGCTCACGACTTCATTCGCGTTCTCTACCAAATAGCCTGCGGAATCGCTGACATCCACAAGGCAGGAAAAATCCATCGAGATATCAAGCCAAGCAACATTCGGCTAGATGGAGAAGGGGTGGTCAAGATTCTTGATTTTGGACTAACGTCCAAGATGGGCGTTGATGCAGTTACAATCGACGCTCGTGGAACGATGTGCTATCTCGCGCCTGAACTCTACGTCACGGCACCCATAAAACTGTCGCCTGCGATTGATATTTTTGCGTTTGGTGTAACAGCGCGGGTTATTGCGGAAGGCGGTGCCATGCTGTCCGTGTTTCGTCAAACACCTCCCTACAGTACAGCTTTTCCGAGTTTTTCTGGTTGTTCGCTCTCGCTTCCGACCGAGGTCGTGGCACTCCTTGACAAAACTCTTAGCGTCTCTCCGTCAGATAGACCCCTTATGAGCGAGATACGCGATTTGCTTGGGAGGCGGCTCCTGTACGGCAAACATCGAGCGGTTGTGACCTATGGTCAAATGCATGAGCTTTCCAAGCCGGGGAAATCGATCAGTTTGAGCATACCCGGCGTCGGAGCGACCGCCATCAAGTACGACGGGTTGCTATTCAAGATCGAATCAGTCAGTGGAAATGTGTACATCAACAATCGACGCGCAGTCGTTGGCGAAGAACTGCCCGATTCATGTGTAATCACTATCGGTGCGCCAGTTCTGGGCGCGAGCCGCACATTTGCGCCATTCAACGTGTCTCACCCTGGGGTCGTTTTATGAGTACACATCTTCAATCACCCGGCGACAAACTCATTGACCGATACAGAATTATTCGGTATCTCAATGAGGGCGGTATGCAGCAGGTTTACCTCGCTGAGGATTCAGTCTTCAACCGCCATGTAGCCCTCAAAGTGCCAAAAACTGTTTCTGCGGAAAAGAGATTTGAACGAAGCGCTCAAGTGAGCGCCCGAATAACGCATGCAAACGTTGCTGCAACGTTTGACTACTTTGATCTCGGGACTAAAGGCTACCTGATAGAAGAATTCATCGAGGGTGGCACGCTTTCGGAGTGCCTTGATAAACGGTTTGGGCTGCTCGATCCACACCTGGCTGCGCACCTTATTCATCACTTGTCGAAAGGGGTCGCAGCATCGCATCGCGCTGGTGTATTTCATCGAGATCTGAAGCCAAGCAATATCATGGTGAGCGGCGATCCGAGTCTGACATCCGTGAAGATCACGGACTTTGGGATCGCAAAGATGGCTGAGGAGGAAATTGCCGATGCGTTTAAAGACAATGACTCCATCACGGGATCGCAGACCGTCATGGGCGCATTACCTTACATGGCTCCGGAGATGGTCCTTGATCCACGGGGTGCAGCACGCCCTGCCGATATTTGGGCGCTAGGAGCAATTCTTTATCAGTTGGTCAGTGGAAAGCTTCCATTCGGCCAGGGCTTAAGAGCGGTGCCTGCAATCGTTGCTGCAGTCTTGCCTGTGCAGCCTGCGCTCTTCGTTGCAAAGGATCAGTTTCAACCCTTGACTGGGGGTCTGTGGGACATTGTGACGAGTTGTCTCCAAAAGGACCCGGCACAGCGACCTTCAGCTGACAGTCTGGTGGAGATGTGCGCCAAGCTATGCTATTCAACGGCCGAGAGGCACTTGGGCACGATTGATTCCTATAGTGGACGCGGTCGCGGGAAATGGGGTTTTATAGCTGCGGACGACGGCAAGCAGGTATTTTTCCATCGAGACAGCTTTTACGGAGACACCGTTACCCCTGGGGCGAGAGTCAGCTTCGCGAGGTTTCCCGGTGTACCGCAGAATCGGGCATTCCCGGTGCTCCCAATCAAGTGAGACTTACCGATAGGGGTAGACCTAACATTGACACTGGTGGCGAATTCAAAGTGCTGGTTGGCTGTTCTATTGCTCCCAGGCGCGCAGCGGGCGGCGGCTGGTAGGTTTCATCCGCGTTCAGCGCGCGAAAACCCCGGCCTGATAGCCGGGGTTGCTTCCTCTGGATCTTCGCCATGCGTTCGCCTATGCTGATTCTGATGTCCTTCGGAATTCAGGGACGAAAGCTGTTCGTGGTGGAGTGCAAACGATGCCGGCGGGACGTGCCTGCCGGTGTGCTTGAATTTCCTTTTCAGTCCATTGTGGTCGTCTGCCCTCTGTGCGGCGAACAGCGCCGGTATCTTCCTTCAGAGGTTGTCCTGGGAACGCCTCATCATTTGGTGGCGAAGCAGGCACGAGCGGGGCAAAGTTGAGTTGGCTCCTTCCTCGTTAGCTCGATGGTCCTGGGCTGGTTGACTCTCAGCGTCGAGTGCTTGTTCGCGGGTGGGGTGCCAGGGGAGTAGTGGGCGGCTAGGTATGCCGGAAGGAATAAGTCGAACGCGAAACGCCCTGCGTGCCTTCGCGCA
>CAYOYX010000141.1:0-5850 GCA_964408275.1 uncultured Occallatibacter sp.
TGATCCACTGGCTGCGCTCATGGCTGGAGAGGTTGGTGGCGTCCACGTAATTCCACGGCATATGCGCGATCAGCCGCGCCCGCAAGAGCGACCGCAGTGTTGAGAAGACCAGACCCTGATAGCGCTGCTCCTCCACGTCGTCAAACAATATATTGCGCAGCAGGTCGCTGGACAACGGCGTAACGCCGCGCCGCCGGAACCATGTGGTCTTGCCGGAGCCGGGCAATCCGATGGCCAGCACCACGTAGCCCTTGGGAGACTGCGGCGAGCGCTCGGCTGCCAGCGGCTCACGCGAGGGCGCGGAAGGCATCTCCGGCTGCGTTTCCAGCTCAAAGCGCCCCGAGTCTGGCGGTTCATTCCACTCCGGCTTCGAGGGCCGCTGCTGTTTCGCAGAGGGCTGTTGACCAGACTGCCGGTCCAGCTTCGGCTGCCGTTCAGGCTTTGCCGGACGCGCCGCCGCCTGCAATTGCACGACAGGCTGACGTTGCGCTTGCCCGACGAGCGCCTGCGCAGTGGCCGGAGGATCGTCCGGGTAGAGCGGCACCAGCGGCCGCGGTTGATTCGATGGGAGTTCCTGGCCGATCTTGCCCGTGGATTCAGAGATATTCGTGGTGCGTCTGGAACGTCTGCTCATGTGTCCTTCAAAAGGTGCGTCTTGATAACGGAATACCATACTAGGGCCTGTTAACGCTACCTAAGACCGCCTGAGGCAGCGTGAACAAGCCAGGGCCGACAGCTCCGCAAATTGTGTGCACGCCGTCACATACGATCCTATATCGGGAACGGCACACTAAAGATGCGATAGCTTCCGCAAAAAAACGCGCGGAAATGCGCCCTTTAGACTTCGTAACCGCAGACCTGAATGTTACCATCAAGAGTTTGGTGGAATTGCCCGCTGGGAGCCCCCAGCCGCCCGACTCGAATGAGCAGCAACAATCCGCAACCAGCTCATAACCAAAGCCGCATCGGCTACAACAAGGAGAAGAAACTCATGGCAGTAAAGGTTGGCATCAACGGCTTCGGCCGCATCGGCCGCAATGTTTTGCGCGCCGCCCTTGGCAACAAAGAGATTGATTTTGTCGCCGTCAACGACTTGACAAGCCCGGCGATCCTCGCTCACCTGCTCAAGTACGACTCGATCCTCGGCAATCTGAAGAACGAGATCTCGAGCGGCGACGACTTCATCAGCGTCGACGGCAAAAAGATCAAGGTCTGGGCCGAGCGCGACCCCGCCAAGCTGCCCTGGGCCGAAGTCGGCGCGCAGATCGTCGTCGAGTCCACCGGCCACTTCACCGACGCCGCCAAAGCCAAGGCTCACCTCGGCGCGACCGTCAAGAAGGTCATCATCTCGGCTCCGGCCACCAACGAAGACCTGACCCTCGTGCTCGGCGTCAATCAAGACAAGTACGATCCCGCCAAGCACAACGTTCTCTCGAATGCCAGTTGCACCACCAACTGCCTCGCGCCGGTCGTCAAGGTCATCCTGGAAACCACAGGCCTGGTCAGCGGCATCATGACCACCATCCACAGCTACACCAACGACCAGGTCATCCTCGACTTCCCGCACAAGGATCTGCGCCGCGCCCGCGCCGCCGCCCTCAGCATGATTCCCAGTTCCACCGGTGCCGCCAAGGCCCTCAAGCTGGTCATCCCGGAGACCGCCGGCAAGCTGGACGGCTTTGCCATCCGCGTCCCCACGCCCAACGTCTCCATCGTCGATCTGACCTATATCGCCGAGAAGCCCACCACCGTTGAAGCCTTGAACGCCGCCTTCACCGCAGCCTCCGCAGGAGCGCTCAAGGGCATTTTGGGCGTCGACTCCAACCTGCTGGTCAGCTCCGACTACAAAGGCAACGCGCTCTCCTCCATCGTTGATCTGCCGCTGACCAAGGTCGTCGGCAACAGCGTCAAGGTGCTGAGCTGGTATGACAACGAGTGGGGCTACTCCAGCCGCGTCGTCGATCTGATCAGTTTCCTCGTCAAGAAGGGCCTGTAATATAGTCGTCAGTGAACAGTGGTCAGTGGTCGGTGATTTCGATCCCTGGCCGCTGTTTCCTGAATTGGATCGGAATTCCGAGATTTCATCATGCAGCCACAAACGAACCACTCTACGGCACGCTCTCTCTCTCAGGATGAAATCATCCAGAGCGTTGATTTTCGCTTCCGCATCTGCCAGTTTCTATTCAGAGCAGCGGTTGTATGGGTGGTGATTGGAATTGTGCTCTTCGCGATTGCGTTTTCTGCCGGCATTCTATTGAGCGGCCTATCCTTCATGGCGATGACGATCAGTCTGGGACTCTTCACGGCCGCCTTTGCGGTCACTCTCGCCATCTATCGCTGCCCCGTGTGCGACACACGACTGAGTTTTTTCCATTCGGAACAAATCGACTGCGCCGGCTGTAATGTAAAGATAAAATAATCAGCATGACCCGACTGCTGGCCCGCTCATCAGACCGAAAGAATTTCCTGCTCATGGAGAAGCTGTGCCCGTCCATCGCAGTTTTATTGTGGATGAGCGGAAAATACCAAAAATAGTTCATAAAATGGAGGAGTATTTGTTTTGAAAAACATGATAGTAATATCAATTCTAGCGATAAATTCGCTAGCGTTAATTGCGCAGATTGACCAGAGAGTAGCAGTTGAAATCTCTAGTGAGAAGCAAATTGAGCTTCAAATGAATAGGCTTGTTTCCAATGTGAATCCACAAGACTTGTTGGATCCATTATTTCCCAAAGTAAATCTCAACGATCAGATACAGCATTTTAAGGGACAATATAAGATTGCATTGATCAAAAAAGGTCCAATTCAAATATCAGGAACGATGGCAAATGTTCCTGTTCATGTTATTTTCAACACATCGATGGGAAGTTCGAATGAACAAAAGTTTGAAGATGAAAGAAATATTGATTTTGTCTTGAGAGATGGTCACTGGTATTTTGCTAACTATAATTTTCTTAATTTAACACCGATAGAATTTCTATTCGATATAGGATTACTGTTGATACCCGCGATTTGGCTTTGTGGGACATGGTTGAAATTTAACAGATTGCGTTCGAGTAGGATAGGTAGACAGTTTATTTTTGGTTTTATTGCAGATTGGCTTCGAGCGATGAATCCGTTTACTTGGTTTGAAAAAGGCCATAAGGATTGAACGGGCGGGTTGCCCGGGTGCCCCATGTCCATCGTTTTTGGGGATCGGGGAGACCACGAACCCCATACGCGAAGCGCGTCTGCCTGGACGGCCAGTCCTTTGCACATTATTTCCTTTCCGGCGCGCACAATCAATGCATGACCACCAACCAAACTTCCGTGCTTTTCCTGTCCACTGACCACTGTCCACTGTCCACTGTCCCCGTAACTCCTTATCCTGGACGATTTTGCAGGGAACTTCTTTGTTTTGACGATTTTACAGCGCAACCCTCCCTGTAACCTCATGAAACAAAGGAATTTCCCTACAAAATATGGGTGGGGGTATCCGAGGTGCCGGCTTTGCCGTCGCATCATGACCATCGGGCAGAGATTTCCAAATCATGCTCTGCTTGCACGATGCTCTCCGGCCTTCCCAGATCGCGCCAATAACAATCATCCGCGCGAAAGGCGATGATTTTTTCTCCCTGCGCCGCGAGACGCAGATAAACATCAATGATCGAGAACGCGCCCTCCTCGCTCATCATCACGAAGATGCGCGGCGAGATCACGTGAATGCCTGAAAATGCCAACTCCTGCGTCCCTGCTGCAGGCCGCACTAACTCAGCCTCCGCATCGCGTCCGGCACGTCGCCCGCAGAGCAATCCGTGTTCGTCGAAGAGCAATTGCCGCGAACTATCCCGCTCTTGCACGGCCAGAGTAGCCAGAGCGTTCCGCTCCGCAAGAAAGCGCATCATGCGCCCCAGATCAATCGTGCTGATCACATCGACGTTATGCAGAATGAATGGTTCATTTGAGTCAGTGAAAAAATGCGCAGCCTTCTTCAAACCGCCGCCTGTATCGAGCAAATCACACTCGCGCGAGATTTCAATCCGCATTCCGAAGTTGTCGTGAGCCTTCAAATAATCGGCGATCATCTCCGCGAAGTGATGCGCGTTGACGATCACCTCGCTGACGCCGCAGCCGCGCAGCCGCGCAAGCGCAATCTCCAGCAGAGTCCGTCCGGCTACTTCTACCAGCGCCTTGGGCCGGTCGTCCGTGAGCGGACGCAGCCGCGTGCCAAGTCCGGCAGCAAGAATCATCGCCTTCATCGGCCCATCTTCTCCAATTCAATATGCCGGAGGACAACCACAACACCACTCGCGCGCAGATGCTTCGCCAACTGTTCCGCCAGATACACTGAGCGATGCTGCCCGCCGGTGCAGCCGAAGGAGACCATCAGGTCTTTGAAGCTGCGGCTCTGATAACTACTCACGCTCGCATCCACCAGCGACTGCGCATTGGCAAGATACTGATGCACACTCGCCGCGCGATTGAGATATTCAATCACCGCCGCGTCCTTTCCGGTCAATGAGCGGTACTGCAGTTCGCGCCCCGGATTCGGAAGGCTGCGCGCATCGAAGACAAATCCGCCGCCATTGCCGGATTCGTCGGCGGGCATCTCGCGATGAAAGCTGAAGCTGAAGACCCTCACCGTCAAGCTGTCGGCGCTCGCGACAATCCCCTGCAACTTCTCCGATGCCGAAATTCTTTCAAGCGCATCCATCAGCGCGGGCAGCGCAATGGGCAGCTTGACGTTTGCAGCCAGCCAGCGCAGATTCTTCAACGCATACGGCACGCTCTGCAAAAAATGTGCCTTGCGCTCATAAAATCCGCGAAAGCCGTAAGCTCCTAGCGCCTGTAGGATGCGCACATACACGTACGCGTAATAGTGCTCCATGAAGGCCGCGCGATCAACCGCAATATGACTGCCAAGGCATTCGAGGTAGTAATCAAGCAGTTCCTGGCGCATCTCCGGCGGCAGATCGGCCTTGCCGTCATAGAGCAGCGAGGCAATGTCATATTGCAGCGCGCCTTTGCGTCCTCCCTGGTAGTCAAGAAAAAATGGCTGACCATCGCGCAGCATCACATTGCGCGATTGAAAATCCCGATAAAGAAAGTAATCCCGCTCCGCAGCCAGCAAAAATTTCGTCAGCTTGCTGAAGTCATCCTCCAAAGCCTGCTCGTTGAAGGGCAACCCCGCGAGACGCAGAAAATAATATTTGAAGTAATTCAAGTCCCATGCAATCGACTGGCGATCAAAGCTCGCGCGCGGATAGCAGAGCTTGTAATTCAAATCGCGGCCCGCCTCGACTTGAAAGCGCGGCAGCGCGGCCACGACTTTGCGATAGGCTTCCTTCGCCTCTGGCGCAATCATCTCGCCAGTTCGATGCATACCGAGAAATTCAAAGAGCGTTATGTCGCCAAGGTCTTCTTCGAGGTATGCGCCCGCGTTCAAATCCTCCGCATAAATCTCAGGCACCGGCAATCCATGCTTGCGAAAATGCCGCGAGAATTCGATGAACGCTGCATTTTCTTCGCGCACGGAATAGACCACGCCGATGGCGCTGAAAGCTCCGACGGTCAGCCGCATGATCGCGCGTCCCGAGCCGCCAAGCTGCCCTTGCAGCGGCTGAGCCTCGTCAGCGGGCAACCGAAAATGCTGCTCGAAAAGTTGTTTTAATACGTCCATCTATCTCGTTCCAATCCGCGCCAACCCGCATTCCAATCATACTCACTCCGGCGAAGCGCCGGAAGTCGCATTCTTACTGCAACTTGACCAAATATTCGATGTTTACCAGATAATTAACGGCAAGGTATTGAAAATTTAGGAGGGGGTAGGGGGCATAAGCGCTAAGTTAATAAGCTAAGTTGTAGCCTTCG
>CAYOYX010000142.1:0-5780 GCA_964408275.1 uncultured Occallatibacter sp.
GACCCTCTGCTCCCAAAGCAGATGCGCTACCAGGCTGCGCTACGCCCCGACTCTGCCTAGATTGTACCGCGAAATGGATTGCCATTGGAGTTGATGTGGCTGTACAGATCGCGTCTTGCCACTCTCCGGATCTACGCAGGGCCGACAAAGCTTAATTCCGGGCTGATGGTTGTGATGGATATCCGCTTATCGCAATATGGAAAATTACCAGAGGCACGCCGCCGACAATTGTCAGGAATTCAAGTTCATTCAGAGGCTGAAATCTCTGCTGTCTCAGTAATTGTCTTAGATGTCCGATTCTGTTGCCAGGTGACCATCTCCGCGAGTAACAGGGTTTTATGGCAGTTATGCCGGAATAGATGCATTTCTCCTGCGTTTTCCACAGACCGAAAGACGCTCGGCAAAAATTGAACCAAAATCGGCACGGGTTCTGCACGTAATTTTATCTTGCGGTAGGAGTTCCGGTCTGCTTATCCACCCTGACTTTTGGCATAATTCAAGCAAGAGTGGTTTCTCAGCTACTTGTTTGATGAGCCGAGCGTGTGAGGGCGGGATGAAACTCCGAATTACGAGAGTGCATTCGATCGCACAGCCTAACCGGAGCGGCCTTAACGTAGTACTCAAGGGGAGCAGCGAAGAGTGACCAGCTATAGCCGTCAGGACGTGTTGCGCATCCTACAGATCGGCTCCCGCCAGTTGCAGGGATGGGAGCGGGCAGGAATTATTCCCCAACAACAGAGCTACAGCTTCCAGGATCTGGGGCAGTTGCGTATTTTGCGCGTGCTGCGGGAGGAATCTGTGCCTGTGGCGTCGATCCGGCACTCGATTGTGGCGATGAAGGCGGTGGCGGGGATGGCGAATCCGCTGCTGGAGGCAAGCCTGGTGAGGACGGGTACGCGGCGGCTGGCCTTCCGTCACTGCGGAGCGATGGTGGATCCGATTCGTCGGCAACTGCTCTTCGACTTCGAGCGGCTGGAGGATGGCTGCGGAATGTCGGTTAGCTCGGAACCGTTGTTGCTGCGCTCGCCGGGTTCTCAGGTGGGGCAGGGCGTTCAGGAACTGTTTCTGGCGGCAGTGCAGGCTGAGGAGGCGGGCGAGAAGATTCGCGCCATCCAGGCTTATCAGCAGATCATGGAGCGGTATCCGGAGTTTGCGCCGGCGTGGATCAACCTGGGAACGATTCACTTTCATCTGCGCGAGTTTGGCTGGGCGGAGCAGCTTTACCGGAGGGCGACGGAGATTGACCCGACATATGTGCTGGCGTTCTTCGACCTGGGCAACGTGCTGGACGAGTTGCAGCGGCCTGCGGAGTCTGTAGCTGCTTACCGGCGGGCGGTGGAACTGGCTCCAGGCTACGCGGATGCGCATTACAACTTGGCTCTGGCCTATGAACGGCGCAGCGAGGGACGGTCGGCTCTCAGGCACTGGCAGGCTTATGCGCGGCTGGACAAGGGCGGACCGTGGGCCGAGCACGCGCGCGGGCAGATTCGCAAGCTGCTCGACCGGGAGAAGCTGGCCATCGCATGGCGGGCGGAGAGCTTTCTTCCGCCGCGCAAGGGCAGGGCGGCGCTGGAGTTGGTGAGCGCCTGACGGAGTTCCTCACAAAAACGGTCTCGTCTGACCACAACTATATTTCAGATATGGAGTCTATAAGTGGGGCGATAGCCACCGCATCCGGGAAAAGCCGGCGTGCGGTGGCATTTGCATTTCCCGCTCTGGCTTGCCAGTTTTTCTCTACCAATCTTCGACGGCAGACAAAATGCATCTCCGGATTTACACTGGCAGGGCACGCAATCGATCAGGTTACCTGCTGCGTTGAACGTGTATGCTCGTTATTCGAGCTTTTCACAATCGAGGTTGGCAATGAAGATACTGTTTGCGCTTTCATGGCAATATCGTCTTTTGGCTTGCGGCTGGATCGCTGCCTGCGCAATGGTTGCATCACAGCTCGGCGCGCAGTCGCCGGCTCCTCGCATCACCTCGGAGATAACCAATACAGAGCAAGCGACGCTGAGGGGATCGCTGCATCCGATGGCGCAGCCGCAGTTCGACGCCGGACGCGTGCCCGCGGAGACGATACTGAATGGAATCAGCATCGTCTTCAGCCGCTCAGCGGAGCAGGAGACCAATCTGCAAGAGTTGATCGCAGCGCAGCAGGATCCCTCCTCGCCGCTCTATCACCAGTGGCTGACGCCGGACGAGTTCGCCGCCCGCTTTGGCATGGCGGATGCCGATCTGGCCAAAGTGACAAGTTGGCTCCAGCAGCAGGGTTTTACGGTTGATTCCGTGGCGCGCAGCCGCAATATGATTCGCTTCTCCGGCACAGTGCGCCAGGTGGAGGCTGCCTTTTCAACCGAGATGCACTACTACAATGTGCAAGGCAAGCGGCACATGGCGCCGTCGACGGAGTTGAGTGTACCTGCGACGCTGGCTTCCGTCGTTCTGGCGGTTCGCAACCTGCATGACTTCCGGCCCAAGTCCATGCATATCCGCGGCACCCGGCCGGATTACACCGTTACCTCCTCCTCCGGCACATTCGTTTTGTTCGCTCCTGGGGACATCAAAACCGCCTACGGTATTCCATCCGGCGACACTGGCGCTGGGCAAACGATTGCCATCATGGGCCAGTCGGCAGTTTCGACGAGTGACATCACAAACTTCCAGGGCGCGGCAGGGCTTGCAACAAATCCTCCCGCAACGGTGCTGATGCCGAACACGGGAACTCCAAAGATATTCGCTGACGGGGACGAGGGCGAGTCCGATCTTGACTTGGAGTGGTCCGGCGCTATTGCCCCTGGCGCGACCATCGTTTTCGTTTATACAGGCAGCAACACCAACTATGGCGTCTTTGACTCGCTTACATACGCGGTTGACCAGAAGATTGGCAACGTTCTCAGCATCAGCTATGGGGCTTGCGAAGCCGGAAACAGCTCGTCGGAACTTAAGTCGATGGAGTCCCAGATTGAGCAGAGTACGACCCAGGGACAATCCATCATCGCTTCCTCGGGCGATCAAGGCTCCACGGCTTGCTACGGGGAATACGGGAACAGTAACGACACCGCTCCCGTCGCCAGCGATGAGGTAATAACCGTCAACTACCCGGCCAGCAGCGCGTATGTCACCGGAGTGGGCGGCACTGAGATTACGAATGCGGACAATCAGGTGGGCGCTTATTGGTCAGCCGCGGGCAGCTCGGGCATTTCGTTGAACACCGTGTTATCGCATATCCCAGAAGTGGCATGGAACGACGACTCCGCATCATTCGGCGCAAAGTATGGCTGGCAAATGGCGCTCTCATCGACCGGCGGAGGCGTCAGCACGGTAATCTCCAGGCCGAGCTGGCAGACCGGTGTCACCGGCATTCCCACCGGCACAATGCGCCTTGTACCCGATATCTCCTTGTACTCTTCGCCGAATAACCCCGGCTATCTTTACTGCACCAGTGACACGAGTGACTGGGCGACGTCAAGTTCAGGCGCCTTGTTACAGAAGGCCAGTTGCGGCAACGACCAATTCTATGACGACGTTACAGGGTATTTCAACATTGCCGGCGGCACCAGCTTTGCCGCGCCAATCTTCGCCGGCATGGTGGCCATCATCAATCAGGTGAAGAACAATACCGGCGGACAGGGGCTGATTAATCCCACGCTTTACACTCTAGCCTCAAACAGCGCCACGTATAGCTCCGCCTTCTACGACATCACGGCAGGCAGCGGCAGTGGCACGGCTGGGGTTGGAAACGAATGCCTCGCCGGAACGACTTATTGCTCCAGCGCGGGCACATCTGAGTATCCAACCACCGCCGGCTACGACGAGGCCACGGGACTGGGATCGGTGAATCTGACCAATTTGCTGGCAGCATGGCCTGCCGGTTCCGCTGGCACACTCATCCCTACCGCGACCAAGATCGCCGTATCGCCCGCCAGCCCAGCGGTGAATGCAACCATCACCTTCACCATCTCCGTCGCCTCCACCATTGGTTCGACAGTTCCCAGCGGAACTATAACGTTGACTGTGAACGGCGGCACACCGTTTACCGAGACTCTTACCGCGAGTGGCAACTACGTCTACTCAACATCCTTCTCCGCCATGGGCTCATATTCTATCGTCGCCCAATATGGAGGTGACGCGACGCATCAGACGTCCATTGGCGGCGCAACTGTAACTATTGCGACCACCAGCTCCGGCACGGGCAGCTTTACAATGGCGCCAAGCCCTGGCACGCTAACTGTAACCCAGGGAACGTCAGGAAACGAGTTCGTCACGATCAATCCTGGGACCAGCGGTTACACAGGCACAGTGCTGATCAGCGTTAGCACGGCCAGTTCCGCTCTGGCAAATCTCTGCGTCGATGCCGCTCAGATCAGTAATCACTATGCGGAGACAGCGGTGACCGGAACCACCCCAGTGCAAATAGCACTTATGTTCGATACCAACGCCGGGGATTGTTATGCCGGTTCTCCCGTTGGAGTTACGGCGGTGCAGACGCTGACGGGGACGAAGTCATCCCGGAATAACACTCCGAATCCCGCGCCGCTGGGCGTGGCTTTTGCCGGATTGCTTCTGGCGGGATTCATGGGCAGGCGTTCGCGGAAGTTGAGAGGAATGGCCGGGCTGATTGTGCTGTTTGTTGCGGCTCTGGCGCTGTCGTCTTGCGGCAGCAGCAACAAGATGCCTTCCACTACTGTTCCCGCCAATCCTGCCAAGGGAAGCTACACCGTCACGCTGACAGGCGTGGACTCGGTCACGTCCTCCATTACCGCGCAAACCAGCTTTACGCTGGTCATTCAGTAAGGTTGAGTTACCAAAGGGGCGGCTGCCTGCATAGCGGCCGCTTATTTGGGTAGTGCTATTACGATTAATTGTTGCGCGGTACAGAGGCGCCGGGTTGCTCAATCACATGACTTCAGGAATGCACTGTTCGCAATCGACAAGCCTTTATAGAGAACCCAGACAGCGATTGCACTGCAAAAACTGGAAAGAATATCTCCTGCGTTGCGCAAATGGTAGGTCAAACAATCCGGCCCCCAAGCCAAATGATAAGCAGCGAGCATTTTTTCGTGTCTCACTGTGGAGGTAGTAATATGCACCAAATTCATGGCCACTTTCCCGCAGACCGCCAGTAGTGTTACTAGTGACGCATTCCGGACGAGTCTTGCCTGACGTTCGTCCGCGGTGGGTTTTCCCTGATCCTGCCGAGATAGCACTGCGAGGAAGACAATATACACGGTCTCCGGGAAAAGGCTAAGTATTGCATACCGCAAGAATCCTCGATAATAGATATGAAAGATGGAATAAAGGTTATTCGCTATAAAAATGGTACTGTAAATCAACGCGATGGTTATCGCTAAAGCGCGGAGTTTTCCAGTGACGGCAGGAATTGTGTCAGTCTTGTAGAGCAGAAAGAATAGAACTGGAAAGGGAATAAACAACAGTAAGCCGATCACAAACTCAACAACAAGTTGCAAGGGAAAAATTGGATTGCTTGTGATGGTGATATAGATTCCGTAGATTTGTTGCAAAACTACGGTAACACCAATTACCAGGGCCGTCTTTCTGAAATCCAGCCGCATTGGCAGATCCTTTCTTCAGGTAACTTCCTTTATCGTGGGCACTATGATATCGCTTCCTCAGATCCCCTCACCGTACGGCATCTTTTTCACACTCTTCGCGCTTTCGATCAGATTCACCGGATAATACGAGTTGCGGGTGTATTGCCTGACCATGCGATTGGTGTTGAAGTAGGAGCCGTTGAAGGCCAGCGTCGTGCGCATCAGGCG
>CAYOYX010000143.1:0-5774 GCA_964408275.1 uncultured Occallatibacter sp.
AGAAGAAATCTCTGCTCTACTTTTCCGGCGGCATTCAGCGCGACGGCATCGAGAATCAGGCCTCGCTGCGTTCCGCTGTGAATGCGGCGGTGCGCGCCAATCTGGCCATCTACAGCGTGGATACGCGCGGCTTGCAGGCCGTGACTCCGCTGGGCGACGCATCGACCGGCAGCCTGCGTGGGACGGGCGCTTACAGCGGCGGCGCGATGGCGAACAATATGAACGCCAACTTTGCCACTCAAGAAGTGATGGGCGCGCTCAGCTCCGACACCGGCGGCAAGGCCTTCTTCGACTCTAATGATTTTGCTCCGGCCTTCGCGCAGGTGCAGCGCGACACCTCGGCTTACTATGCGATTGGCTTCCATAGTTCGAATCCGGCGCGCGACGGCCGCTATCGCAAGCTGACGATCAAGATCAACAAGCCCGGAATCAAACTCGATTATCGGCCCGGCTACTATGCTCCCGCGGACTTCCAGCACTCCGGCAAGGAAGACCGCGAGCGCGATCTGGAGGAGCAACTGGCCAGCGATCTACCAGCCACTGATATGGCAGTCTATCTGGACGCACTCTACTTCCGCCTCGACGAGAACCGCTTCTATATGCCGGTCTCGCTGATCGTTCCCGGCTCGCAGATTCCCTTTGTCAAGGGCGGCGACAAGGATAAAGCCACGCTGGACATTATCGGCTCTGTGGCTGACGAATCCAAACGGACCATCGGCCACGCGAGAGAGACTGTCAAGCTGAATCTCGATCCGAGTTTGCAGGCGCGGCAAAAGAATATTCAATACACCACCAGCTTCAATCTTCCGCCGGGAACGTATCATTTGAAATTCGTCGTCCGCGAAAATCAGACTGGCCAAATGGGTTCCTTCGAGGCCGACGTCACCCTTCCGGAGATGAAGAAAGCACCGCTCAAAATGAGTTCCATCGTGCTGGCTTCCATGCGCCAGCCGAGCAAGCAAAACACTCCGCTGGTGCGCGGCGGCCAGGAGTACGTGCCCAACATCAGCCACGTCTTTCGCCAGGATCAGCACCTCTATCTGCTTTACGAAATCTACTCGCCAGCACGGGAAAAGGCAGCCGACAACCAGCCCAGGGGAACGAAACCGGGCATCAATCTGCTCAGCAGCCTGGAGTTGATTCAAGGAACTACAAAAATTTATGAGACGCCTCTGGTGCAGGCGCGGACAATCAACGTTGAAGGGCGCGACGCTGTGGCTGTCGAACTCGATGTGCCGTTGAGCGGACTCAAGCCCGGACAATATCTCTGTCAGTTGAATGTGATCGACGACGCCGGCGGCAGCTTTGCCTTTCCGCGTTTTGCGGTTCTGGTTCGCGGCACCTGCGGTGTGGCAGTCGGCGCTTGTGCGCCATAAAGTGCGCAGTCCTTCACTGCCGTTGCCGAATAAACCATAGAATGCAAGGTTACCTGCGACCTCCGACGTTTCACTAAGTAGTAAACCAACTCAAAGAGTAGAAATTTGTAATTATTTCGTCCTCGACAATTTGACTATCCGAAATATCGTCGTCCTTTCTATGCCTGCACATCTTGGCAACCATCTTTCGCAGTAAGATAAAGCCATGGTGATCGAGAGCTTTCCCGTCGGGCCGTTGGCCTGCAACTGCACGATTCTCGGCGATGAAGAGGCTGGCGAAGCCATCGTCATCGATCCGGGTGACGAGGTTGCTCGCATTCATCGCAGACTCGACGCGCTCAACCTCAAACTCAAGCAGATTCTCTTGACTCATGCGCACATCGACCATGTCGGTGGCGCGCTCCGACTCAAGCAGCTTACCGGCGCCCCCATCTATCTGAACGACGCTGACCTTCCGCTGCTCTCGACGATGAAGATGCAGGCAGGGTGGCTGGGCATGGCAACGCCGGAGACCGCGCCGCCCGATGCAATTCTCACCGACGGCCAGATAGTCGGATTGGATGGTTATCCCGCACAGGTACTTCATACGCCGGGGCACACGCAAGGCTCAGTCTGCCTCCATTTCGCTCCGCTCAACTTGCTGGTAGCCGGCGACACGCTCTTTCAGGGCAGCATTGGTCGCACCGACCTGCCCGGCGGCAACTTCGATCAGATCATCCACTCGATCCACACCAGGCTTCTTCCGCTGCCCGACGCAACCCGCGTCCTCGCCGGCCACGGCCCCGAGACCACTATCGGCGCGGAGCGCAAGAGCAATCCCTTTCTGCGTGTGGCATAGATGGCAGAGACTTGGGAATAGCTTTCGGTTGGAGCGGCACACTTCTTACTGCGGCTTCAGATACTCCGCCAGGAAAACGGCCCCACGGCTAAATTCCAACTCCGGCCCCAGCAGGCTGACCACCAGCCAGCCTGACTCTTTCAGTCCGAAGAAGTAGCCGGGATGCACCCAAACGCCGCGCTCCAGCAGCTCGAGCACCGTTTGCTCGTCGGATTGAAGCGCCGGAATCCGCAGCACCGCGTACCATCCGCCTTCGACCTGCAAGCGGCTTACCTGTGGGAGTTGGGCAAGCTGGCGGTCGAGCTCGGCCAGGTTAGCCGCCACACGCACACGTATCTGTCGCTGAATCGACTCGCGGCCTTCCAGCCACTTTGACAATGCGCTCTGCACCGGCGCATTCATCGAGAGGAAGGTGTCGGCAATGACCTCCAGACGATCAAGCGCCATACAAGCCTCGGGGCCGGCAGCCACAATCCAGGCGGATTTCATCTGCGGCAGACCGGCAATCTTGCTCAACCCGCTGACCACGAAGACGGGAACGCCTTGAAGGCCGTCGGCAAAACTCTTCGGCTCCCCGCCGAAGCTATAGTCGAGAAAGACCTCGTCGACAATCAGCGCGAGATCGAACTCACGGCAAAGCCGCGCCAGTTCCCTGCCCTCCCACTGCTTGGTGAAGTGGCCGGTGGGATTGTTGGGATGGACGAGGACGATGGCTCGCGTCTGTGTCGTGATGGCTTGGCGAAAACCCTCCGCATCGATCTGCCAGCCGTGATCGTAGACAAGCGGGGCGACTTTGATCTTTACGTCGTCCAAAGTTGCCAGGAAGTCGAAGAGCGGGTAACCGGGCTGCACGACAAGAATCTCGCTGCCTGGATCGCAGAGCAAACGGAAGAGGAAGCTGTAGGCCTCGCTGGTGCTGGTGGTGAGCGTGATCTGCTCGGGCGCGAGCGCAACGCCGTGGCCGGCATAGTAGGCGCAGACAGCTTGCCGCGCGCTCAGACTGCCGCGCGGCTGTGGATCGTAGTCGAGGGCGCGAGGATCAGTGAGCGCGGCGAGCAGTTGAGGATCGTAGGTGAAGCCGCAGCGAGTTGGATTCGAGGCGGTGAGATCGGCGATCGGCAATCCGGCGGCGACGCGCAGACGGTGCGCCCGCGCCAGATCGCTTTCTTCCGTGTTCCAGTTGGTTCTATGTGAAAAGCGCATTTTTCTCAAATCTCCGGGATTCTTTCGATTGGCTTGACTCGAATTTCTTCGGGGCTAAAGCCCGCTTTGATTGCAAGACAGTATTCAGTGGCCTGAAGGCCACTGCTCCCTCCGTTTATCGAAGGGTCGTCAGGCAGAATAGAAACAGGCGTCCCTTTCAACATTACACGGATGCACGGGAGAGTGAGAGTGGCATTGCGCGCGGTTGTCTTCGATTTTGGGATTGTGTTGACGGGGCCACCGAACGCCGAAGCGTGGGCCGCCATGTTGCGTATTACCGGGTTGCCAGAAGAGCGATTCAAGCCGCTCTACTGGGCTGACCGCCCCGCCTACGATGAAGGCAAGCTCACAGGCCTCGCTGTCTGGCAGAAGCTGCTGCGCGAGGCCGGTTTGCCGCCGGACCATGCGGTGGAGCTGAATCGCTGGGACCAGCGCCTGTGGACCGTCGAGAATCCTGCGATGGTGGACTGGCAACTCAAGCTCAAGCAGCGCGGGCTGAAGACAGCCATACTCTCCAATATCGGCGACGACGTTTACGCGAGCGTCGCGGGCGCGTTCGAGTGGATTCATCGCTTCGACGTGCTGGTGTGGAGCTATCAGTTGGGTATCGCCAAGCCTGACCCGGCGATCTATCTGCACACGCTGCGTGAACTGGGAACACGGCCAGACGAGACGCTCTTCATCGACGACAAGCGGGAGAACGTGGAAGCCGCGCGGAAGCTGGGAATTCGGGCTATCGAATTTTCCAGCGTGGAACACCTGCGCGAGGAGCTGATCGCGCAGGCGCTTGATGGTGAATTGCCACTGCCGGGTTGAGAGGAGATATACGCAATGCCGTCAATTGGTTCTTTATCTTGAGCGAACATTCCCTCCGGGGCTAAAGCCCTCGTTCGTTATGTGGCATATACGGCACGGCTGAAGCCGTGCCCTTTCAAAGCTACAACTAAATCAGAGTTCCTTACCGGCCCAGATAATTTCCGTAGCCCACGATCACCGTAGAGCCGACGAGCGTGACTAGCGTCAGAGTGACGAGTGCTTTTGTCCGGCGGCTCACTCCGTTCCACTCCTTCAGCGCGATGCCCCACAGTGTGCTGAAGATGATGATGCTGGCCATCAGCAGCGTCCAACTGGAGAATTTATAGCGGCCCATCTGCGAATCGCCCATGGTGTAGAAGAAGAATTGCAGATACCAGATGCCGCCGGCGAGAAAAGAGAACAGGTAGTTGCCGATCATCGATGGCGACTTGCTCTCCACTGACGCGGTCGGCTTCAGATACTCGCCATAGCTGCGGTTGCGCATATTCAGGATGACGCACCAGATGAAGTTGGTGGTAAAGCCGCCTGCCAGCACCACGACCAGCTTCGGCAATCCCTGCCAGAGCGCGCTGCCGCCGCTGGCGACGGCAACATCCCCGATTGATTTACCCGCATCCAATCCGAAAGCAAAACAAGCGCTCATGACGCCGGCAAAGATGCCAAGAATCAGACCCAGCTTGAGGTTGAACTCTTTTACGCTGGCCTTCTTGGCCTCGGCGGAGAGTTCGTTTTCCTTGGCGATGCCGGCCATTCCCGCAAAGACGATGCCCAGAGCGCAGACGGCGATGCCCACCAGCGTCACGATGCCCGAACGCTGCGTGAGCAGTTGACCGAACTGGTGATGAAAGATGGGCGGGATCAACGTGCCGAAGACCGCGCAGTTGCCCATGCACAGCGCCATGCCGAGCGACATTCCCAGATAGCGCACGGCGAGGCCGAAGGTGAGGCCGCCGATGCCCCACAAGACGCCAAAAAAGTATGTCCAGAGAATGACCGACGGCGAGACGCCATGCAGAACGCCGAGCAGATCATTGGTCAGCAGCCATGCAAACAACCAGGGCGCGATGATCCAGCTCATCACGCCGCCGACCAGCCAATACGTCTCCCACGACCAGCCGCGCACCTTACGAAACGGAACATAGAAGCTGGCCGAGGCAACGCCTCCCAGCCAACAAAGAAAGACTCCCAACAATGGATTCGCGCCCAAGACGATTTGTCCTTTCAACCATCAGAATTCGATATGGTCTCCGCGCAGGAACCCGCGATATTGCGCAGAGGCGCCGCCGGATGTAAAACCTTCCCCAGCGATGAAGATTATTGAAGCGGGCATAGCTTTGTCAAAGGCTGCATAGCGTTTCTTGGGCGAACGAATCTTCATATACAGTGAAATAGCGAACGAGAGAATCAGTGAATATTCGCAGAAAATAATCTGCAACGCAGTATTCAGACTGATTTCTTCAATCTCTAATACTGATACGATCCTGCGTGTATGTTATTGAAAAAATCCCTGATTCTCGCGATTGATTTAATTATGTGCAAGG
>CAYOYX010000144.1:0-5621 GCA_964408275.1 uncultured Occallatibacter sp.
GCGTTGTGATCGCCGCAGGCGGTGACGCAGGCCGCGCAGCCCTTGCAGAGATCGCTGACAAAAATCGAAAAAATTCCGCCGGAACCGGAGACTTTGCGCTCCGGCGATGAGAAGATTGCGTTGACCTTTTGATACGCCATCGGAACTTTGTCGAGAATCGCGAAGAGTTGCTCCTTCGACGCAGCAGAGAAACCGTCTACAGAATCGGTAACTTCGCGCAGGATGGTTTGCAGCGGCGTGCCGGTTTTTGTTTCGGCGACCATGCGCTGACGCGCAAGGCGATCAATCTCCGGCAGCTTGGCGATGAGCTTGGCGCGGTCAGAGGGATTCGCGACATAGTGCGAGACGGCGGTCGAGAGCAGCGTGGAGAGATCCTGCGCGGTGTTGGGCAGCGCCGTGTCCGGGCAGACAGAGATGCACTCCATGCACTGCGTGCAGTTCTCTGCAATGAAGAGCGGCGTCTCGCGGCGGGCAACGTACTTGGAGGCGGTATCGCCGGTTGCGGCGGCAATCATGCCCAGCGCGGCGAGCGGCGTAGCGGGTTGGTCGTAACCGAAGTTGGAGCGGAACTCGGCGTCGAAGGTAGCGACGCGAGCCAGCGGCGTGCGCGCGGATTGACCCGCAGGCAGCGCATGAGAACGGCAGCCGGTGCCGCATGAGCCGCCAGCGGCAACGGTCTCAAGAATCGGCAGCAGCGCATGGCCGCGCAGCGTGGAGTGATCTGCGGCGCTCAACTCGCCGATCTCGATCTCTGTGACCTGATTGAAGCCTTGCAGCATGACTTCCATATTCGACTGGACGACGGCTTCGCCCAGCTTGCCGAATTTTTTGACGTACTGCTTTTCAACGACGTGGTGATACTGATCCTGCGTGATGCCGAACTCGTTGAGCAGCGTGCTGACGCGGAAGAATGCGCCCAGAAAGGCGTTGCCCTGCATACGCAGTTGCAGATCGGCGCGGTCGGTAGCTTTTTTGGCGATCTCAAATCCGGGCAGCGTGAAGACGCGAATCTTTTTCTCGATGATCTGCTTGCGCGCCCAGATGGGCAACTGCTCCCAGGCCTGCTGGCCCTGCTGATCGGACTCCCAAACCAGCGAGCCGCCTTCGGCCATGCCGTCGAGAGGATTGGTGTGCGTGAAGGCCTTGGGGTCGCAACACAAAACCACCGTCACATGGCGGAGATCGCAGTTGACGCGGATGCGGTCCTTGGCGGCGACCATGAAATACGAAGTGGGCGCGCCCTTCTTCTCCGAGCCATACTTGGGGTTGGCGCTGACGTGAATGACTTCCTTGGGGTTTCCGAGCGAGTCCTTGAGGCCGTCGCGCTCATAGATCAGATCGTTGAGGTCGCCGAGAATTGCGCCGAGATTCTTGCCGGTGGTGATGGCGCCCCAGCCGCCGATGGAATGAAAGCGCACCGCGACCGCGCCCTCGGGAAGCAGCGAAGGCGTCTCATCGGCGACAACAGCGTATGGATGTTCGATGCCGAGGACAATAAAGTTCACGCCATCGGATGCGCGCTTGCCGTCTTTGCGGGCGCGGCCTGCTGTAACAAACTCATAAGCGCCGATGATGTGTTCGGGGCGGAAGTCGCGCGAGCCGAGGCCGTAGCTGCCGCCAAAAATCTTCGGAACTTCGGCGAGCGTAATCGCGGGCAAACCGGCGACGCACTGAACAGCTTTCGAGAGCGCGGTGCGAATGTCGCGGCCCAGCGGATTGTCGCCGGCCATCGCTTCGTCGGTGCGCTCGAGAATGATGACATTCTTTTTGCCCTTGAGCGCGGCGATCATAGCGGCCTCTGGGAAGGGGCGAATCACGTTGACGTGAATCGAGCCGACGCTCGCGTTACGCGTTTGGCGCAGATAATCGACTGCGGCTTCGATGTTTTCGCCGGCTGAGCCGAGTGAGACGAAGATCGTCTCAGCGTCTTCGGTCTTGTGTTTACTGATGAGTCCGTAGCTACGGCCGGTCAATTCGGCAAATTTTTCGTAGGACTCTTCGAGGAATTGAAGAATCGGTTCGGTGAAGTTGTTGCGGCGGGCAACAACGCCGTTCATATAGTGTTCCTGATTTTGCACGGGGCCAAGCAGCACGGGATTGGTGAGGTCCATCATCTTGGGTACGCGGCGGCGCGTTGGGCCAAAGAGTATGCGCTGCGCCTCGGTGGGGCAGTCGATGATCTCGTCGGGCGCGCCGAGGAACTCGCGAATCAGGCCGGATTCGTGCTTGTAGAAGGTGCGCTCCAGATGCGTGGTCAGGAATCCGTCCATGATGTTCATGCCGGGAGTCAGTGCGAGTTCGGTCACGCGGCGCAGAATCAGCGCCTGATCGGCGGCCTGCTGCGCGTCCTTGCCGAAGAGCATGATCCAGCCGGTGTCGAGAGCACCGTAAATGTCGTCATGGCCGCAGTGGACATTGAGCGCGTGCTTGGTGAGCGCGCGTGCGCCGACTTCGAGAACCATCGTCGAGGCCTTGCCCGGCGCATGATAATACTGCTCCACGCCATAGACGACGCCCTGACCGGAGGTGAAGTTGACCACGCGCTTGCCGCAGACTGAGTGCGCAATCGCTCCGCCCTGGGCCGCGTGTTCGCCCTCTGTTTCAATGGCGATCGTATTCTGCCCGAAGACATTCAGATGGCCTTCGGCGTAGGCCTGCTGGAAGAGTTCACCGCCCTCGGTGGAAGGCGTAATCGGATAAAAAACTCCGGCGTCACAGACGCGCGTCTCGGTATGGTAAGAGACGAGCTGATTTCCATTGGCAGTGACCCGAATGCCGGGATAGCGAGCAGCAACCGTCATGAATCCCTTTCTGAGTATGTCGTTCCTGTTTTGACCTTCACCTTGCAGTTGTGCGTTCGCGTTTAAGGGAGAGTCCTCCCGTCGAATCCGCGCCGCGACTCGTTTGTTTGATTCATCGAGCCGCTTTCAGGCGCAACCCGATCCGAATTCTTCTGCAAGTGTAAAGGCCGGAGTGATGTTGAGGAGGCCCAAGGGGGAGCTTTCCTCAAATATGCGGCCTGTGTATAAGTATGCGCTATCTTGCGGGTGCCTGTAAATCGCATCAGGGGATATGATTTCGCATTCCGGTACGAATCACACGACGGCGATCAGATTCTCCACGCTCCGCTCCCGCATCTTCTGATAAAGTCCGCTCACGGCGTGTTTTTTTGAAGTGCTCCGACTCGCGATGAGCCGCCAGCGCCTGCGTGTCGCGGTACTGCTCGTAGATGACCACGGTGTCGGGATCGCCCTCCAGATGATGAGGAATATAGCTGATGCATCCCGGCTCTTGGCGCGAGGCGGCGGCCAGCACGTGCAGCGTTTCCGTGACTTCGTCGCGATCTTCAGGGGCAAACTTCAGCCGTACGATAAAGCTGATCATGGTGAAATTGTACCGTGAGACTGCTGCCGCTGTGTGAAAGTGCAGCGGCGGAGAAATCTGTGGATTTCTTTGTGGGACGCAGTGAAGCAAAACCGGGAATGGGGTTACAACTATCTCAAGCGGCTGCTTTGCTAGTGATGGGTTGAGCCACTAATCGTACGCCGAGCGCCGCACAGACGCGGCTCATAGTATCAAAGCGCGGTGAGCTATCAGGACGAAGGGCCTTGTAGAGAGCTTCGCGGGTGATTCCGGCGGCCCTGGCAATCTCCGTCATGCCGCGTGCGCGGGCAATGTCGCCTAGCGCCGAGGCCAGCAGGGCTGCGTTATTCGCTTCCAAAATTCCAGTCAGATAAACGGCTATGCTCTCTTCATCGTCAAGGTACTGCGCGGGATCGAATTCTGGCAGGTCGTCCACGTGAACGGTTTTGCTCATCTCAAATCCCTTTCGCTTTTCAGCAATGCGGCCAAAGCCTTTGCCCGTTGAATATCTTTCTTCTGGGTGCGTTTGGAGCCGCCCACAAGCAACACGATGATCTGCGCTCCGCACTTCGTGTAATACAGACGCCAGCCTGCGCCTAAGTCGATGCGTATCTCAATCACGCCATCGCCAACCGCTTTGAAGTCGTCCAGCAAGCCGAAAGCGAGGCGCTTGATTCGTTCTGCTACCGCGCCGCGCACCCTGCTGTCATTCAATTCACCAAGCCAAGCTGTGAATTATGGAAGCGGCCTGACGGAAAACAGGGGTTAGGTGTAATTGAACGATTACAGGTTGTCAAGCAAGACTAGAAGACGCGAGTTCGAATAGTATCTGCTTTTACGCCTCCCAGGGATTCACCAGCGACGGCGCAATCTCCTCGAAGTGCTTGACGTTACGCGTCGCCAGCTTCGCATGAGAGGCGAGCACGATTCCGGCGATCATGGTGTCGCGCGTGTCAACGGGACGGCCCCGCCTGCGGCGCTCAGCGCACAACTCCGCAGCTCGAAGGGCCGAATCGGCATCGAAATACAGTATCCTGCCATCAAATGCGCTTTGCAGAAGCTGCTCGAATTTCGTCTCGAGCGCGGCGCGTTTTTTCCCGGTTGGCATGGCGAAGAGGCCGGAGCGAGTCTCGTATATATTGATCGAGGTCGTCCAAACCGAAGAGCGCGATTGGAGGTCCATCCAGTGCGCGACCCGCTGCTCTGGGGCAGGCCCCATCAATTCCGAAATCACGTTCGTGTCGAGCACGATCATGACTCAAAGTCCGGTATTTCCATGCGCATACCGCGAATTTCAGCAATTGGCTCGTCCAGATAAACACCGCTGCCGCTGAACATGGCAACTATCTCGGTTCCCAATCCACCCTGCGGCTTCTCGCGCTCCCGCAGCGCGTTGCGGAGAATATCGCGCGCCTCTGCTTCCATGCTTTGGCCGTGGCGCTTGGCGCGGTGTTGCAAGCGCGCTTTGAGCGAATCATCAAAGTTGCGAACCAAAAGCTGCGCCATGTTTGCCTCCGAATCTCTACTGCTATCATGATAGCAGATTCGCAACAATCAGTAAACGACCCGGCTCACCCTTGAAATATCCGACAAATGTTAAGCATGAATGCTGTCCAGCGCCGCCGCGAACTCAGGCAGAAGCATCGTTTGTTCCCGGTCCGGGCCGGTGGAGACCATTCCGATCCGAGCGCCGCTCTCCCGCTCCTGAAAGCGCAGATAATCCTTTGCGGCCTGAGGCAACTTGTCGAACTCCGTAATGCCTTCGGTCGAGGCGCGCCAGCCCTTCATTTTGGTATAGACCGGCTTGATCTCTTCGATGCCATGTACGTCGGCGGGAATCTCGTCGGTGACTTTGCCTGCAATCTCATAGCCGACGCAGATGGGAATCTCTTCCAACTCGTCGAGTACATCGAGTTTGGTGATGACCAGCCACTCCGCGCCGTTGACCTGATTGGAGTAGCGCAGCAGAGGAATATCCAGCCAACCGCAGCGCCGTCTGCGCCCGGTGACCGCGCCGAATTCATTGCCGCGCTGTTGCAGGTAATCACCCTGCGCATCATGAATCTCGGTGGGAAAAGGGCCTTCGCCGACGCGCGTCACATAGGCTTTGGTCACGGAGATCACCGTCCCGATGGCGGTGGGACCGAGGCCGCTGCCAATGGCCGCGCCGCCCGCAACTGCGGACGATGAGGTCACAAATGGGTAGGTTCCGTGGTCGATGTCGAGCATCGTTCCCTGCGCGCCCTCGAACATCACGC
>CAYOYX010000145.1:0-5541 GCA_964408275.1 uncultured Occallatibacter sp.
GCGACGGATTCATAACCCGTAGGTCGGCAGTTCGATCCTGCCTCCCGCCACCATAACCACCTCTCAATATCTCAGCGCACCGTCACATCCCAAACCTTTGACATCCGCGACTTTCCCGCCGGACCCTCCACGTACAGCGCCACCACATACTGCCCCGCCTTTACATAACTATGAAGCGGATGCTGTTCCGTGGAGCTGGTTCCATCGCCGAAATCCCATCGCCAGCTCGTAACCTTGCCCAGCGACTCATCCTCAAAGGCCACCAGCCGCCGGTTCATATCCAGAACCTTGAAGCTCCACTTGGCCTCAATCGCTTTCTGAAACTCCGGCTCCAGCGGCATCAGCCGAAACTCCCTCAGCAAGCTCGCATTTCCGTACATCGTATGCTCCATGCCAAGATTCCAGAAGCCGTTGTTATGCCAAACGGGACTGTTCAGCGCGTCCCCATCATAATTAATCACTGCAAATGAAAGTCCAATGATCTTGTTCTCGTATAACTCGGATTCCACCGCGCGCTGCGGTCCCTCGCAGCCGGCATAGTCAAACGGAGTTATATAGAATTCCAAAACATACTTACCGCTTTCGCCATGCTTGAAGTTATATTTCTGCGCATGATTGGCCCACGGAAGCTCCTTATCCCACGGCTGACATCCCCATGCCAGCGCCCAGTCTTTGCCCTCTGACGGAGTAAAGACATGATAGTTCTGCGCCTGTACGCCATGCATCGAAAAATGCGCATCCCATTCATCCTGGTCCGCATTGTTTCTGAACTGCGGAATCAGCGGCCCGCCTGACCTATCGCCGTCCACTACAATCTCGAAGGTATCGTTATGTAATCCGGAATCGGCAAAGTCCCAATAGTTCTTATATGCCTCATACAGAAAATATAGACGGTTCAATCCCTTCACCCAACCCACCTTCACATGAACGTCGAGATCCTTCGGGTCGGCCTTGTCATGCAGCTTCTCATCATCGTGCATCTGGTCCATGCCAATCGTATAACTCTCCGGGACCATCGCCCAGTCGCTGTCATCTCCGTCGATGCGTGGAATCTTGTCCGCCGGAAACTGGAAGACTTTGAATATCTGCGCTGGCGGAGTAGCCGTACAAGTGCGCTCCGTCCGCAAGACTGGAGATTCTGACGAACACGTCTGCTGCGCCTGCAAACTCAAGCCACCTGTAACCATCATCAAAGCCGCAATAGTTAGTAGACGTTTCACTTCGATTCCTCCTTCGCTGCGCTGGGTCGCGCACTCTTTCCAATAAAACCTTCCACCTTCAAACCAGTAACATTCTTGCTCTCTACCGCCTCGCCAAAGTACTCCGGTTTATTTGTTCCCCACTTCAACTTACAGTCGCGCAGAGTTACATTATCTGCGTTCTCAATGTTATAGCCGGCAGTATCATGTGGCTCAATCGCTGTTATCGCCTTGGTGGGACGGTTGTCATAAACTCCGCCCTTGTAACTCGTCCACCTATCCAGAGTTACATCCACTTGGTCCAGCAAAATGTCATGCGGGCGGCTGACTTCGCATCCACGCACTCGCACACTGTTTTCCGCGTGTCCTGTTACATTCTGAACAGCGATGTGATGCATCGTTCCCAACTTGGAATTCGGCAGACGTGGAATCGCAGTAAATGAGATTGCTTCGCCTCTTCCCCACCATATATCAGAGTAATATCTTGATTCAAATGTTATGTTCTTAAAGTTGATGTTATAAACATCTCCTTCGTCTCTTAACTGAATACAAAGCCCTCGCGAGCTGGTTTTAACCCGGCATCGTTCAAAGGTCACGTCATGCACATCGGATGTCGTCTCCGTGCCAATCTTCAAGCCTGCGTCTTGCGTCTCGATCACGCAATCACGCACGTGAATATTTGCAGATGGCCCAAAGTCTTGCGCTTGCCGGCTTGCCTTCACCACAATCCCATCATCTCCGCAGACAATATCGCAGTTAGTAATCTCCACATTCCGCGAGTGGTCCGGATCGATGCCATCGCAGTTAGGAACATCCAGTAGATTTCTAACTTTTATGTTATTCACTAGTACACCGTCGCATCCTAACAGATGCAATCCCCAGTTAGGAGCCTCCGCAAAAGTAATGTCCTTCACTTCCAAGTCCTTGCACGATGTCAGCACAAACATCTTAGGCCGCCACTCCAATGGCGTCCAGAATTCCTTCTCCTTGTCATAGCCTTTCATGAACTCGCGCGCGCGGCCCTGATAACTTCCCGTCCCGGTAATCTTCAATCCCTGCGCGCCGTTGGCAACTATCATTGCATCGGTCATAGCTCCCATCTTGTCCGCATTGGTTGCGTTTGACGTTCCGCCCAGGTAGTCTTCGCGTCGCAAACTCGCCAGTAACTCTGCATCATCTGCCAGATGGAAATCAATACTGCCCTTCAACTGCAACGTCCCCGTTAGATACTTCTTGCCGCCGCGTACCAAAACCTGCGCTCTGCCCGCATAGGCCGCAGCTTCATTAATTGCTCGCTGAATCGCTGCGGTATCCAGTGTTTTGCCGTCGCCCACTGCTCCAAACTTAGCTACATCAAAGACTCGAACTCTAGGCCTACAGGCCATCAATGGTCTAGCAGCCACGGCTCCTGCAAAGATCGCCGTCGTGCGAAGCATTTGCCGCCTGGTAACTCCGAATTCAAATCGCTTCTCACTCATTCAATTTCCTTTTGTTTTGAATACTGAAATAAGCATTCATGCATTCAAACAATGTGATTTTAGCCGCCTTCTTTGCCTTCGCTGCACTAACGGTATCTTATAATGACCGGCAGGATGGAGACAATTTATTTATTGAATGCGACGTTCTGTCTGTTTTGGTTGTACGTTAGTTCAACAACGTATGATTACATTTTTGGATGTGAGGCAAAAAACTTCCACATAACATCATTCGTTGTGATGCCGGTCGTGGCATTGAGATTTGAGTTGAAGAATGAAAGAAAAGGGACGCCATAGTCGGTCGTATGAGTGCCACCGACCAAGCGGTATATCTTAACTTCGGTATTGTTGGCGCAACTGCTCGCATCTTTTTCGATTAAGGATGTCGGGGCGCCGCTGCCATTGCACAGAGACGCTTTTGTATCCAATGTCGTGCAATTGTTGACCGCTGCTGATGCCCAGTAATTGAAAGTGTCATCTTGCGAGGGGACTACGGCTCCGGGCGAAGTAGACACCTCTCCGCCGCAATAAGGAATAATCGCGTCCCCGTCAGATTCTAGTATCAGTACGGAGACAGGCGCCTTCTGCGTCGGCATTGTTTGACCAATTGATCCGGTCAGCGGCAAAGTCACATAGAGCGATGAGGAGAGCGGCGCAATTGCAGCCACAACGTCTGAAAGCTCGACTCCAACGCGTTGGGCCATAAAACCGCCCGAGGAGTGCCCACTCACATAAATCATCTTCGGATTCATATTGATACTGGTTTGCTCTGCAGCAATAAGTTGCCGCAGAAAGGCAATATCATCCGGCGCCGTGTTGCCAGGCCATGCCGGCTGGTCAAAGTAAGTATTCCAGGCTGTATCGTCGATGAAGTACGGAGATGGCAGCGAATCCGGATAGGCAACGGCAAATCCATATTTGTCAGCGGAGGCATTCAGCGCCGTCCAGGCCTCCTGCTGCTGCCCTGAACTTCCGGTACCGACCAAGCTCAGGACAAGTCCGCTCGTTCCAGGCTGGAAACTCGCGGGAACATGAAGCACATAGGTGCGTGTCACAGTGCTGCCATCGGATTGCGTGACCACTATAGAATGACAGTTAGAGTTCGTGTGTGGATCGCATGGCGAAGTAATACCTGTGCCACATGAACCCAATAAACATGAAAACACAAAAACAAGCATATAATTGAGAAGGTGCTTGCGCTTCACTCTTGCCACCCCATCGTTCAAATGTCAGAAATCAGCTATGATGCTTATGGTATCCACTGTAGGCTGATATGTGTCAAGCACGAAGAAAAATCCGGTTCTACGCTCCTGACTTCTTCTCAATCTTTGCCCAGGCATCTTTGAGCGGAAGTGTTCGATTGAAGACCAAATTGTCCGGAGTGGAATCTGGATCGAGACAGAAGTAGCCGACGCGCTCGAACTGGAAGCGGTCTTCCATCTTCGCATTCGCCAGAGACGGTTCCAACTTTGCGCCGGTAAGAATCTCCAGCGAGTTAGGATTGAGATTGTCGAGGACATCCTGACCTTCTTCCAGGTCGTATGGGTCGGCCTTGGAGAAGAGCTTGTCATAGAGGCGGATTTCGGCGGAGATGGCGTGTGCAGCCGAGACCCAGTGCATGGTCGACTTGACCTTGCGGCCGTCGGGCGAGTTGCCGCCGCGGCTGGCCGGATCATAGGTGCAGTGCACCTCGACGATGTTGCCCTCCGCGTCCTTCACCACGCTATGCGCAGTTATGAAATAGGCGTTGCGCAGCCGCACCTCCTTGCCGGGTGAGAGTCGATAGTACTTGGGCGGTGGAATCTCGCGAAAGTCGTCCTGCTCAATAAAAATCTCGCCCGAAAAGGGCACCTGGCGGGTTCCGGCTGATGCATCTTCGGGATTGTTGGCGACCTCGACAAACTCCGACTGACCCGCAGGGTAGTTATCGATGACGAGCTTCAACGGATGCAAAACGACCATGGCACGGCTCGCCTTGCGGTTCAGATCGTCGCGCTGGAAGTAATCGAGCATTTCGATATCGGTGCTGCCATTGGTGCGCGAAACGCCGCTGGCAGTGACGAAGGCGCGAATGGCTTCCGGTGTAAAGCCGCGACGGCGAATGCCGGAGAGCGTGGGCATACGCGGATCGTCCCAGCCGTTGACGCGCTTTTCCTGCACCAATTGCAGCAGCTTGCGCTTACTGAGCATGGTGTAAGTGATATTGAGGCGATCAAATTCAAATTGATGCGAGGGAAAGATGCCCAACTGTTCGATGTACCAGCGATAGAGCGGCTGGTGGTCAGTGAATTCGAGAGTACACATCGAGTGAGTGACACACTCCAGCGAATCAGACTGGCCGTGCGCGTAGTCGTACATCGGGTAGATGCACCACTCATCGCCGGTGCGGTGGTGCGTGGCGTGCAGAATGCGATACATCACCGGATCGCGCATATTCAGATTCGGCGAAGCCATGTCGATCTTTGCGCGCAGAACGCGGCTGCCATCAGGGAACTCGCCGGCCTTCATGCGCATGAAGAGATCGAGATTTTCCTCAATCGATCTATTTCTATAAGGCGAGTCCTTGCCGGGTTCAGTGAGGGTGCCGCGGTGCTGGCGAATCTCATCGGCAGTGAGGTCATCGACGTACGCCTTATCAGCCTTGATGAGTTGCAAAGCCCACTCATAGAGCTGACCAAAATAATCCGAAGCATAGCAGAGGCGATCCCACTCGAAGCCCAGCCAGCGCACATCCGCCATGATGGAATCGACGTACTCTTGCTCCTCTTTTTCAGGATTCGTATCGTCGAAGCGCAGGTTTGTTTTGCCTCCAAACTCGTCGGCGAGGCCGAAGTCGATGCAGATGGCCTTGGCGTGGCCGATGTGCA
>CAYOYX010000146.1:0-5472 GCA_964408275.1 uncultured Occallatibacter sp.
TCGCGGACGGGAGCATAAGCGAATTCGAGATCGTTCAACGACATGGCTTGGCTCGGACCTGACTTGGTAATGAACTATGAGGCAGCGGCCTCGCGCAGAAGTTTCCTTCCCGACCAGCCAACCAGCCCTAATCCAAGTATGGCACACACCCACGCAAACACGTCGCCGTGAGCCGTATAGAAGGTCACATCGTCGCGAAAGCCGAACTGGGCAGGCAGCGCATCGGCCTGATGCCGTGGAATGCTCTGTCGGACGCGGCCATATGGGTCGATGACCGCTGTAACGCCGTTGTTGGTGTCTCTCAGCAGCCAGCGGCGGTTTTCAATCGCACGCATTCGCGCCATATTCAAGTGCTGCCAGGGCGCGCTGGTGTCGCCGTACCAGCCGTCGTCCGAGAGGTTGACCAGCACCTCCGCGCCCATCCGCGCAAACTCGCGCACCTCGTCGGCAAAGACCGACTCATAGCAGAGAAAGACGCCGTAGCGATGGCCATTCAGCCGGAAGACCTTGCGCTCCTCTCCGCGCGACGTCTCCCCAACATTGGCCGTGAGCGCATGAGCAAAAAACAGCAGCCGCCGGAAGGGAATGTACTCGCCGAAGGGCACGAGGTGAATCTTGTCGTAGCGGCCCACGCGGCTGCCATCCGCGCCGACAACCACAGCAGAATTGTATTCGTGCCAGTGCTGCTCCTCGGCTGCGAACTCCATGCCAATCGCGCCCACCATCAGTGGAGTTTGCTGCTCGCGAGCGATTGCTCCCATCGCCTGCTGAAAGCGAGGATCGTTCTCGAAGAACGGCGCGGGCGACTCCGGCCATGCAATCAGATCAGGATGCGTGGCGTAAGGCGGGCAGACAATTTCGCCCGCCGCCGCGCCGGTCTGAGGCATTCCAGCGATGTAGCCCTTGCACTGCTCACCGGCCAGCCGCTTGAAGTCGGCGATGTGGCTCTCCCACTCGCCAGCGCCCAGCCAGAGATTGTTGCCGGAGACATCGAGATTGGGCTGGACCAGATCGGCAGTAGCCGTGGGCGCGGGCTTTGGCGGCATCACTTGTGTGCCTATGCCAGTGCAAGCAACTCCAATTAAATAGATGCCGAAGACTCGCCAGAACTCCCCGTCGAATAGAGCCTTTAACCTCCATCGCGGTAGCCCTGGCGTAACCGGCAGCCTGGGAACCAGCCTACCGCTGGCAATCAGCGCATTCGCCGCCATCAGTACAAAGCTGATCCCGTAAACCCCAGTCCAGGGCGCAAGCTGCGTCAGCAGCGCATTATCCACCTGCGAGTAGCCAAGCTGATCCCAGGGAAAGCTGGTGATGCGCGCTGCGGCCAGTTCCATCGCAACCCACAAAAAGGGCGCGGCGGCGAGCGCCCAGCGCACACTGCCCGTAGCCCGCCGCACCAGCACAAGGCTCAATCCAAAGAGTCCGAAGTATAGCCCCAGATAAAGGCTGAAGGCCACGAGCAGCAGCGTCGGCGCGCCCCACGGCATATCGCCGTAATGCGCCATCGTGTCGCGCACCCAGTAGCAGTTGCCGCCGTACCACAGCACACCGCAGAGATAGCCGAGCAGAAATCCGCGACGTAACGAATAAGGCTTTCCAACGCATCTTTTTGAAAGCAAAGCCCATAGCAGCGGAACCAAAGCAAACCAGGCAAAGATCGCCCGCCATGCCGGCAACGGTCCGGCCAGCGGAAACGGTAACTCCAGCAGGCCGGCGGAGAGACCGGCCGCAGCCCACAACTTCCAATCTTGCAACTTCCAGCGCGCGCGCTCCATACTCCGCCGAGTGTATCGCATGAGGCTCTTACCCGCTCAATCCTTCCCGTAAGACAAAAATTCTGCCTAATTCCCAGTGCTTCGTTTATCCTGTTCTCATCATCAGGCTTTCTCGCAGACTCAACCGCTCTTTGCGGGTTGCCTGTGGCGCTGCCCAGACTGAACGACAAATAGTCAGGAGCATAACTCCGAAAATGAAATCTGAAATCATCGCCGTCGGCTCTGAGATGCTCACCCCTGTTCGCCAGGACACCAACTCCCTCTATCTCACCGAAAGGCTCAACGAACTCGGCGTCACCGTTGCCTTCAAGACCATCGTCGGCGACCGTCAGAGCGATCTGATCAGCGTACTGCGTGCCGCTCTTCTGCGCACCGACATTGTTATCGTCATGGGCGGTCTCGGCCCCACCGAAGACGACCTCACCCGCGAGGCCGTCGCCGAAGCCCTAACGCTCTCGCTGCGCCGCGCCCCAGAGCAAGTGGCCGCTCTTGCCGCGCGCGCCGCCACCTGGCGCATCCCCATGCCGACGAACAATCTCAAACAGGCCGACGTCCTCGAAGGCGCAACCATCTTGCCCAACCCTATGGGCAGCGCCCCCGGCCAGTGGCTCGACACCACTTACGAAGGCTATCGCAAACTGCTCATCCTTGTTCCCGGCCCTCCTGGCGAGTGCCGCCCGCTCTTTGACGCCGAGTGCATTCCCCGCCTGCGCGAGTTGCTGCCAAAGCGAGCCATCGCCAAACGCACCTTGCGCGCCGCCATGATCCCCGAGTCGAAGGCCGACGAGCTGCTTTCGCCCATCTACCGCGAATACAAGGACGTCGAGACCACCATACTCGCCCACGCCGGCGACATTCAGCTCACCCTGCTCTGCGCCAAGCCCAAGCTCGAAGCGGCGCAGAAGCGTGTCGATGAGCTGGCCACCCGGCTCGAAGAGGCACTCGAAGACTGGCTCTACTCCTCCGGCGGAGCATCGTCCGAATCTCTGGAGCAGATCGTCCTCTTCCATCTCGGCATTCATGGCGCCACGCTCGCGGTCGCCGAAAGCTGCACAGGCGGCATGATCGCCCAGCGCATCACCTCGGTTCCCGGCAGTTCACGCGCCTTTATCGGCGGCGCCATCGTCTACTCAGACGAACTCAAAACCGCCTTCGCCGGCGTCCCTCCCGATCTGATCGAGCGCCAGGGCGAAGTCTCTGCTGATGCCGCTGAAGCTCTCGCTTACGGCATCCGCCGCCACACCGGCGCAACCATCGGCCTGGGCGTCACCGGCGTCGCAGGCCCCACCGGCGGCACGGACGCCACGCCCGTCGGACGCGTCTACATCGCCCTCAGCGACGAAAAGAAGACCGACTCCATCGAGCGCACCTTCCGAGGCGACCGTCAGCGCATCCGCGAATGGGCCACCCAGCAGGCCCTCGACCTCATCCGGCGCAGACTCCGGTAGCCATTAATCGGAGAGTCAACAGGCGTCTGGGCACGTATTCACAGGCTGCGGAAAAACTCCTTGGATACTCAAAAAGCGTCAGGGCGCGACTGTAGGTCAGGGCTTTAGCCCCTGAAGGAAGGTTCGCGGCGGAAAACAGCATACCGCAGGCCCTAAACCCCGTTTGCATATAATTACCCTCACCTGGCGCACAATCAACCCATGACCACCAACCAAATCCACGGGCTTTTTTACTGACAACTGACAACTGTAAACTGAGAACTTTGAGGGGTACCCCCCACCCCCCTCCTATATTTATTTTCGGCCCTGTTTCCTTGCTGATAATTTAAGCAAGTGCGAGAACAAGACATTTTTTCAACAACATACGCGAAGGACCATACCAGCATTTGAGATTACGGAAATCCGTCTGTCTTTTGCTTTGCATATTATTTCCCGCGAATCTTCACTTATTCACTCCTTCACTTCTTCACTATTCACTTCTTTACTCATTCACTTATTCACTCATTCACTCATTCACTATTCACTGCCTTCGGAACCTTTTGCCTGTCGCCCGCGTAGAATAGAGAGCGATGAAGGGCTTTCGCAGCGCACATTTCGCCGTTCTCCTGCTGCTTCTGGCAGCTTGCTTTGCAGTTTTTGCCCTCGCTGCACAAGCCGAACGGGTTGAAGACCTTCCGCAGCCAACCGATTACGTCAGCGACTTTGCCCATGTGCTTTCTCCTCAGGCAGTTGCACGGTTGGACTCGGTCTGCTCCCAGCTTGACCACTCGCCGGCTAATGCGCAGATCGCAGTTGTCACCATTCGTACGCTGGATGGCGCTGACCCGGCTGAGTTTACCAACGCGCTCGAAGACAAGTGGAAGATGGGCCGCAAGGGTTCGGATCGCGGCGTACTGGTTTTTCTCGCGGTCGACGACCACAAGCGCCGCATTGAAGTGGGTTACGGCCTGGAAGGCATTTTGCCCGACGGCAAGCTGGGCGACATTGGCCGCGAGATGGTTCCCGATCTCCGGGCCAACGACTTTGACGGCGCTGTGACGCTGGCCGTGGGCGAAGTCGCGCAAGTGATCGCCGCCGACGCAAAGGTTACTCTGAACGATGCGCCGGTGTTGGCCATGCAGCCAGCGGCTCGAATGCATCACAGTCCAGCCTTCGGCAAACTGATTCTGCTCGTCTTTCTGTTGATCTTCTTTGGCGGTTCATCGCTCTTTCGAATGCTGCTGGGATTTGGTCTACTGGGCAGTCTCGGTCGCGGGTACAGGAGCGGTGGCTACGGCGGAGGATTCGGAGGTGGTTTTGGAGGCTTTGGCGGCGGCGGCTTCGGCGGAGGCGGAGCCGGAGGAGACTGGTAGATTTTCAAGTTTATTGAACAGGCTTGCCTGAGGCAAGCCGGAGGAGAAGAGAACTCTATGAGCAAGGGATTGAAGATAGCGTTGGCGGTGGTTGCCGGTCTGTTTTTACTGGTGATTTTGGTTGCGGGCGCGGCCTTTTCCAGCTACGTGAGCGCCAAGAACCAGATGGTGGCCAAAGAGGAGAGTGTGAAGACCGCATGGTCGGATGTGGATGTGCAGTTGCAGAGGCGGCTGGACCTGATTCCCAATCTGGTGGAGACCGTCAAGGGCTTTACCAAAGAGGAGAGCACGGTCTTTGGCGACATAGCCAACGCGCGTGCCGGAATGCTGAATGCGCAGGGACCGGCGGGCAAAATCGCGGCCAACGGCAAGCTCGATTCGGCGATTGGCCGACTTCTGCTGCTGACGGAGAACTATCCGCAGTTGCGGTCAAGCGAGCAGTTCATGCGCTTGCAGGATGAGCTGGCGGGGACCGAGAACCGCATTGGCGTGGCGCGCAAGCGTTACAACGATGCGCTGCGCGACTACAACACTTTCGTGCGCCAATTTCCCAACAGCATTTGGGCGGGCATTGCGGGCTTCCAGGTGAACAACGCCTTCTTCGAGGCCAGCGAAAGTGCGCGCACTGCTCCTTCGGTCAAGTTCTAGGCACCTGCGGTGCGGCCAGCCGCTTGCTATCCGCTCGCACTGAGTTCGTGGTTTCCCATTCTTTCCGCAGAAAAAAAGCGGAAATATGGGGCACGGAGCAGCGAAATCACTTTTGCTTTTTGGCAGGTGGAATGGCAACCTCAAAAAGCATAAAAAGCGAGGAAGAACCCGCTTGTTGCTCGACTGCGGACTCTTCCTCGCTTTGTTTTGATTCAGCTCTTGCAAGCTCAATCGATTCGTTGTCTG
>CAYOYX010000147.1:0-5388 GCA_964408275.1 uncultured Occallatibacter sp.
TTACGGCGTCGGCGCATTCAACGTCAACGATATGGAACAGATTCAGGCGATCATGTGGGCCGCGAAGGAAACCAAATCGCCTGTGATCATCCAGGCCAGCCGCGGCGCGCGCAAGTATGCCGAGGACAACTATCTCTACCACCTGATGCTGGCCGCCGCCGAGTTGAATCCCGATATTCCGCTGGCCATGCACCTCGATCACGGCAACAGCTTCGAGACCTGCGAGAGCGCCATCAAGCTCGGTTTCACCAGCGTCATGATGGACGGCTCGCTCAAGGAAGACGGCAAGACGCCGACGACCTTTGAAGAGAATGTCGCGGTGACCAGCAAGGTCGTCGATTATGCGCATGAGCGCGGCGTCTCGGTCGAGGGAGAAATCGGCGTGCTGGGCGGCATCGAAGACGGCCACGGCGCGGGCGGCTCGGGTCTCGATCACGTCACTGATCCCGACCAGGCGGTCGAGTTTGCCGAGCGTACCGGCGTGGACTCGCTGGCAATCGCCATCGGCACCAGCCACGGCGCGTACAAGTTTACGAAGAAGCCCGATGGCTCGGTGCTGAAGATGGACCTGCTGATTGCGATTCACAAGCGCCTGCCCAACACGCATCTGGTGATGCACGGCAGCTCTTCGGTGCCCAAGGACTTGCAGGACGTCATCAATCAGTACGGCGGCAAGCTGAAGGAGACCTGGGGCGTGCCGGTCGAGGAGATTCAGCTCGGCATCAAGAACGGCGTGCGCAAGATCAACGTGGACACGGACAACCGCTTGGCCATCACAGGCGCAATTCGCAAGGTTTTTGCGGAGAGTCCGGAAAAGTTCGATCCCCGCGACTACCTCACGCCCGCGCGCGCGGCAATGCAGAAGGTGGTGGCGCTGCGCATGACGCAGTTTGGTCAAGCCGGACACGCGGGCGATTACAAGGCCATCTCGCTTGCCGATATGGCCAAGGGCTACAAGAGCGGCAGCCTGGTCACCAAGCCGCTGGTCGCCGCCCGCTAACCTCGGCAGAATTAGTCACTGGAAACAAAGGCCGCTTCGCGCAATCGAGGTGGCCATTGTTTTTGGTAGGCGAGTCACACCACTATCGCGTCACCGCCTCCAGCCGCGTCCAATTCCCTTGCTGCGACGAATTCGGATTGTAGTTGGGCGAGTCGGAGAGGATGTACTTGTCGTTCGGACCCGCCCATGCGTTGCCGTACATATTGCTCAGCTCGACTGTGTCGCCGGAGTTGGGATTGCGGAAGCTCTGCACGCCGCGCATATATTGGCTCCAGCCTTCCATTGAGTGTTCGCGGCTTTTGGTGGCGTACTCGTAGCTGCTGTGGATACTGTTAGCTTCGGCCTGACCTGCCATCGCGATAATGGCGCTGCGCTCGGCCTCGCTTTGCGCATCTTTGGCCGCCATATTGGCCAGCACCTGGCGGACGTTGCCCTCCCACTGCGGGTCCATGCGCACCGTGCTCAAAATCATGTTGAAAAACTTCTCTTCCGCATCCAACTGCCCTTGCGGAGCGCGCATACCGAAGACATGGTCGGCGGCGTTGTTGTAGTATAGCGTCTGCCCCATGCGTCCGTTGGGGCCGGGCACGGCGGTCGAAGAAGTCATCGCAGTGAACCACTCTTCCACCGGCTGGCCGTACATCATATAGCTCGCGCGCACGCGGCCCACATCGGCGCGAAAGTTCCAATACACTCCATAGCGCGCCGCGATCTGCCGCGACTGGCTCACCTCCTGCTGCAACTGGTATGCGGCGTCGGGCATCACTTCCGAGCCGGTCACCCGCGCTCCGCGTCGCGCTGATGGAAGAACAACCTGACGAAGATATGAATCAGCCGACAACGGCGGCATCAGGTCGCAGCCATGCACGTTGTACTGCGCCGTTTGCTGGTTGAGGTTGCGCATCATATTCACTGCGTAGGAATCGTCGGACCACTGCCAAGCGCTGCCGGGAAACAACTCGATTGCCAGCCGCCCATCTGGACTCGTCGCGCGGAAGGTCAGCCGCACCAGATTGGGATGGCAGCCCACCCCGTCGCCGTACTGCACATTGCTCTGGAACTGCCAGTCGTTGGGGATGAGCATGGTCATCGCCGTCATCGGCTGGCCAAAGCCGCGTTGATCAATGATGCGCACCAACTTCATGTGATATACATTAGCCCCGGTCGCGGCCTGCAGCAGATTGTGTTCTGCCGGATTAGTCCTGCTCGGCGCGCATTCAACCAGCGCGGGCACCAGCACGCAGCAACTGATGCAAACGATTGCGAAACGTCTGAATAATTCCCAAAAAAGAGGACGAGAGGAAAAGAATTTTTTCATTGCGAGCCATCCTTACCCGTTCCGCAAGGCGTATCGGAGCAGAGCGAACGCTTCCTACTCTAATGCAAAGAAATGTCGCCGCAGCGGGGAGGATTTAGAAGAGCGGAGGCTCGAGTTCCAAAAGCGGCACGATTCCGGGAGTAGGCTGTTTCGGCAATGGAAAGCGGCCTCTTGAATCAAGAGACAATGTGAACTATAGTTAACAAGTGATCGAGATTCGCCAGAGCGACGTCTTTTCCAATTGGATTCGTCAACTGCGCGACGACAAGGCGCGGTATCGCATCCTGGTCCGTATCCGGCGTCTGTCGCTGGGCAACTTTGGAGATGTCAAGCCGGTTGGCGATGGCGTCAGTGAATTGCGAATCGACTATGGGCCGGGTTACCGAGTCTACCTTCATCGACGAGGCAGCTTGCTGGTTCTCCTGCTTGCCGGAGGCAGCAAGAAGACGCAATCAGCCGACATTGCGAAGGCAAAGAAGCTGGCAAAGGAGTGGGCGCATGAGCATTAAAACAACACTGTGGGATGTGACCGAGTATCTCGACAGCTCGGAGTCTATCGCGGAGTATCTCGAAGCGGCCTTCGAGGACGGCGATCCGGCCTTGATCGCGGCGGCGCTGGGCGATGTAGCGCGCGCAATGGGAATGACGCAGCTTGCGGGCAAGGCGGGCGTTACCCGCGAGGCGCTCTATAAGGCTCTCTCGCCCACCGGCGATCCCAGGCTGTCAACCTTTCTCGGCGTAATGAAGGCGCTGGGAATCAAGCTTGCGCCCCGCGCGGCGTGAGGGCAGCGATTGGAACGAAAGCAGGTTGAGGATTAAGTGGAATTTCTCTGCCGGGATAATTCAGTGGATTATCGAGATCGAGCGTGGGAAATTCGCTGAAGGTTCTTCCATCGAGGTTTCGCCCAGATACTTTTTTACGCGTGCCGCCCCATTGCTTGAAGAAGAATGGGACGCCATCTCGGCTGCATTGGTTTTGGATAGACCGAACCCAATCCGGCTGCAAGGGGCGCGCTCCTGGACCACTTTCCCCGCCAACAATTACCCAGGAGATTCCGTGCAGATCAATCTCTCCGAGGTTCTCAAGCAGCGGCTCAATCGACAAGAAGCGCACGGCAATGTGTGTCTTCTGTAGTTTGCGCAACCGCGGGAGCCCGTGTTTTCGGTTCTCAACGCTGACGCCCCACCAGATGTGCGGCTCGGCAGCAAAAGCCTTCATTGGCCCGCTGAGGAGCTTGGCCATGCGATCATGGCGCTTGGTCAGTATCTGAAAGATATGCCAGTTTGCCTTCCGCATCACTTCGGCAATTTGCAGAATATAGCTGTCGGGAATCGACTCGTGAAAAAGATCACTCATCGAATTGACGAATATCTTCCTGGGGGTCTTCCAGCGGAGAGGTTCTGGAAGCTTCTCTGGAACCAAGCGTACGTCGAATCCTTGTTCAAAGGGGTGCCCTGGGACGCCGCGAAAACGCTCCGCGAATCGTTCCGCATAACAGTTTTTGCAACCGGGGCTGATCTTTGAGCAGCCACGCACCGGATTCCAGGTTGCGTCGGTCCATTCGATCGTTGTGCCGAGTGACATATTTACCTCCTATTCGAACAGACCGCGTTGTGGTGTCGAGTACTTAAGCACTTGCTCCCATAACTTGAAAGCCATCTGATTCTTAGAAAACATTGCTAGATAATACAAGGGAACATTCTTATCAGGTGTCTTGACAGCTCTCATTTGATCAAGCGAAGTTTTCAAGTAACCTGCCTCAGACATACTGTCGGCAAATTCCGAAGCAAGAAATTTGGCAAAATCTTCATGAATGTTCGATTTGTTATTCCACCGAATTCGCCAGGTTGTATTCCCAATCATCTTATCGATCTTGCTATCGGGTTTCAGATAATGCTGTATGTTGCGCTTTGCATCCATTTGCAGGGCTAATAAGCAGAGAAAGTCTACACCGTGGGCGCATTTCGATATTTTTTTAAGATTGTCAATATCGAAATCGCAATCGAACGGATCAACAAAACATAGTGCCAGCGATCTGCTCGGAATCGCTGAACAAATCTCGTTGATGTGTTCATCAAATCTTCCTGGAATCCAACGAACGTCATGCTTCGAGAAATTCTTTTCCACCCGTGCCTTCAATGCAGAAAATCGCTTTGAGTTACTTTCGCAAAAAATGTAACGATCAAAAGCTGCATCGACGGACAAAGCAATGAGCAGTGACCCAAGAAGAACTTGGGTGCGGCCCTTAATTCGGCATAGACCACTTCCAGCATAAAGGTCAATATAGACCCTCTTCCATTTGTTCTTCATCGCCGTAGAAAATATCTGACAGTAAAGGCGAATCAGGTCAAACTTGTCTTCTGTCCACGGACCAACTTCAGGTATGAGCAGCCCGTCGTCCTCGCCGAAAAGCGTTTCGTTCTTCATGGACGAAATCATACTACCCTGGAAGGCGAATGAAAAGGGAAAACATAAAATAAGAATCAGGACAATACCTATCGTGTCCTGCTGGTGTTCGCGCTAATCAACATTCCGCAGTTTGCAATTCCTTTGCCGTTTGGATATGATTTCAATATGTGTCCAGGGGGAATCCCTGGGCCGTCAATAGCACCACGGTTTCTGGGCTCTATCTGCCCTTGGCGCGGCAACATCAAACGTTGCCCCTCCGGCAAGGAGCTCCTCGCAAAGCGGGGCTGGCAGCGACGGTGGGAGACGAGGGATGAATGGGAAAATCCAGCAAAAATATAACGAAGGCGCGCGCGGCTGTGTCTAAACCCGCGTACGCGCTGACTGAGGCCGTTGGCCTGCTGAAGCAGGTGAAGTACGCCAAGTTCGACGAGACCGTCGATCTGACGATGCGGCTCGGAGTGGATACGCGTCACGCCGACCAGATGGTGCGCGGAACGGTGGTGTTGCCGCATGGGTTGGGCAAGACCAAGACCGTGGCCGTGATCTGCACGGGCGACCGCCAGAAGGAAGCGACGGCGGCGGGCGCTGATTTTGTGGGCGGCGAGGAGATGGTGGAGAAGATCCAGAAGGAGAACTGGACCGCCTTCGACGCGCTGATCG
>CAYOYX010000148.1:0-5331 GCA_964408275.1 uncultured Occallatibacter sp.
CGTAATCAGCAAGGCGCGAGCGCTGCGCAGGGCGATTCCGTAAAGGGCTTCCTCGCTTTGCAAATCGCCGGAGCGGAATTCTTCGCGCAATTGTCTGGCGGCACTCAGGTCGACTTCAATCAGATCGAAGAGTCCAGCTGAGCACTCACCGAGGCCTCTTCCGACCAGTGAGAAGGATTCTTCCGCGCCCCAATCCTGGTAGTAATGATTGTCTTTGCTGAAGGCAGGAATTTCGCGGAAGCGGCCGGCAATCTCTTGAATTTCTTTTGTCCCATCTTTATCCACAAATGCGTCCCTTCCCTACATCATCAAACGTGATGTTGGGATACCCTTCACCTCACGTTACTGATAGATTCTGAGAAACGAATTGCGCCGTCTGCTCAGTTAGCGAATCTGCGGGCATAGGCGGCGGCGCGTACGGCTAGTTGAGCCTTCCGCTCCGCCTGAGTAAGCCGCGTCAGCGCGGGATCGAGATCAGCCACTTTGACCACCCGCACCGAACGCACTCCTTGCGCAGCAGCATCGAGTGAATCGGGCAGCTTCTGCCAGCGCACAAATAATGTGCCCTCATGCAGCCCGGTTGTATCCAGCCAGTTGGCAATGCCGGGATCTTTGGGCGCCACCACCAAGGTCAGTGTGCCGTCGGGATTGGGCGTGGCCTGCGAGAGATTCAGTGACGCTGCATGGTGCAGGTAGTCGAGCGAACTGAGCCAGCCGCCGGCCAACTGCACGGCAAGATATTTCGCGCCGATGGGGTCGAGAGTCAGGACCAGCGCCTCGTCGTCGGCCAACTGGAAATGGCCCGACGACGAGAGGCCCCATCGCCCGCCCTCGCGGATTCTGGGTGAAGTCAAAGCGTTCGCCGGGCCATGATAGAAACCCGGAGAGTTGGCAAAGCCGCCTCCCTTGGACTGAAGAATGCGGGGAGTGATCTGGTGAATGAGCGCGGCAGCCTCGCGCGCCAAGGTGTTGTCGTCGGCCAGTGCAGTTGCGGCGGGACCATCAAGGAGGGTCAACTCCATCCGATAGGGCGTCTCACGGCCCCAGTCCTGAATGGTGTCGCGGATCAGGATGAAGTGGGCATCTGGCGTAGTGGTGATGTGATTGGCCTGGCCCCCAGCGGACTCCGGGCCAATGGTCAACGTAAAAGAACCGTCGGCATTCGTATGAATGTCCTCATCCACAACTTCCTGGATCACCTTGCTCCATCCGTCCTCGCCCGGCAATCTCGGCAGCAGTTGCAGCGACTCCTGGATCGGCGTCGGCCCTGCCGGATGTGCGGTCAGTCGGTAATGGTGGAGATTGTCCACCGGAAAGATGCGAAAGACATTGTCCACATTGGGCATCAGCACTTTGCTGGCCGGCACCGCAATTCCGGACCAAGTGTGGGCGGGAGCCCATAGCCATTGCAGGCGCGGATGCGAGGGATCGCGATTGATGGCGTCAACCACCCCGGCATAGACAACCTCATCCACAGCGTGCGGAAGGATCGACTTTCCTTCCGCAGTGCTGGCATAGGATTCGGCGGCAAAACTCTGCGCGGTCAGAGCCGCTTCCGCCTTGACCGGCTGGCTGGCCAGCAGGCGCAGAGATTGGCGATCCAGCGCTTTTTGGTCGGCAGTGGCCAATGGCGACTGGGCCGCGGCTGGAAAAGCGGCGATCAAGGTCAAGCCTGCTATCAGTGCAAGTTGGAAACGGCGTATCATTGGGAGATCCTTTCTTGGGTTCGTGAGGTCGCCAGCTAGAGGGTCAAGACATAGCTGGCTGAAGCGCGGGATGCTTGCGCCGAGTGCAACTTCGAGGATTGACGTATGCGATCATCCTTAATCCAAAGGCTCCAGCGCAGGAAAGGCAAAGCTTCCGTTCAATATCTCAGCACGGGGCTGATAGAGCCGCAGGGAGAGACGGTCGTGGCCTGAGGCCGGTGCGGGAAGCCAGTTGGCAAGCTGATCCTCAGCAGGTTTTTCGCACTGCACCAATATGTCGATGGAGCCGTCGGCGTTCCTCTTGAGTCCGCGCGTCCTGTCGCCGATGGCGTAGCGATGAATTGGATTGTCGGCGAAGAAGGCCCGCCCGTCCGGCTCAACTTCATAGATTGAAAGCGACCAGAAGGCGTCGACGGGAAGTTCCTTGGGCACATGAATCCGATAGCGCCGGGAGCCGTCGATCTTCTCTCCTTTGGCGTCCAGAACAGCGCTTCCATAGGTTGCTTCCTCCGGTGTGAGGGCCAGCAATCCGAAGAGCGCCACGGCGGCGCGCAGATCGTAGTTTGTCCCGAAGTTGCCAATCTCTGCCGAGCTGTAACTCCAGCCGCTCACCAGCCGGGAAGGACGCTTTGAATTGCGCAACTCCGCCTGCGCCTGCGCAAAAGAAGACTTCCAAAGCGCTTCGTTTTCCGCTGAAAGTCCCTCGGCTCCAGGCCAGATGCCGACGCTGGAAACCTTTGCCAGAATGGCGGCATCCTGAGCCGGTGGAAGGTTATCCCGCAGAGTTTGATTGACCACCGCGACAAAGTTGGACCCGTCATCCGGAAGCGGCGCTAGAGGCGCTTGCGCACTGGAACTCTGCACGGGAGCGGTCAGCACAATCGCATCTTGCAGCTTGTGAACAGCCTCCAGATCCTCAGGGCCATCCACCAGAATGCGAACCAGCAGGAATACATCCGGCGTCGGCGCGTGAATCAGTTGAACTCCCGCGGGAACATCACCCTTCCAACCCGGCCCGGCAACTAGGTAGCTCCCCGCATGGGTTCCCGTGGCGCGCTTGCCGATGTAGGCAAAGTTATTGGTGAAGGCATCCACCAGGGCGATGGAATAGTAGCGCGAACCGAACTCCGGCACATCGATTCGCACTGGCCCCGAGCGCAGATCCAGATTGGCATTGGAATAGAGCGTGTCGTTATTGGGCGCTGTCACCGCGCGCGAGTTATGATCGGCCAACTGGTGCGCATGTTGCAGCGTATTCAAAGGCAATCGTTTCGGATTGGCCGGATTGAAGCTCTGCTGATAACGAAGGCGAGCCAGTTCATAAACCGGCAGGGCGTAACGATAGGCAAGCGACACTGTCTGCTGCGCGTCCTGAGCGGTTGCGGGCGTCTCGGCCTGTAATAAAACGCCGGTAACCAAAAGGGCTGCCAGCACGGCCAGCATGGTCTTTTTCAATGGATCAATCTTCATGGCATTCTCCTGTCAGCGACCTGGCCCGGACGCATTTCCGAGCATTCTTCAGGGCTGGGACTTCTGGATCTGGAAGTTATTTTGGGGAGGGATGGATGGGCGGGGGCGCTTCAGAAAAAGCGAGAAGATGCAGAAAAGCCCGCGACTTCAATCGTGGGCTTGAAGAAAAACTCGTCAACTGCGCTCAAAAAAACGCTACAGTTTACCCGCGACACAGCCATCCGGATTTGCAAGGAGCAACCGGACAACAACACTGCGGAAGTGGGCGAACAACCATGAGCAGATTCTATCAGAGAGATTCGCAAATCAAAAAATGAAATCCAGGCCGAACCGAGTTTCCTGTTGGCAACCCAGTCTATTGCTCTGCTTGCATCCGCTTGAGGGCCTGCTTCAGGTCGGCGATCAGGTCACCGGTCTCTTCCATGCCGATGCTCAGGCGCACCAGACGGTCACCGTAAGGCGAGCCGATGCGGGAGTGGTTCAAGTTATAGGTCACGGCTAGGCTGGTCGTCCCCGCCCAGCTATAACCGATCTTGAAGAGATCGAGCGCATCGACAAAGGCGCGCACCTGAACGCCGCTGAATTGCGGGCGAAAGACAACGGAAAACAATCCGCTCGCCCCGGAGAAATCGCGCTTCCAAAGTTCATGCCCTGGGCAGCTTTCGAGCGCTGGGTGCAGAACGGTTTGCACTTCCGGTTGCGCGGATAACCAGTGGGCAATTGTCAATGCCGAAGCCTCTACATGGCGCAATCGCACGGCCAGCGTCTGCAGGCCGCGTAGCGCCAGACTGCATTCGTCGGGAGAGACAGAGAAGCCCATGCGAGCGCGGGTATCGCCGAGGCGCTGCAACAGAGTTTCATCGCGGACGGTGACCGACCCCAGCAGCAGGTCACTGTGCCCGCCAACGTACTTCGTCAGCGCCTGCACGGAAATATCCACGCCGTTCTCGAAGGCCTTGAAGAGCACGCCCACCGCCCAGGTGTTGTCCATCGCCACGATCACACCATGCGCGTGCGCCGCGCCAGCAATCGCCGGCACGTCCTGCACCTCCATCGTGATCGAGCCTGGGCTCTCGACCCAAATCAGGTGCGTGTTGGGCCGGAAGTGTTCGGCGACCGCTGCCCCAGCATCGGCCGGATAAAAAGATGCTTCCACGCCAAAGCGCCGCAGCAGTTGGATGGCCAGCAGCCGATTCGGCACATAGACGTTATCCGGCATCAGCACATGGCTGTCCGCCGAGAGCATCGCCATGTCCACAAGCGTGAGAGCCGCAAGGCCGCTGGGAACCAGCAGCGTGCGTGCACCGCCTTCAAACTCTGCAATGCGGCCAGCCAGAGCATGAACGGTCGGCGTGCCATGAATGCCGTAGGTGTATCCATCCGCCTCCACATCCCAGCCGCCCACGGCAGACTCGCAATCGGAAAAGACAACAGTCGAGGCACGCTCCACGGGAACACTCAGCGCCCGAAAGCCTCCAGGCACTTTGACGCTGCTATGAACGAGCTTGGTTTGCCAGTTCTGGGCCATGCGAAAATCTGCTCTCCAGCGGCGGCAATCGATCCACCGCCAACGTCTTCAATATATCGCAGAGCAGCTCTTGCTTTCCGGGATGGAAGGCAGACAGCTTACCTTTTGAATTTCTCCATCATCTCTTCCAGCGTAGTTTCGGTGCGCTCGTCGTGGTCGGCCTTCAGAGAAAGGTAAAGCGACAACCGATCAACCATGCAGTGTTCGGCGAAGCGCGCCGGAGAATACCACCAGACCTCAACTCGTGCCTCCAGGATCTCGTCAGCCGCCCTACTACCTGATTTGAAGCGGGCAGTAGTACGATGCCTGATCCTGCTCATGGGTCGTCGAGAGAAAATAGGCTCCGGGTTTGGAATTCCGCAGATCAAGATCAACGGAGACTTCTTCCCGGTTACCATTGCCAATTGCCGCTGCGCTACCGCGAGCCAGCGGTTCATTGACCGACTGTTCGCGCGTGACAGCAACCATGTATTGACCAGGTCTGCTGTAGCGGGGGAGGATGATCGTCACCTTGACCAATGCTGCCGGCAACGACACCGATTGCAACGGACTGGGTTCTGCTGAGTTGGACTGAAGGCCCCGAAGCGTCCCGGCGTTCGATAGGTCTATGGTCTCAGGAATTGCTGC
>CAYOYX010000149.1:0-5273 GCA_964408275.1 uncultured Occallatibacter sp.
CGCTGCTCGGCCAGGAAGTTGACCTTGTTCTCCGTGCGCTGAATCTTGCTGTCGGCGATCTGCGACCAGTGCTGGAAGGTCTTGAGCATCTTCGAGGTCTGATCTTCCAGCGCCTGAAGCTGCTTGACGCCCTGCATCAACATTCCCGCCTGCTCCAAAAATGTCTGGCCCTCCAACTGCAGCCGTTCCTTCTCCATCGGATCGGTGGCAGCGGCGGCCATCTGCTGCGCTTTGGTAGCCTTGCGTCCCAGATTGTTGATCTCGTCGGATTTGGCGGCGATGCTGCGCTGAAGCCTTTCGTCGCTGCCGGAAAAACGCTGAAGCGTCTGGTCAAGATTGAACTTGGCCTTCTTCATATCATCGAGGTTATTGCGAAGAATCCCGATGGGATCGGTCTCCACTACCCATGACGCAAAGAAGCGCACAATGTTCTGGAAGAGATTCGAGACAGCAGTACGGAAGGTCGGATTGAAGATCAGCCACAGAACCGCAATCAGAACAGCGCCCAGCGCGATCGCGTGCAGCGTATCCTGCAACAGGCTGATCAAATACGGCAGAATGGCGTACAGGCCCATCGCACCGCCGATAATCAAGGCAGCAAGCACGACCATGCCGAATGGACCCTCGGGCCGCTTCCAAAACGATTTCGGAGTATAGCCCTGGAGGTTCTGAGTAAAGTTGGGAGTTACCGGCGAAAGTCCCATGAGAGTCTCTTATCCTTTCAGCCCTAGCTTTTGAGTAAGGACGCGTAGAGCGCCTTCTGCTGTTCAAGTTCGCATGCGCGGCGCTGTACGGCCGCTTCGAACTGGCTTTGCGCATGGGCGGCTTTGCCCTGCGCGTCCACCAATTCATTTGATAATTGCGCCAACTGCTGCTGGAGTTCGGTGATCTCTTCGCTGATCTTCTGTATCTGGTCCTGCCGCCCGGAAACCTCGCGCGCCACAAATTGCTGCGATTTTTGGCCGAAGGCATCGTGTTCCTGTTGAAGTTTCGTCTTCAGCGTGTCGAATGTCCCCAGGATTCCATCTTCCGTCAATCCCGCTTGGGCCGAGGCCTGAACAACAGCGGTTTTGAACTTCACATTCGAGGGCATGACGGTATCCGGAATTGCCTTGAGTGGATCAAGAAACTTGTGAATTGTCGCGGCAGTGGAAGTACCCTCGAAATCAGTTTTTGACAGGAGCGTCTGGTAGACTGCATCGTTATCCGGCACGACCCCCGCATCGATCGGAAGAGCATACGAAGTTGCCGAGGCCGAAGTTCCTATGGTTGGCGAAACTTCGGGCGCGGAAAAAGCTGGTGCGGCTGGCGCCGGTGTATGCTTTTCCGTCTGCGCCGGCTCGTCTTCAAACGCAACGGACTTTAGCGTGTCGAGAAATCCATGTTTGCCGGTCATAATCCTCCCGCATTCCTCCTGCACAGATTCAATCAAGATGAGCCATTTGCGGCATTGTGAGTGTCGCATTGAGGATATACTGACCAACGGATAGGCGGCAAGTGAATAATCGCAAGTTCAGACGAGCAGCTCCAAGCAGCCGATCTTGCTGATCCTAAACGCGCGCCGGTAAATGTGAGCGGGATCACGCGATGATTTGAAGCATTTTCTGTCGCATCCGCCCTCTGGTATACTTCCGCCCATGGACAATCGCACATTCAGGGATGCAGGCGGAACACCCGGCGGCCTCGGCCATTTTGTTTTGGGCTTCATCATGTCGTGCATTGGCGGATACCTGCTGATCAATCAAGTGACAGTGGTGGGTTCCTTCTGGAATTTCTATGGCGAAAACACATTTGGCATCACATTGTTGCCGATGCTCTTCGGCATTGGTCTGCTTTTCTGGCGCGGCCGCAGCATAATTGGTTGGTTTCTTACCATTGCCGGCGCACTGTTTATCTTCGCGGGCATCCTTGCCAACCTGCACATCTTCTTCCGGCCGGCAAGCCTTTTCAACACCATCGTGATGCTGGTACTGCTGGTTGGCGGACTCGGCTTGATCGCACGCGGACTCCAGTCGCACGGTACGCAGTCCACCGAATGACGAGAGCTATTGCTTCATACCAACACTTACGGTTGTTTACGTAACTGGCCCCAGGATTCGTCCCGAAAAACGCCCAGGGTGCGATAGACCGCAATACTGATCTGGATCATGCTCTTGCTACGGCATTTGGAGGCCGTCTTCATGGCAAAGAGCAAAACAAAATGCAAACGGGCACCGAGGGCAATTCTGAAGCTTCCCGATCTTGAACAATCCAAGTCAGCCGTGCTCAACAGCTTAACCTCTCCAAGTTCGCAACGAACCTACGACCATGCGATCCGGGAGTTCATCGAATGGTACTGCTCGGAACCGAGGCTTGCTTTCAATAAGACGGTTGTCACCCGGTATCGAATTTCCCTCGAGCAGCGACACTACGCTTCTACCACCATTAACTTACGACTGGCTGCAGTTCGGAGACTTGCCTACGAGGCTGCCGATTGTGGCCTGCTCAGTGCAGACCTGGCGGCCGGAATCCGACGTGTGAAGGGTGCCAAGCGACTGGGAATCCCCGTTGGCAATTGGCTCACTGCTGAACAAGGGAAGCGCCTATTGTTGACGGCGACGGTACAAGTCTACGTAGCAAGCGCGACTACGCCAACCACTACGACACCTTCTGGCTCTGGGCGGGAGTCGTACCTCAGCCTGCGCTCACGCACGCCCGCACTGTCTATCTGCTCGATGCAGAGGTGAGGCCGGACAAGGCCATGCTAATCTCGCAGCGTCCGGCATTGCCTCACGTGCAGCACGCTGATGTCTGGATGGTGGTACGTGTCGAAACGCTCGACTGGTCCCCAACTCTCTACGCACAGGTGCTTGTGCTCCTGCTCCATGGGCATATAGGGTCCCGGGAAGCGATTCAAGGGTCGGTAATGGTAAACGCCGATGTCGCCGGTAAAAATTCTGGTTTCACGCATTATCGCCGCGCACTCAGCGAGTGAGTTGGAGTTTCGCTTCGACGCGGGGCAATTCTCGTCCTCTTGCTCCGGGGGAATCGAGATCAGATTCCCGGAATGGAACATCCGAAGATTTCCACAAAAATATAATCCACATAAACCACAAAGTTGTGTATTATGTGATTAACGGACGGCCGCTGGGAGGCTGGGCCGGTTCAGTATTGCGAAAAACCAGTCCAATGCTGCTCTGAGCGCATTTTCATAGTTCCTGTAGGGTTGGTTTCATGGAATCCCACCCATTTCACAAAGAACGTGAAATGGATAGGGCAGGGAACTTCCTTACACGATCAGTGAAGATGCTCGATTTCAGCCTCCCTTGCAGGCCCCGTCAGAAAACGAGGAGAGAAATCCATGATCCGCAAAACGCGCTTGTTCACGCCCGGTCCGACGCCGCTACTTCCCGCAGCCCAGTTTGCCATGGCGGCGGCTGATATTCACCACCGCACGCCGGAGTTTCGCGCCCTCTTCAGCAAGGTGCTGGCGCAGTTGAAGGTCTTTGTCGGCACACAGAATGATGTGCTGCTGCTGTCGTGCTCGGGGACGGGCGCGATGGAGGCTTCGGTCTCGAATCTGACCTCTCCGGGCGACCGGGTGCTGGTGCTGACGGCGGGCAAGTTTGGCGAGCGCTGGGTGGATTTGGCGAAGGCCTTTGGCTGCGTGGTGGATGTGGTGGAGAAGCCGTATGGGCAGACCTTCGACATTGCCGAGATCAAGGCGGCGCTGAAGCCGGAGCACAAGGCCGTTTATATGCAGGCCTCTGAGACTTCGACGGCTGTGAGCCATGACGTGGAAGCGGTTGCCAAGCTGGTGAAGGGCACGGAGACGCTGCTGGTGGTGGACGGCATCACCGGGCTGGGCACGCAGGTGATCGACGTGGACGGCTGGGGCGTGGACATTGTCATCGGCGGCTCGCAGAAGGCGGTGATGATTCCGCCGGGACTGGCCTACCTGAGCGTAAGCGAAAAGGCGTGGAAGGCGATGGAAACGGCCAAAGGCGCGCGCTATTACTTTGATCTGCGCAAAGAGCGGAAGAATCAGGTCAAGGGCGAGACGGCTTTTACGCCGGCGGTGGCGCTGGTTGCGGGATTGGGCGCGGCGCTGGATTACATTGCCGGACAGGCCGGCGGCGATCTGGAAAAGGGACGCATCGCGCTGATCGACAATGCGCAGGTGAATGCGGCGGCGACGAGAGCGGGATTGGTGGCTCTCGGTTTCACGCTCTTTGCGCCGACATCGCCCTCGGCGGCGGCGACGGCGGTTGCGGTGCCGGAGGGGATGGATTCGGGCGTGGTGGTGAAGGCGTTGAAGGCGAAGTTCAGCCTGGTGACGGCCAACGGACAAGGCTCGATGCAGGGAAAGATCTTCCGCGTGGCGCATCTGGGCTTCTTCGATTATCTGGATACGGTGGCGTTTCTCGGCGCGGCGGAGCACATTGCCAAAGACGTGCTGGGACTGCCGGTGAAGTTTGGGCAGGCAGTGGCGGCGGCGCAGGAAGTGTTTGCGAACGCAGTGAAGCAGAAGCAGTGAAGAAGTGAAGAATCTGCGCTGATGATTGCTAATGATTTACTTCGTCACTGTCTTTGTTCACTTCTTCACTCATTCACTCATTCACTGTCCACTGGCAAGGAGCTAGTTTTCATGGCTGAGTTAAGTTTTGGAGAGAAGCTGCTGATTGCGCGCAAGCAGCTTGATCTCTTTCAATACGAAATGGCCGAGCGGCTGGGGGTTCATGCCAACTCGCTCACCAAATACGAGCGCGGCGAAGGCAAGCCTCACGCGGCGGTGGTGCGGATCTTCGAGATGCTGTGCGAGAAGGAAGGCATCCGCTTTGACGAGTACGAAGCAGGGCAGAAGGATAAAGGAGAGAAGATGAAGATCGTTCTGGCAGAGAAGGTTTCTCCGGCAACACTGGCGGTTTTTGCGGCTGAGCCGGGGTGGGAAGTTCTTACGTTTGATCAACTACCGGACGGGCTTCCGGCTGCCCTGGCCGATGCCGATGGTTTGGTGGTGCGCTCCGCGGTGCAGGCAGACGATGCGCTGATGGGCCACGCGCCTAAGCTGCGGGTGATTGGCCGCGCGGGCGTGGGCGTGGACAACATCGACGCCGAAGCGGCGACGCGGCGCGGCATTGTGGTAATGAATACGCCGGGGGCGAATGCGGTCTCCGTGGCCGAGCTGACTATCGGACTGATGCTGGCGCTGGCGCGCAAACTGCCCGCGGCAAATGCGACGATGCACGCCGGCAAGTGGGAGAAGAAGAGCTTGCAAGGCATGGAACTGCGCG
>CAYOYX010000150.1:0-5193 GCA_964408275.1 uncultured Occallatibacter sp.
CGGGGCCGTGGGGTAGATGCGCTGGTGAACCCGTCCATAGACGGCGGAGCTCTCCGCGGTTCATTAGGCATTCCGGACTGGCGGACACGGCACACAGAATGTTGGTTCAACCAGCGTTGATCGCCCACCTGCTTTGCAGGCCGGTTTCTAGTGCGAATAGTATGTGTATGCGGGAAAAATTACAAGTCTTGTGGAGAATATGCCGTCTGTGTTACCGTTTTGAACCGCCGCTTTCGGGAAGCTCCAGCCCAAATCGGCGAATGAATCATTCGCTAGCCAACTTTGCGCTCATCCTCCAGCACCTCGTCCAGCATCCCGCGCAGGCTGGCCGCGCGGGCATGAGTCAGCCGCGCCGCGCCGCCTGCTGTCGATTGCGAGAGCTCGTCGGCAAGATTGAGCGCCGCCAGCACGGCCACGCGCAGCGAATCCACCGTGCGTCCGGCAGCCGCTACAGCGCGCATCCGCGCATCCACCAACTCGGCCAGGCCGCGAATATGCCCCTCATTCTCGCCGGAGAGATGGTAGGTCTGGTCGTAGATCTCGACGGTCACATACCCGGCGTGATTGACTGTTTGCACTTGAGTCATCTCCGGCCTCATACTTCCAGCGTGTCGAGTTGCGCCAGCAGTTTTTCTACGCGTTGCCGCACATGGTCGCGCTCGCCGCGCAGAGCGCTCACTTCCGCTTGCAAGCGATCCGTCAGCGGCGCCTGTTCGCGCAGTTTCGCTTCCAGTGAGCTGGCGCGCTCTTCCGCGTCGGCGCGAGCCTGCCGCTCCTGCTTTACCAGATTCACTGTGCGAACAATGCGCTCTTCCAGTGCTGAGAACTCGTCTACACTCATCGAGACGGAACTCGTTTCTACAGCGGGTTCAGCGGCTGGTTCCGCAACAGTTTCCTCAGCGCTTTCGTTCCGCTCCGCCTCTTCCATCACTTCCGAATTCCACAACGACTCGGACATCGAAATCCTCCACCAAATGCGCCTTACCCGTGCAGTATAGCGCTGGTTAAGCCTGTTTCTCGATTAACTGCGCAGCCGCGCCCCAACTTTGCCAACAGCCTCCACCAGTCGCGCCTGGAAGCTCTGCAACTCCTCCTCGCGCAGCGTGCGATCCGTGGCCTGAAAGGTCGCACCCAGCAGCAGCGTGTACTCGCTCGCGCCCAGCTTCTTGTCGCGGAAGACCTCGCGCGCCCGCCACTCCACCAGCTCGGGAATCCGCAGAGCCGCGACCGCTTCATCAATCTTCTCCCACGCGATGCTCTCGTCGAGCACTAGAGAAAAATCGCGGCGCACCGGCTGGAAGCGCGAAATCTCCTGCGCAATAGGCTGGCGCAACGGTAATTTATAAAGCCGGTCAAGATAGAGCTCGCCGACCAGCACCGGCTCCTTGAGCTTGCGTACGTTGGCCTGCGTGGGATGCAGTTGTCCGAACCAGCCCACGGTCACGCCATCAACTGTCACTCGCGCCGCGCGATACGGATGCAGCCAGGGCGGCGTCAGTCCGGCGTCTGCGTCGAAACGATCAAACCCAACAGCCCGCGACTGGAAGCGCGCTATCACCTGTTCCACCACGCCCTTCATGTCAGCAAATTCAATCGCCCGCGCCGCGTGCAATGCGGAGTGCTCCGGCAAGCTGCCCGCCGCGCCAAAGGAGAGCGCAGGCCGTTCATCGACTTTTTCAGTACTCCCGCTGAAGACCGTGCCCAGTTCGAACAAGCGCACATCGCTCACATCACGATGCAGATTGCCGGCGATCATCGCCAGCATTCCGGGCACCAGCGAAGGCCTCAGCACTCCCGCTTCTTCACTGAGCGGATTACCCAGCGGAACCGTCAGTCCCGGCTGCGGCGCCGTCAACGCGGCCTCAGCCGCCGAGCAGAAGGTGCTGCCAATCGCCTCATGAAAACCCGCTGCGAGCAGCGTCTGGCGAACTGCAGCCTCTTTCTCCGCCCAGGGAAGCGCGCGCACACCTTCGCCAAACGACGGCAGCGTATTCGCAAAGCGGTTGTAGCCGTAAACCCGCGCGACCTCTTCGATCAGATCAATCTCGCGCTCCAGGTCGAGACGCCAACTGGGAAGCGTCACCAGCCAGGCTGACTCGCCGGCTCGCTGACTCGCTAATCCGCAGCCCAGCGCGGTCAGCACGCCTTCGACCGTCTGCGCGGTAATTCCCTCCGCGTCGATCGTCGCGCCCAGAATCCGCCGAACCTCACTCAGCTTGAGCGAAACCGGCTTGCGATTGGCCGTACGCGCTTCGATGGCAGGTACGCGCACATCAACCAGCTCGCCTTCGATGTGGCCGCCATTCGCCAGCAGAATGCTGCTGACTATTGCCGATGCAACTTCGGCGGCGTTGTAATCCGCGCCGCGTTCGAAGCGATGGCTGGCGTCGGTATGCAGCCCGTGCCGGCGCGCCGTCCTGCGAACCGCGACTGGATCAAACCAAGCCGCCTCCACCAATACATTTTTGGTCTCCGGCGTAATCATGGAATCCCAGCCGCCCATCACTCCGGCCAGCGCCAGCGCTTTCTTGTGATCGGCCACAACCAAGTCTTCTGCATCGAGTGTGCGCTCCACGCCGTCGAGGGTCTTCAGCCGCTCGCCTTTCTTCGCGCGCCGCACAATGATGCCGCCATCGACTTTGTCCATATCGAATGCGTGCGTCGGCTGGCCCATCAGGAGCCAGCAGAAGTTCGTCGCGTCCACGGCGTTCGAGATTTGCTTTTGTTCGAGCAGCCCAAAGTAAGTGGCTGCCTCAGCGCCCGCAAACCAATCTCGCGATTCGCCAATCTTCACATCACGCAGCACACGCGCTGTAAAACGCCCGCAAGCGTCTTCAGCCTCGATTTTGACTGAAAAGTCCTTGCCGGACGGGCGGGCTTTTGGAAGTTTGAAATCGAGCGGAGGCAGCGCCAGACCATAGATCGCCGCCGCCTCGCGCGCCACTCCGTAGTGGTTCATCGCATCGACGCGATTGGTGGTGATGTCCATCTCGTAGAGTGAACCATTGCCCGCACCGAGATCATAGATGCCCTCGACGGCGATGCCGCGCAGGGTCAGGTCTTCGGCGAGTTGCGCGTCGTTCACCGGCAATCCGGGCAAGTATACGCGGAGCCATTTCGTCAGTATCTTCATGCAAATTGTCCTAAAAACCGCATATCCCCCGCGTAGAACGACCCAATCTCGCTGACGCCGTACTTCATCATCGCAATGCGCTCCACACCCATGCCAAAGGCGAAGCCTGAAATTTTCTTCGCATCGTAGGCGGGCTGCTTTTCCGCCGCGAAGGCAAAGACCGCCGGGTCCACCATGCCACAGCCCAGCAGCTCAATCCAGCCCGACTGCTTGCACTTGCGGCAGCCCTTGCCGCCGCAGAAGATGCAACTGATCTGCACGTCGGCGCTCGGCTCCGTGAAGGGAAAGAAGGAAGGGAAAAAGCGCGTCTTCACAGCCGATCCAAAGAGAGCCTTCATCGCATGGTCGAGCGTTCCCTTCAAGTCGCTGAAGGTGATATTCGTGTCCACGCACAGCCCCTCGACCTGGTGAAAGATCGGGGAGTGCGTGGCATCGGCGGCGTCGTTGCGATGCACCTTGCCGGGGATCACGATGCGTACCGGCGGCGGCTGCGACTCCATCGTCCGCATCTGGACTGGAGATGTATGGGTGCGCATCAAGAGGCGGTCGCGCTGCGGGCGGCGCTCTTGCGCGGCGACGACCAGCGTGTCCTGCGTATCGCGCGCGGGATGACCGGGAGGAAAGTTCATGCTCTCGAAGTTGTAGTAGTCGGTTTCGACCTCCGGGCCGACACCGACCGAGTAGCCCAGCTCGGCAAAGACGCTTACGATTTCGTTGAGCGTGCGCGTAATCGGATGCTCGGCGCCAGTGAGTCTCCGCGTTCCCGGCAGCGTAATGTCGATGGCCTCAGCCCTCAGCGAAGCATCGGTCGGCCCCGCGCCCAGTGCTGCGTCCAGCAATCCCTCGACGACAGCCTTGAGCGCATTGAAGCGCATCCCTAGCGCCTTTTTGGCTTCAGCAGGCGCAGCCTTCAGCCAGCGGCCTGAGACTTCGTTGAGCAGTCCTTGCTTGCGCCCCAGCCATTGCAGCTTGAAGGCTTCGACAGCCGCTTCGTTGCTGAGCGCCGCGGCCGCCGCGCGCGCCTGCTGTTCCAGTTGCGCGAAGGCCCGGTCAAGCGCAGACTCGTCAAATGCATCAAGATTGGGAATATCGATGTTCATAGGCGTATATAAAAGGATAAACCACCTGCCCTTGCGGCTCAGTGATCAGAATAAGTGGTGAATAATAGGTGTCACGCTGGAATCGCCATTCGCATTACCTGCGTATGCGGCTCAGGAATTGGCAATCCATCCTCTCGCAGTCCTTCAATATGAAACTCAATGCCTTCACGAAGCAACTGCTCAGTCTCGGCGAAGGTCGCGCCCGCTACACCCAGTCCAGGCAAATCAGGCGCATATGCGCTCCAACCGTTCGACGTTTGCTCGAAGACCGCTGCATATTCCTTCATTTCAATCCCGCCTGTTTGAGAATGCTGCTGTAAGTTCCTTTGTCCATCTCCTGCGATGGGTGACCCGCCACTGTGACACGCCCCAGCTTGACGGGGTGCTTGAACTGTCGATGGCTACCCTTCTGCGCAACCTGAAACCAGCCATCGTTTTCGATCAGCTTCAGCACGTCACGAACTTTCATGCAGACTGCTCAATCCTTGATGAGATTATAGCGCCAAAAGACTTTTCCGAATCGCTCTAACGCGGAACGGCCCGGAATCCAAGGGACTCCGGGCCGAATCACAGACTTGCTGTCTCGCTCTTACGCGGCCTTCTTCTCCGCGGCCAGAGCGGACTTAGCTTTTTCGACCAGAGCCGTAAAGCCTGCCGCGTCCTTGATGGCGATGTCGGAGAGAATCTTGCGATCCAGTTCGATGCCGGCCTTCTTCAGGCCGTTGATGAGTTGCGAGTAGCTGAAGTTGTTCAGCTTGCAGGCAGCCGAGATGCGCACGATCCACAGCGAGCGGAACTGGCGCTTCTTCTGCTTGCGTCCGGTGTAGGCAAATTTCAGGCCGCGCTCGACGGCCTCCTGCGCTGCCTGATAGAGCTTGGATTTCGTGAGGAAATATCCACTGGCTCGCTCAAGAATCTTTTTGCGGCGGTCACTCCGCTTGGTACTGCGTTTTACGCGGG
>CAYOYX010000151.1:0-5044 GCA_964408275.1 uncultured Occallatibacter sp.
TGCGATTGGTGTTGAAGTAGGAGCCGTTGAAGGCCAGCGTCGTGCGCATCAGGCGAGCCCACTTTTCCGGCGCATCGAGATAAAGCGGGAGGATGGCGGTTTCGAGCTTCTTGTAAAGCGAGACTGCCTCGGCGGCGTCATCGGCGCCGTCTTCGATGGCCCATCCTGTAAAGCCCTCGATGCAGCCCTCGATCCACCAGCCATCCAAAATCGAGAGACTCGGAACGCCGTTCAGCGCGGCCTTCATGCCGCTGGTGCCCGAGGCTTCGTAGGGGCGTCGCGGCGTGTTCACCCAGACATCGACGCCCGCGGTAAGCAGCGCCCCCAGCTCCCAGTCGTAGTTTTCCAGATAGACGATGCGCAGCTTATCGTTTGAAAGTTGGGCGGCGTCGGCGACAACCTGCTGAATCAGTTCCTTGCCGGGGTCGTCCTGCGGGTGGGCTTTTCCGGCGTAGATAATTTGCAGGCCACCGGCCTTGGCGGCAATCTCCTGCAGGCGCTTGGGATCAGTGAAGAGCAGCGTGGCGCGTTTGTAAGTGGCGGCGCGGCGGGCAAATCCAAGAGTGAGTACCTTGGGGTTGAACGTCAGACTGGTGCGCCGCGCAACCTCGGCGAATAACGCCGCTTTGTTTCCGGCATGAGCCGCGAGAATCTCATCCTCGGGCAGATCAATCGCATTGCGCAGATAAAGATTGTCACGTCGCCAGGAGGCGAAGTGCGCATCCATGAGTTTCTGAAAGGAGTCGGAGACCCATGTGGGCGCGTGAACGCCGTTCGTGATGGAGTCTATGGCGAACTCCGGGAACATGGCGCGCGAGACCTTGGCGTGCTGCATGGCGACGCCATTGGCATAGCGCGAGAAGCGCAGCGCCAGCAGCGTCATATTCAGCATTCCATCGCGAAAGCAGCCGAGCTTTTCCAGGCGCGCCGTGCGGTCGCCGCCGAGAATGCGGATGGACTGCTCGGTCGAGAAGCGGTCGTGGCCTGCGGGAACCGGAGTATGCGTGGTGAAGACGCACTTCTTGCGCACCTGCTCCATGTCGGTATCGGTCGCCGCGCCAAGCGGACCGCCGCCCAACTGGCTCTCCAGCAGTGCCAGCGTCAGCAGCGCCGCGTGGCCTTCATTCATGTGGTAGACGTTGACGCGATAGCCGAGCGCATGGGCCATGCGCACGCCGCCCATGCCCAGCACAATCTCCTGCTGAAGGCGGTAGTTGGTGTCGCCGCCGTAGAGGTGATCGGTGAGGCCGCGATCCCAGCCGGAGTTTTCATCAAGGTCGGTGTCGAGCAGATAGATCGGCACCACGTGGCCGTAGCGGCCCACGTGATCATAGCGCCAGCAGCGCACCGTCACGATGCGGTCTTCTACTGAGACCGTGACGCGCGCTCTTTCCTCGACGCAAAAATCCGCGGGATTCCAGGGTTGAATGTCTTCGCTCTGCTTGCCGGCGGCGTCCAGATGCTGCTGGAAGTAGCCCTTGCGATGGACCAGCGAGAAGGCCGCGAGAGGTACGCCGAGGTCGGCGACGGAGCGGAGCGTGTCGCCGGCAAGAACGCCCAGGCCGCCGGAGTATGTGGGCATGAGGGGGCTGATGGCGATCTCCATCGAGAAATACGCCACCAGGCCGGAGACTGGGAAGGCTTCGTAAGAAAATGGCTTCGAGGATGTCGGCTGCAATGTGTCGGGCCTCCACGGCGCTTCCCGACTGCAAAGCGACGCTCTGGGAATCGTGAATCTGCTGCGACCAACCGGATGCTGGAGATCTCGCCCGGTTGTGATCGGGATAATCTTTCTCCGATTCTAGCAAGGATGGCCTTTGAATACCGTCAGGAAACGGCGGAATCTTCCGCGAGTGGTCAAACTGGATTCAGATTTCCGTCGTGGCATGGATTAGAGATTTCTAATTTATGGTCATTTCGGTAATCAACAAACCCCGTCGATCTCAGAGACTAGTCAAAGGTGGAAGAGCGATCTTGCGCAGGCGTTGGTCGTATTGGAAGAGATCCGTCGAGATAACCCTCACCCTTAGAAAGTCTGGATGAAGCGGGTTGATCAGCCAATTCGATTCTGTCGGCGCCAGAACGGAGGGAATGATCAGGACCGCGGCTTTTGCGTCGCGGACAAACTGATCCCCAATCTGACACAGATTGGCTGGAGCCGGATAGTCCATCCAATTTGCCGGCAATTCCTCGACCTGCAAATGAATTCTGGATACTTCATCGGGGATTTCGGCAACTGTAAGCATCAAATCGTCTGGCCAATTGCCTCGATCCAGATGGGCCAGGTACTCAAGCATCGCCAGAGATAGGTTTGACGCCGCATACACGAGGCGAGTGCCCGGGGAAGACCAGCGCCCTCCAAAAAGATAACTGCCTTCCCCGTCCATTGGATTGGCGGCAAAGGCATGACGAAGCAGACGGTAGACTCGGCTCAACTGACTCCGCCATAACCGATGCGCCCCAAAACATTCTCAACCTGCCGTGCTCCAAGTTCCGTGTCAATCAAGTGGAGCGGAACAGCTCCTCCGAGAACGATATTCGGACGTTTCATCCAATCCATAGCCTTTGCGCGGCTGCCAATAAAGTAGTCGGCCAGCGCCAGCATCCGGGCAAGGCGGTAGAGGCGATCCGACTCATACCGAGCGAGACGGCCCTCGTGCTTGCGCCGTTGCAGGCTCCGTGGCGACAGGTCGAGACTGGCGGAGATTTCCTTCAGGGTCAAGCCGGAATTTCCCATCAAAGCCTCGACCACTGAATGGCGAAAGCCCTCGCGGATGGCTGCGTTCATCTCCTCGCCCGTGTGGACTGGGCGACCAAAAGCCTCTTCGCCGCCGAGTTCGCCAAAGACCGCTGTCAGCTCATTTACCATAATGTCGCTAAGTATAGCGACAAATGGCGCGCACTGTCAAGGGTACGTCTACGACCGTCATACGTGAGACGCGGTCTGCCTTGCCAGCCATGACCTAAGCGCTTTATCCGCACGGCCTTGCCAGCCAGTGCCGGTGGCGCGCAGACCCTCAGCCACATCCGGGGAGAGTCGAATCGAGATGGGAATTTTCTTCGGCGATTTTTGCGGCCCGCGCTTGCCGAGCTTCAGCAGCACCTTCTGCTCCGCTACAGGCAGCGCGGAGAATGGCTTGAAGAGGGCAACGTCTTCGGCGGTAATCTCTCGCACTTCGCCGTCCTCGTCAATCAATGGTTTGCGGTTTGCCATAGAGTTTTGCCTCTCTTTTGTTGGTCTTGCGGAAGCTGATCACGCGGATTCCGTCTGCGTATGGGATGTAACAAAGCAGGTGTAATCGCTTGTCCAGATACCCTACGGCAACGCGCCGCATTTCGTTGTTGCGGGAATAGTCCGCGATCAATGCGGTTTCGAAATCGAAATCCGCCGCCCGTTCGAAAGAGAGCCCTCGTTCGCGGATGTTGCGCTCATTCTTGGCGGGATCATACGTGATTCCCATAGGCTTATTGTATATACTATTTAGCTTAAGTCAAGGACGAAGAGAAGGAATGAACAAAGCAGAGGAAGGTTCGAGATTTCAAACCCTTGCCGCGATAAAACTGCGGGAAGGATGGGAAACCGGGTACGCAATTCTGATACCATGTTGCATCATGGCTAAAGATAAAGGCAATCGTACCTGTTTTGTAATTGCTCCGATAGGCAAAGAAGGCAGTGATGTGCGAGCACGTTCCGACCAAGTGCTGAAGCATATCGTCAGCCCTGCAGCAACCGAATGTGGATATGAATCAGTGAGAGCTGATCAAATCTCCGAACCGGGGTTGATTACATCCCAAGTGATTCAACACGTAGTAGAAGATCCTTTGGTCATTGCAGACCTAACCGGTTGGAATCCAAATGTCTTCTACGAGCTTTCTTTGCGTCATGCCCTAAAAAAACCTGTGGTTCAGATCATTCATGCCACTGAAGCTATCCCGTTCGATATAGCTGCTAGTAGAACTATTCATGTTGACCACCATGATCTGGATAGCGTTGCAAAAGCAAAGGAAGAAATTGTCCGTCAAATCAAGTCGGTAGAAAAAAACCCAAACGACGTTGACACTCCTATCTCAGTCGCGATTGATCTTCAGTCATTACGCCAGAGTGAGAATCCACTGGAGAAGAGCAATGCCGAAATACTAACATTGCTGACTGATATCCGAAGCACACTCGGAGATTTGCGCGATGAGCCGCGCCGAATGAGAATTCACCCTGGAATGATTGAAGAATTAGCAATGCTACTTGATGGTGTGAATACTGTATTAAACCTTGAGAATCCAGACGAGATTCCATCAAGAGAGCAATGGGAGAGGCTTCGCTCCCGTATGTTCCGCTCTGAACACATTCTCCGCGATTTATGCATGGAGGCTGGATTACCTCCCGAAATGTTCATGCGTCGTTTTCGTGAACGTAAACAGAAAGAAAAGTAATCTGAAAATAGAATTAGACCGTCCCAGGCCTCGATTTCTTGAGACCTGGGAGACGGTGATTCGGAAAAAACCTACGAGATCCGGTGCGCCCCGTCAGACGCGTGGCAGATGTGAATCTCCGGCGTGATTTTTGTTTTCGCCGCGTAGCGTTTGCCTAGCTCTTCGGCGAAGGCTTTGGCTTTGTCTTGCTCAACCAAATTCACGGTGCAGCCGCCGAAGCCGCCGCCGGTAAGGCGCGCGCCGATCAGGCCGGGAAGCTCGTTGGCCAGATCGACCAGCAGGTCGGCCTCGGGGCAACTGCCCTCGAAGTCCTTGCTGTAGCTGATGTGCGCCTCGGCCATCAAACGGCCCACTTCCTTCATGTCGCCCTTGAGCAGAGCTTCGCTAGCGGCCACGGTGCGCAGGTCTTCAGTGATGACGTGCTTGGCGCGCAGATAGGATTTCGGCTCCATCTCGTTGCCCCACTTGGCGAGGTCGTCGAGCGTGGCGTCGCGCAGGAAAGGAACGCCGCCGCGATGACCGTTGATAATGGCGCAGGCTGCCTCAGACTCGCGACGGCGTGTGGGATAATCGCCGCCGGCGATGGAGTGCTTGACCATGGTGTTGGCGATGACCA
>CAYOYX010000152.1:0-4922 GCA_964408275.1 uncultured Occallatibacter sp.
CCCCCGTGTATCTCGAAGAGTTAACAAACGGGGAAATTGCTGAGCTGCAGCAGGCGGCCCCGCGGATCGCATGGCTTCTAAGCGACAGCCACCCGGCGCGGAACGTGACGCGGAACCTTTATAGGTTGGCCCGACTATCGTCTTTGTCACCGAACGAGTCAGTGCCTCTTTCCGAAGCGGAGATGGCGATTCGCTGGTGGGAAGTCGCGGACGGAAAGAAGGACGATGGGTATATCGACCGTGCTCGGCTACTACGAAATCTAGCGCTTCAAGTGATTCGTCGGGCGGATCATCTGGACACCAGCGCGAGCCCTGCAAGTGCGATCAACGCGCTGATTCAGAGTGAGACTCTGCGCATGCTCGGAATTGACCGCGTCGCCTTTCGCCATGATGTGCTTCGAGAATGGGCTGCCGCGAATCTGCTTTTGGCGGAGCCGTCCACCGCCGACCAGCTTCCCCTTCATGATGTACCACCGGCCGATCTTGCTCGCGCTGTCGAGCTCTGTGCCAGGATGAGTATCGAGCGTAGTGAGGACAGCGCGAAGTGGGTGGCTTTCTTGCAGAAAATGAGCGTGGAAGGAGCAGGATGAGTGCGCAAGCCACGAACCCGCTATGGCGCCGGGCTGTTGTGCTCTCTCTGGCGCGTTCTGAGCTCGCTCGGGACGAGCTCACGAAGGCCTGTCGTGCCCTTTTCGAGAATGACGGCGCTTTGCTGCAAGAGCTCATTCGGACTGTCATGGCTGTAGACTCGGAGCCCGCATCGCGCTTCCTTACCGTGCAGGATCCGTCCTATCTGAAGATGACGGAGGGGTTCTATGTCCCAGGTAGCCCGTCATGGTCGAGACTGGTTCGCTGGCTCTTGATGGCGGCCGAGTATCTGCCCGTGCCTGCTCTTCCCGAGGTCGCCAAATTCTTTAAGGCATGGTGCCTGGGATTGATGGGTCAAGATCCTCTGACTCCGGCAATCCTGCGCCAGGTCTACGCCTGGCTCATCGAGATTGAGATGCCGGAAGAACACGAGGATGGCAAGCTTCGGAAGGAACTCTCGCAGGAGGAAGTGACTGCTCTAGCGTCGGAACTCCGGGAAACTTTCCTCTGGTTCTGTCATCGCACGCCAGAGCTCGCCTCGGACTATCTCCACTCCTTCGAGGGCAGGAGACATCGAGAGCGGTCCATGCTGACGATCCTGAAGCTTCAAAGCTCCCTTGCACAGGCCGCCCCAAAGGATTACGCCGATTTCACCATCAAGGCGCTCATTCCCGAGCGCAGACCTCGCCGATCTAGGTCTTCTGGCATGGAAAGAGAGGAAGTTTTCGAATCCTCACGTACCGAATTTCTTCCGGTATCGCCTGCTCAAGGTCCGTTCTTCAGTTTGCTGACGAGCGATTCTGCTGAAGGATTGCGCTTGATCCGGAGGCTCGTGGATCACGCCGTGTCGTTTTTCAGCCGCGGTCGAGAGCCCGGAGACGATGTGGTCACGATTCAGTTTCCCGATGGCCCTCGCACCTTTCCATGGACGATGTCGTACGCCTGGTCGAGAGAATACACGAATGCGCCATACGTAGTGACCTCGGCATTGATGGCGCTTGAAGCATGGGCCCACCGAAGAGTAGACGCTGGCGAGCCGATCGAGGACGTGATTCGCGATGTGCTGGGAAACCAGACCGCGCCGGCCGCCTTTCTGTTGATTGTTGTCGACCTCTTGATCTCGCACTGGCCGAAGTCGCGTGCCGCTGCAGTCCCGTACCTTGCCTGTCCTGAACTTCTGGCGATGGATCGACACCGAATCGCGCTCGATATGCAGGAGATTCCTGATCCTTTCGGAATTCGAGAGCTACGGCAGGAGCCGATGGGACTGGTTAGCCTTCAAGAGCTGGCGAATCGACCGTCCCGGTCTCTGTTGCTCGATCAATTGCTCGACGAGCACGGCCACTACCTGGAGCCCGTTCCCAATGAAGCGCTCGACGAGCTGAAGCGCCTGCTCGAAGCTGCGGCTACCAGAGTGGGTGCTCCACAAGAGAATTCAACGCTGTTCGATCCACGCTTGATGGTCCATTTCGCGCTGAATCGCCTCGATCCCGCAAATTGGAGCTTCGCAGAAGTGCAACTTCAGGACGGCACAACGGCGACCAGACTTGTGTATTTTTCGCCCACCGAAGAAGCCGAACACCTTTCCAGTCTTGAGCAGAAATCGCACCAGAGTCGAGTTGATGGGCAGCTCAGAATCCTCGCCAATAAACTTCTGGAGCTGCCGGGGCGCGCAACTCCCGAGCTGCTGGCGTATCTGGCCGAGTGGGCACAGAAAGAGATCCAGGAATCGGCTCCGGATGAGGACGAGGAGGACCTGGTTTGGCTGCACGAGCATGCAGTGTTTGCGACAGCGTTAATCGTAGCTCGCGACGGCAACCCGGAGTTGAGGGTTCATCACCGCGAATGGCTGCTTCAAACATTCCGGAAGGGCCTAGAGACGCGAGAGGACAATGCCCACCGGGTGAGCGGTGGGTTGAAGTTCAACCCTGCCGCGATGGGATTTTCGGGGTTGATCTACCTGATGCAGGAGCAAAGATCGAGCGACGAGATTCGGGAACTCCTGCGTGCGGCAGGAAACCCGAATCCGGCTGCTGCGCACGGAATGGCGGAGGGAGCCTACCTCCTTTCCACTCTCGACGAGAGGCTGCCCCGCAGTGTGCTACGCATCGCATTTCGGGCGATGAACAAGCCGGACCGGGACTGGAGCTTTAGGCCTGGCATGGATTTTGAGCTTGAAAAGCAGGACCATGAGCTTCGTTTGGCAGCGCGCGCAGCCGAGGTTCTGGAGCACATCGAGACTGAGATCGGATGGCTGGAAGGCCGTAACCCGGAACCTGACTGGCCCGAATTCATTTCCAGCATTCCGTATCCAGCATTTGGACGGAGGAGAAGGGCCAACAGCAAGGAAAGCGATCAGGAAGTTGAACCGGAGCCAGAAACCGAGGGGAATGCGCACATCGATTCGCAGGGCGCGGGACTTTGGCTCACGAGCATTGAACAGCTTCTTGATATGCCGGCAATACCGTGGCTGCGCACCCTCGTTGACGCCTACAAACGATGGACACGGATTGCGAATGGCTCAGGCTTCGATCCAGACGAACAGATGCGGGGCGAGCCAGAGGAGTGGAACAAGGCGTTCTTCCGAGTCGTACCGCTATGCCTTGTGGGAGCTGATGAGGAGCAGGTCGAGCAGATTCTCTCGGAGCACTTTTCCGATCTACCCGACGAATCTCTCTATGACCTGATGGCCATGTTCCAGAGAAACGTGGATCAGATCCATTTCAACGGGAAGCTGCTCGATCTTTCCATTGCGGTCAGGGTACGTCAGTCGCTGGCGACGCGGATGATGGCGACTGACGATTGGGAGAGGTTACGAAGCGAGCGCGTGGAGCGTGCCGGGATGCATCTGGCCGCGGCCATCTCAATCCTATTTTTTGTTCAATCAGGTGGCTGGCTGGATTATCCCAAGGCATACATTCTCGAAAAGGGTGTCGACAACGTTGCACCATTCCTTCCAACGCTGCGAGACATGGTGCTGGATAGCCCAAGTCCCTACGTCGGAAATATGGCGCTGATCCTGCTCGAAGTATCTCCCCGGTCGGAACAGGCAGAGCTGCTTTTAACGTGCGCTCAGACCTGGATGCCCGTTTACAGGGGAGACGGGCGGTTCTGGAGAGATTACGGCTTTGGCAAACGCTGGTGCCTGATCGCCAGGAAGATTCTGGACGCCGACTCGACTCTTTTTGCCAAAGGCAGTCCACGGAGAGCGGATCTTGACCGGGTTCTCGCCTACCTTGTCACGGAGGGGATTCCTGAGGCGAGTCACTTGGAGAAGGCTTTGAAAATGTTGGATCTCGGCAACTACGTCTGATTTGAGTATTGCGAAATGCGTCAATCAGTTAGCGTCTAGCGACCGCCTACTAAGTGAACCTCAGCTGTTGCCAGGCTAATGCGCTCATCCAACATGGGTTATCCCAACGAAGGACGGATCGGTCCTGAAAAACGCTGATGTGTCCAGAATGGATATCGGACTTAAGCAAAATAGCAGAGTAACGCGTCGGGCACCCCATTCGGTTTTGTGGAAATGCGTTTCTCGGAGATTCAACCACCTCATACATTTTGCCGATTCCCGATAGATTCGATGACATATTCAAGTTGGCTGTCCTTGTCTGCTCGTGCTGTTTGCCAATCGAAACCAACCTGTTCGTCCGGCTCGATAGGCGTGCCTTCAAGTACCAAACCTTTCCATGTGTAGTAGGCACCAGTGGGCAGTGCTAGCCGGAATCCATGGCCCGCCTTGACTGAAGTGGCGGAGAGCAACTTCCCCGCTGTCTTCTCGCCGATGATTCTGACCAGATTGTTCTCCCGTGCGAACGCGACAATCATTTCGGCTGCACTCGCAGTATGGCGGTTTACGAGGATGGTCACCTTTCCGTGAAACGCCTTGCTACCCAGCCCCTCGGTCTCAAGTACGATGGGCGCTTTGGCCAGCATCGCCGGCGCGAACTGCAATGCGAGCAGCCAGAGCGCATTCTTGGACGCGGGGATGGCATGGAATCGCCGGAATTGCAGCTTCTCTGAATCAAGATGGGGTGTGACGCGCTTTCTGTCTAAGGCGAATCCGACGGGAATCCTGTCTGGCGTGAGCAGGCTCATGACGCGAAGCGCGCCGATCCCACCTCCCGTGTTCCCGCGAAGATCGATGATGAGGCTGTCGATCTTTCCTAGCCCCTCGACGGCGCGGGAGATTTCGTTGGCCACCTCGACGCCGACCAGACCAGGGAACATGGCGACCTTCAGGTAGCCCAACCCGTCTTCGAGATGGCGTGCCTCAACTAGCTTCGGCTCGACGAAATGAAGCTTCTTTCCCTTGGGCCGTGCCACATCGACTG
>CAYOYX010000153.1:0-4852 GCA_964408275.1 uncultured Occallatibacter sp.
GATAAAAGACGTATGCCTTGCCGAAGGAAAACTCCTCGGCCTGCATCCGCGCAGGATTCTTGTGCAACAGATAACCAAGATCCGTCGCTGGTTCATGCGTTGTTGTGACAGATAGAAGCATTGGCATCCAGTGTAGAGCATAGGGTAATGAAGTGATTGGGGGAGGCAAACGGCATCGAATCGGTCGTGATGTTCGGCTGTACTCATTCCTTCACGACTTTGATCCATATTCCTCGACTGGTTTCTTTCGTCAAAAATCTCACCGGCAGAAATCTCTTGATCACATCCATGTTGGTCTGCGCGTGCGAAGTGATTGCGGCCGTGGTGAACGATCCACCGCCCGCCAGAACCATCGGCAACAAGAGCTGATCGGCCAGGTGCTCGCTCACTGCCGCCTCCGATGCGAGATAGGCGCTGACCTGCGCTGCGGCGTCGGCTCCCACCTTCTCCGCGCTTACGCCCATCTTGCCGAAGGATGTAAAGACCTCGACCAGAGAGGCGCTTTCCACTTCGACCATCACGACGTTACCCGGTCCGGGCGAGTTGTTCGTAAAAGTAATTTGCTGCTCTTCCTCTGCCAGTTGCAGCAAACGAGCAGCGACGGATACTTCGCGCTGAGCGATTTTGCGATTCAGATTGGCCACAATCGCATGCACTTTCGGCTTCTCAACCGGCCCACGCTCCTCCAGATGAATCTGCGAGAGCGTACTGCAGGGTTGAATCTCGACTTCGAATCGTCCTCCACCGGCGGGGTAGAATCCATACTTTTCCAAGTTGACCTGTACACGCGGCCCCATGCGCTCAATCTGAGGAAGAAATGTCTTCTCCAGAAAATCGAAAGGAGGCGCAGCCTGATTGTGTGTGCCACCCTGTATGGTGATGTAGCTTGGTTCATTTGCCGTCATCAACCCAGGCAGGATGGTTTGCAGCACCAGCGTGCCGCTGCCTGCCGTGCCTACTGCGAAGTTGTACTTGCCCGGCTTGATTGTTGACGGTTTGAAACTGAGTTGTGTTGAGCCAATGTAGGCACCCTCCACCTCGGCATCGCCGATTTCGGCCGCTGCGAGTATAGCTGTGAGGTGTTGACGCAGCAAACCGGGGCGCTCGCGGCCCGCGCGAATCTTCTCAATGAAAAAAGGCTTGCCCGTCACCACGGAAAGGCTCAGAGCGGTGCGCAGAATCTGCCCACCGCCCTCGCCGATTGATCCGTCCAGAATTACACCCTTCGAACCTGTCATCGTACTTTCCTTGAACACCTTTATTTGAGCTTGCAAGTCCTGACCGCGAATGTGCAAGCCCAGTTATTTATCCCTTGACGCAGACCACCTGGTGCAGCGTGTGCACAATTTCCACCAGATCAGACTGTGCCGCCATGACCGCTTCAATCGGCTTATACGCTGCCGGTGTTTCGTCGATTACCTCGGCGTCCTTGCGGCATTCAATGCCTTCGGTCATGCGGGCGTGATCTTCGAGCGTGAAGCGGCGCTTGGCTTCGTTGCGCGACATGGCGCGCCCTGCGCCGTGACTGCAACTGTTGAAGCTTTCGCGATTGCCCTTGCCGCGAACAATATAGGAACGCGCTCCCATGCTACCGGGAATGATCCCCATATCGCCCTCCGCCGCACGTACTGCGCCCTTGCGCGTCACCAGAATGTTCTGCCCATAGTGCCGCTCACGCGCGACATAGTTGTGGTGGCAGTTGATTGCCTTCAACTCTGCGCTGAAGACCGGAACCACTCCTGAGTTGCGCACCGACGCTACAACGTTCTCCATCATGATCTCGCGATTCCAGCGTGCATACTCCTGCGCCCAGTGAACGGCCTCGACATAGTCGTCGAAGTGCTCGGTATTCTCAGGAAAATACGCCAGGTCCGCATCCGGCAAGTTGATGAAGAAACGCTGCATATCCTTGCGAGCCAGTTCGATGAAGTAGCCGCCCATGCGGTTGCCCACGCCGCGTGACCCCGAGTGCAGCATGAACCAGACGTGCTCCGCCTCATCGAGGCAAACCTCGATAAAGTGATTGCCGGTGCCCAGAGTACCCAGGTGGTTTGAGTGGTTGCCGCGATCCAGCTTGGGGTGCTTGGCCAGAATCGCATCGTAGCCCGGCTTCAGCGTACCCCAGACTTCGAGACTGCGACCGGGAATCTCACCCCACGCGCCGCGATCACCCACGCCGCCATGGTTGGTGCGTCCGTGTGGAACCGCCTGCTCAATCGCATCGCGAATCGGCTTCAAATTGTCGGGCAGGTTGCTGGCCGTCAGGCTGGTCTCGATTGCCATCATGCCGCAGCCAATGTCCACGCCCACTGCGGCGGGAATGATTGCGCCTTTGGTCGGGATAACGCTGCCCACCGTCGCGCCCATGCCCCAATGCACGTCGGGCATGGCGGCGATCCACTGGAAGACAAACGGCATCTGAGCAGCATTGAGCAACTGTTGGCGGGCCTGATCCTCGACCTGGACGCCTTTGGTCCATGCCTTTACCGGCCACGCCTTCACGCCCAAGCCCTCTTCGGGCATATATACGTTGTAGTTCTTCTCTGCCATTTCGTCAGCCATCTCGTCCTCCTGATACTTGTCTGAATCTTCTTGCCTTATCTATATGCAGGGCGATGGCCAAACTTTGCGGCAGGGATACTTGGCTTTATATGAACAAGATACGCTATTTCCCCCATAGATGTCGTGATAGATAGCGATTCAATGGGATAGACTTTTATAATTATGGATAGTGTTCATCTTCCGGTCGTTGTCATTGGGTTGCTCGGCACCACCCTCGATGTCGGCAAGCATCCCGATCGCTGGCAGAACTGGCGACCCACGGTTTCCATCTGCAGCCAGCCGGATCTTGTCGTCAGCCGCTTCGAACTTTTGCACGGAAAGAATGACCGTTCGCTGGCCGAACGCGTTCGCCAGGACATCGCAGCCGTCTCGCCGGAGACCACAGTCAATCTGCATTCGGTCGAGTTCGGTGATCCGTGGGACTTTGAGCGGGTCTATGAGACACTGTTCACTTTCGCGCGCAGCTATCCCTTTGATGCCGATGCGGAAGACTATCTGGTCCACATCACCACGGGCACACACGTGGCACAAATCTGTCTTTTTCTCTTGACTGAATCGCGCCATCTGCCCGGCCGCCTGCTGCAATCCTCGCCCGACCGTCAGCGCGGCGGCCCAGGCGAGGTCAAGATTATCGACCTCGATCTCTCCAAATACGACAGCATCGCCCAGCGCTTTCATCAAGAGCAGGAGGCTGGCGTCAGTTTTCTGAAGGGCGGCATCGAGACTCGCAATGGAAGATTCAACCAACTCATCGACCGCATTGAACGAGTGGCCATCGCAACGCGCGATCCACTGCTGTTGATGGGGCCTACTGGCGCCGGCAAATCCCGTCTGGCGCGGCGCATCTTTGAATTGAAAAAATCCCGGCGCGCGGTGAGCGGCAACTTCGTCGATGTGAATTGCGCCACGCTGCGCGGCGAAGGAGCCATGTCCGCGCTTTTCGGGCACATCAAAGGCGCATTCACCGGGGCTGTGCAAGAACGCGCCGGCCTGCTACGTACCGCCAACAAAGGCGTTCTGTTTCTTGATGAAGTGGGAGAGCTTGGACTCGACGAGCAGGCAATGCTGTTGCGAGCGCTCGAAGAGAAGACCTTCCTGCCACTCGGCTCAGATCGCGAGGCCCATAGCGACTTTCAGCTCATTGCCGGAACCAACCGCGATCTGTTCAGCGCTGTCGAAGAGGGACGCTTTCGCGAAGATCTTCTTGCTCGCATCAATCTGTGGACATTCACGCTGCCAGGCTTGTGCGACCGGCACGAGGACATCGAACCCAACCTGCAATTCGAACTCGACCAATATGCCGAGAAGACTGGAACGCGGGTCACCTTCAATCGCGAAGCCCGCAACCGCTTCCTCGACTTTGCCCTTTCGCCATCTGCAATATGGAAAGGCAACTTTCGCGATCTGAATGCTGCCGTGGCGCGCATGAGCACGCTCTGTTCCGGTGGCCGCGTCTCCGTCGAGATTGTGGAAGAAGAGATTGCCCGACTGAATTCCGGGTGGCGCACGGAAAGAAGGAGCGACGCATCCCAGGCATTGACGAGGCTTCTCAGCAAGGAGCAAAATGCGGAACTCGACCTCTTCGACCGCCTGCAACTGGAGCAAGTAGTCGCAATCTGCCAGCGCAGCCGCACAATATCCGAGGCTGGCCGACAACTCTTCAATTGCTCGCGAACCCAAAAGGCTACGCCCAACGACGCCGACCGCCTACGCAAGTACCTCGCTCGATTTGGCCTCGACTGGGCAGTAGTCTCTGCTGAGCATTGATCCCGACCAGTTGCCGCTCTGGCTTGAGCGAAGTCGAACGCCATCATTGCTGGCCGCCGAGTGCGCATATTGACAAGCGCAGCGTTGAGGTATACTTTGCAATGTAAAGTGATTCTCGTATGAATGAACTCTACAAAGCGCTCGGTGACATCAGCAGCATCCGCAGGCAAGTGGCCCATAGCACGGAGTTTCGCGGCTATGGTCCAGCGACTCTGGCGGCCACGTCCGGGTTAGCGATTCTGGCGGCAGGGGCTCAGGCAATATGGTTGTCGGATGCGGCGAATCATATTGCGGCCTATCTGGCCATCTGGATTTCGACCGCTATTCTCTCGGCTGGATTGATCGGTGTGCAGATGGTTACTCGCACCCATCGCATCCATTCCGGAATGGCGGACGAGATGATTCGCATGGCCGTCGAGCAGTTTTTGCCTGCGGCGGGCGCTGGCGCACTGATGACGATTGTGCTGGTGCGAGCGGTTCCGACTGCCCTGTGGATGTTGCCAGGACTTTGGCAGGTGATCTA
>CAYOYX010000154.1:0-4691 GCA_964408275.1 uncultured Occallatibacter sp.
GATCCACTTGGCTTTCCTCAGATTACTGCTCAGGAGATCGTAAACAGGTTCTAAGCATAAAATCGTTACAACCGATGCCGATATCGAAGCCGCGCTGGAAAATTGATCGCTATGCGGGAGTCACGGAATCTAGCCGTTTCCGGTAGATGAGCGCGACGCGGCCCAGCGGATAGTAGTTCTCCTCGCGCCGTTCGCAGCGATAGCCTTGCGTCTCGTAGAGGCGGATCGCCGCGGCGTTTTCCGCATCGACGTGCAGCCAGATCATGCCAGCGCAGGCCGCGCGAGCGGAGTTTTCAATGCGAACGAGCAGCTCGCGGCCAATGCCTTTACCTCGCGATTCCTGTGCCACTTCGATGGTTTGAATGTAGGCCGTGACGTCGTTTCCCTTCCCTTTTCTCCACACGACGATGCCAAAGCCTTTTAGTTGTCCATCCTCTTCGGCAATCCACGTGGCCGCATTCGCGCGATTGATGAGCTGGCGCATATACCGGCGTCCAAAGCGAAAGGGAGGCTCGAAACAACGCTTTTCAATTGCATAAAGCTGATCGAAGTCTTCGGGCGTGTAAGGGCTGTAAATCACTGTTCAACTTTACGGCAGTTGCAAAGCAAAAAGCCATCCTGGCGAGGATGGCCTTCTGCGTTCCAATAAATTGCTGGCAGCTAGACCTTCGCTTCCAGATTCGCGATCACGTCGAAGAAGCGCTGATCGAGGCGCCTGTTGGTGGCAATGGCGTCCTTGATGGGAATGTCCGTGATGTCGAGTCCCTTGAGAACAGCGATGCGGCCCCACTTCTTCTCGTGGACCATATCGATGGCGTGCAAGCCGTAACGCTGGCCGAGGATGCGGTCAAAGGCCGTGGGAACGCCGCCGCGCTGGGTGTGGCCCAGGTTGACTGAGCGGGTCTCGAAGCCAGTCTTCTTCTCGATCAGTTCGGCCAGCTTTTCGCCGATGCCGGAGAGACGCGCATGGCCGAAGGAGTCGAGTTGCGCGTTTTCATTGACGACCTGGCCGACTTCGGGCAGATGGCAGCCTTCGGCGACGACAACCACGCCATAGTGCTTGCCGTGGTCGTAGTTGTACTTGAGCAGTTTGCAGACATGGTCGAGGTCGATGTCCTTTTCCGGGACCAGCGTCACGTGCGCTCCGCCGGCAGTTCCGGCAGCGTAGGCGATCCAGCCGGCGTCGCGGCCCATCACCTCGACGACAACGACGCGGTTGTGCGAGTCGGCGGTGGTGTGAATGCGATCAACGGCCTCGGTGGCGATCATCACGGCGGTGTCGAAACCAAAGGTCTGATCGGTGCCGCTGATGTCGTTGTCAATAGTCTTGGGTACGCCGACGCTGGGCACACCATTCTCGCTGAGGAAGAGCGTCACGGATTGCGTGTCGTCGCCGCCGAGAGCGATCAGCGCGTCGATCTTGTTGGCCTTGAGAACCTGCTGGACCTTCTCGATGCCGCCGGGAATCTTCTTCACATTGGTGCGCGAAGAGTGCAGGATGGTGCCGCCCCTCAACTGAATGCCATCCACGGCTTCCAGCGTCAACGGGATGAAGTTGTTGTCGAGCACGCCCTTCCAGCCGTTGAGGAAGCCGATGAACTCATCGCCATAGTGGTTGATGCCCTTGCGGACAGCCGCGTAGATGACAGCATTCAATCCGGGGCAGTCGCCGCCGCCGGTCAATAAAGCAACTCGCATGGTAAAAATCTCCTCGTCAAAATTTTGCGCGGCCGTACAACCTTGTCCGGACCGGAAGTTTCCCAGAATTATGCAACGAGAAGGCAAAATTCTGCCGCTCTCGACGCCTTATACAGTTTACTCTGCCGCTGTAAAGAGGAATCGTGAGCGCGCTCACCACAGTTGGAAAATATTCCCTTGTTGGGATGAAGCGCAAGTGCTTCAATAAGGATTATGCCCGGACACGGAGCACTCTTACTTCTGGCCTTTGCCGGATTGGTCGCCGGTGTGCTGCTGGTGCTCTTGCAGCTAACCCGGCTGGGATTCTTGGTTCGCGCCACGATCCCCGACCGTCCTCGGCGGCGTATGTTCATCGCATCCGTCTCGTTTCTCTTTACCTTTGTCGGCGTCCGCATTCTTGTTCACCGCATCGTGCATCATGAAGGGCATTTTCAGTGGGTGATGGTGCATGGTCACCACATTCATCATCTGGTCTGGGGAATTCTGATTCTGCTGCTGGTCGGCTACGGCTGGCTGCTGGACGTGGGACGATTGCACACGCCGCTGGCGATCTTTCTCAGCCGACTGATGTCGGTCAGCTTCGGAGTGGGCGCGGCACTGACGCTGGACGAATTTTCGATCTGGCTTGATCTGGAGCCGGATTCTTACTGGTCGAGCGTCGGGCGTCTCAACATCGACGCCATCATTCTCTTCGGCGCACTGCTGGCTGTAGGCGCATGGGGCGCGCCTTTCTTCCGCGGCATGGCACGCATCTGGAGCAAGCGCGCTCTCTTCAAAAGAGAGCTGGGACGCGGACTCAGTTTCCCTATTCGCCTCGCGCGGTTGCTTCGTCCTCGTAAAGTGCGTCGATCTGGGCCGCATAGCGCTGAGTGATCACGCGCCGCTTGAGCTTCATGGAGGGCGTCAGCTCGCCGGTCTCCTGCGTCCACTCATCCGCCACGACTCGAAAGCGCTTCAGAGTTTCAAAGTTGGCCAGGCCGGCGTTCACCTCGCGCACAATCCCGCTGTACAGCGCGAGAATGCGGCTGTCGGCGACGAGTTCGGCGCGGCTGCGGATCCCGACTCCGTTGCGACGCGCCCACTCCTCCAGTGCGGCGAAGTTGGGCGCGATGAGCGCCGAGATGAATTTATGCCGGTCGCCGACCAGCGCAGCTTGAGCCACCAGCGAATTATTTTTGAGCTTGTTTTCAATCGGCTGCGGGGCCACCAGCTTTCCGCCCGAGGTCTTCAACAGTTCCTTCTTGCGGTCGGTGATGTAGAGAAAGCCATCCGCATCGATGCGCGCGATGTCGCCGGTGCGGAAGAAACCTTCGGCGTCAAAGGACTCCGCATTCGCCTCTGGCTTGCGCCAGTAGCCCGCGAAAACAGACGGCCCGCGAACCAGCAGTTCGCCATCATCGGCCAGCTTCAATTCGAGATTTGCGAGTGGTAATCCGGCTGCGCCGATGCGATGGCTGATGGGCGTGTTCAGTGCGATCAGCGGCGAGGTCTCGGTGAGTCCATAGCCCTCCCAGAGCGCGATCCCAGCCGAGGCAAACCAATAAATGGTGTCCACACCCAGCGGCGCGCCGCCAGAGACAAAGACCTTCACACGCCCACCAAAGGCCTCGCGCACCTTCGAGTAGACCAGCTTGTTGGCCAGCCTCCAGATCGGCGACGATGGCTGGCGTCCATCGTACACCGTTTCGATGTGGCTCTTGCCGAGACTAACGGCCCAGGCGAGCAGCCGCCTCTTGACCGGAGATTGCGAGGTGCGTCGCAGAACCTCCTCGCGAATCTTTTCAAAAACTCGCGGCACGCCGACAAAAACCGTGGGGCGAATTTCGCGCATCGCCTCCGGCAGCTTGTCGAACTTTGAGCAATAGGCCACCTGCACGCCATAGTAAAACATGATGTAATCGAGGGCGCGCGCCGTGACGTGCGAGAGCGGCAGAAAAGATATTAGCGCGTCCGTAGAATCGAAATGAAAATCCAGCGCGGCTAGATTTTGATTGGCGGCGATATTGCCGTGCGTGAGCGCCACGCCCTTGGGCTCGCCGGTTGTGCCGGAGGTGTAGATCAGCGTGGCAAGGTCTTTGGCTTCCACCGAGCGCACGAGCGCATCGAAAATCGGGTCGCGCTCCGCGCCGCGCGCGTCGGCCCCCGCGATCACCTCGCTGAAGGAAACTGCGCCTCCGGGCGCGCCGGGGTCCATCATCACGATGCGTTCGACCGAAGTCCGAGAGCGCACTGCGTTCAGCTTGTCAAACTGCTGGCGCGTAGAAACGACGGCAATGCGGCAGCCCGCGTCCGAGACCAGCGCGGCAATCTGCTCGCCGGTCAGTGTGGGATAGATGGGCACCGTGGCCGCGCCGATAGCCAGCGTGGCAAAATCAGTGATCGACCACTCCCAACGATTTTCGGCAATCAGCGCGATGCGGCTGCCTTTTTGCGCGCCCCAGCCGAGAAAAGCCTCGGAGAGCGCGCGGACCTGCTGATAAATCTGATCCGACGAGATGGGCTGCCACAATCCGAACTCATCCTGCCATAGGATGGCCCGTGGGTTGGAGGCAGCGGAGACGCGGCGAAAAAGGTCGTTGATGGTGTTGAGCGGCGTGTTTTGTGTCATTTTGAGTCGAGCGGCCCGGTCAGGATTCCGCAACCGCGATTATTACGAGAGTGTAACAGCGCAGAGGGGCTATGGTCATTTCTTCTCTACGATTTCATTATTTCGCAAACGTTATTGCATAGTTATACATTCTGATGTATATTTATACGGGTACGGTTGTTTTGATCTGTACGGCATAATTGATCTCTATGAAAGCGGCTGATGAAGACTTTGCGGCACAATGCGATTCGCGAATTGGTGGGTCACGCTCTGGTGGCCAACCAGGATGAGTTGCGCCGCAAACTGCGACGAAGAGGCTTTGCCGTGACCCAGGCCACGCTCTCGCGCGATATTCACGAAATGAAACTCTCCAAAGGCCCCGGAGGCTACACTTTATCTAACGGCA
>CAYOYX010000155.1:0-4665 GCA_964408275.1 uncultured Occallatibacter sp.
TGTGCTTCTGCTCGCAGATCACGTGCGGCACTCCCTCGTGCCGGTAATAGGCAAAAGCCTCTTGCGGATGCTCGAGCAAATCCGGCAGCTTCGAGGTTTCAGAGGGCGACATTGTCGGCGGCAGATAGATGAGCCACTTGGGATCGACTGCATAGCGGCTCATCACTTCGAGTGCGGCGATTGCATTCTCTTCGCGAATCGTAATGCGCGGAATCAGACGCGTATCCACGATGCGCTTGCCAATCACATCTTCAATGTCGAGCACGTCGTCGGCTGTCTGCTGCAAGGCACGCGGAGCCAGTTCCTCCGCGGGAAGGAACGGCTTGCGCGCTTCGTAGTAGGTCGCCTTTGCAGGCACGTCAATGATCTCGCGCTCCGGATAGCGAAGCGCGGTCAACCGGCCGCCATAGACGCAGCCAGTATCGATGTTCACCGTGTTGTTGAGCCACACAGCCTCAGGCACCGGCGTGTGACCATAGACGACCTGCGCCTTGCCGCGATAGTCAGCGGCCCAGTTATAGCGCACCGGAAGACCAAACTCGTCGGTCTCGCCAGTGGTCTCGCCGTAGAGCGCGAAGTCTCGCACTTTGCCAGAACCACGGCCCTGCATGGACTCCTTCATGCCAGCATGAGCGATGACCAGTTTGCCATCATCGAGAACGTAGTGACTTATCAGTCCATCGAGAAACTTGCTGGCTTCGGCGCGAAATTCGGCAGACTCACCGGCTAACTGCTCCAGCGATTGCGCCAGTCCATGCGCGATCTGCACGTTTTTGCCTCTAAGCGCCTTGATCAATTTGATGTCGTGATTGCCAGGCACACAGAGCGCCTGACCGGCACTCACCATGGTCATCACCAGACGCAACACGTCGGGGGTTGCAGGACCGCGATCCACGAGATCGCCGACGAACGCCAGTTTGCGGCCATCGGGAGGCGTTATTGTGAATTCCTTTTCTCTGTGCTCCACCTGATAACCAAGCGAAGCCATCAGTTCCAGTAACTCATTCAAACAACCATGCACGTCGCCAATGATGTCGAAGGGACCATGCTCGTCGCGTTTGTTGTTCCAAAGCGGCTGGCGCTCGATGGTGACGGCTTCAATCTCCTCTGGCGAAGAGAGCTTGTGCACATAACGAAAGCCTTCGCGCTCCAGCCCGCGCAGAGAACGGCGCAACTGCTGAATCTGATTGCGCACGACGTGCGGACCAAACTGACGATCCGAGCGCAGGGTATTGCGATCCTGACAGAGCCGCTCCGGCAGATCGAAGACGAAGGCCACGGGGAGGACGTGGTATTCACGTGCCAGTTCAATAATCGATTTGCGCGACTCAGGCTGCACGTTGGTGGCATCGACCACGGCAAGCTTGCCACGGCTCAGGCGCTTGCGCACGATCTCATGCAGCAGATCGAAGGCATCGCCAGTTGCGGTCTGGTCGTTCTCGTCGTCGGAAACCAACGCACGGCAGACATCCGACGAAACAACTTCGGTGGGAAGAAACTGTTTGCGCGCAAACGTGGATTTGCCACAGCCGGACGGGCCGATGAGTATGACGAGCGACAATTCGGGAATTGATATTTTCATTGCGTGTATTGATCCAAATTCAGGTTGACGGTAGTTGATTGAAGTTCAGATGCGCCTGGCACGAATCGTTTGCAATCGAAGTTGAACCAGCAAATCATTGAGTGCTTCCTTTGCATTGCTCTTCGCTGGCAATTTGGTAGTTTCGCCAGCTTCGATCAATCGCCGATTCAACACGCCAAACTGAGCTTCATAAAATGAGAATTCGACTGCATCCAAAGTCTGATGTTCTACACCACTTGTCTTGCGCGCAATCAACTCCGGAATGAAGGGAAGGCCATACTCGGCATTCAGATGATGAAGGTTGGCTTCAATCTCTCCAGTCTGCATGAGGTGAATTCCCGTAAGAAAGACACGAAACACATACAGCAATGGCTTGACGCGCCGAGGACTCTCTTTTTCGAAGAGTTTCCACTGGTTGGCGGCAAAGCCAAGATAGTGATGCACGTGATACTTGGTAATGCAACCGCGCGCAATCCTCTTCAGTTCTTCATGCTCGGGCGTTGTATGGACCACAATCGGCGAGAAGAGCTGTTCCAAAACATAGCCATTTGGCTTCAGCAGAAGCAGAAAGAACTTCCGCACATCGTGCGTTACCAGATCGAGTTCGATCTTTGCCTTTTCCGCCAATTCCACAGTCTCTTCAACTGGCTTCAGACCAAACACTTCTTCAGCCGGAAGAATATGGGCACCACGCAAATCCCAGTCGGAATCTGCAGATGGAAATCCATAGAGGTGCGCTCCACTTACCGTCGCAAACAACAGCGGGTATGGATGCTGACGTACAGCTTCGTAAACTTCATCAGGAATCAATTCGCACCTCAACCATCTTGCGCCTGGCCTCGATCAGGATTCGGTTCGCCGCTGCATAATCTGGTGAATCCGGCAGTGTCGTCTGCCGAAATGCATTTTCAAACTCGCGGTGAAGAGAAAGCCTCCAGCGATTCACGGATTCCCAAGGTTCATGCCCGTCGCGAATGGCAAGCAAAGCTTCGCGATGAGAAACTACGTTTACCGGAACGTGCTGCTCAGTAAGAATGCTGACGCCCTGTAGCAAAAGTCGAATCAGATGCATCGCGTGCTTCCATTTGATCTCTCCGTTGTTTCGCAAATCCTGTTCCAGCTTCTTGAATTGCGACATCACGTAGCCGTTGTATGTTTGATAGACCAATTTTGAGAGAAATATCTCTCGCCTGTTTTGCAGCATTCCACCAATCTCAGAGGTCTTCTCCACAATTGGCGTAAACAGGCATTCCAGGATGTTGGGATTGGCCTTGAGGGCCAGGACGATGAACTTCTTCATCTCCCAGTAGCATTCATCCGTTGCGGAATTCTCCAACTGCTCAGGAACGCCGTAAAGCGACCATTCAAGATCGGCGGGGGGGAGATAAACCCCACGCCGATCAACATCCGAATCTTCCCGGCTCAGCCCATACGCCCGTGAGCCAACTACGCACTGGTACACAACGTACTGATGAAGGTCGTACTCAGCCAGCAGATGCGCCGAATCACCTACTGGTCCAGCCTTAACCTGCTTGAGAATGGAGAACTCCTGCCTGTGCAGGTTCAATTGACTGCCATCGATGCAGCGAACAGCGTAAGTATGGCTTCCGTCCCCAGGTGCGCGCACAACCTCGGCGACAGTTCCTTTCGGGAACCTATCGAGCGATGCGACATCCGGGATGCTTGATCGCAAGACCACTTGTGTTCCCACTGGAACAATCAATGAGGCGGAAAGTTTCAAAGTCTCATGCACGGGTAAAGATCCCCATCTGTGTTGGCGCTCCGTGGGTTGCGTCCTCAGTTCCGACTGGTTGAAAGCGCACTGAGTAGCAAAACCTGGCCGCAATAGCTTCTGCCCACTTTGTAAACTCTGCTCGTGTCCATTCGAAGCGATGGTCGCGATGGCGCAACTGGCCTGCAGGCAATGTCGGAAACAGGCAGTTGTATTCCGCGTTAGGAGTGGTCAAAACAATGTTGGTTGGCTTAGCGTACTCAAACAAGACGCGCTCGAAGGCCGCCAGTCTGGCTGCATCCAAGTGCTCGATGACCTCGACGACGGCAGCCGCATCAAAGCCTTCCAGTCTCTTGTCGCGGTACATCAACGATCCTTGAATCAGTTCAATTCTCGCCCGTTGCTTTTCGCCGATCTGCTCCAGTTTCAGGCGCTCGCTGGCAATCTCAATCGAACGCCAGGAAACGTCCATGCCAAGGATTTGCTCGAATTGATGATCGGATAAAAGAGAGCGCAGCAGTTTGCCTTCACCGCAACCCAGGTCCAGCACACGCTTGGCGCCAACTCCGCGAAGAGCCGAGAGAACGGCACCCATGCGCTGCTCATTCAGGTTCAGAGGCCGCTCGACCTTTTGCTCCTCTTCGTCGCGGTCGCTGACCTTTGCTTCTTCTTCAGGCAGCACATCCTCCGTCAAACGCTCCAGAGCCTCACGCGTCAAACTGCGCTGGCGCTTCAGATAGCGCTGTACGATCAACTCCTTCTCGGGATGCTGACTCAGCCAACCCTCGCCGCGCTTGAGCAGTTTCTCGATCTCGTCCTCGCCCACCCAATAATGCTTCTCGTTATCGAGTACTGGGATCAGCACGTAGAGATGCGTCAGCAGCGTTTGAAGCTGGATATTTGCCGATAGTTCCAGCGATACATAGGGCGACTCGCCCCACTCCGGGAACTGCTCATCGAGCGGCAGAGTTTCAACGTGAACGGCATATCCCAACGGCTCAAAGAGCCTACGCACAACCGCTTCTCCACCCCGGGCCGCGATCACCGGCAACTTGGCGGTGAGCGGGAGAGCCATTTCCGCAAGCTCAGGCCGCTCCTTGCTCTTGCCGCTCATGGCGGTAGTGAAGAGCCTTCCAATCGCCACGCTCATGAAGGAGTTGGCAGCGTAGGGACGATCATTCACATATTGCTGAAGCTGACCGCCCTCGCCCGCCGGACCACGCCGACCGCGTACCAGACCGACAGGGTCCACCTCCAAGAGAACGGAGACGGTGCACCGGTTGGCGTTGGCTTCGGGATAAAAGACGTATGCCTTGCCGAAGGAAAACTCCTCGGCCTGCATCCGCGCAGG
>CAYOYX010000156.1:0-4626 GCA_964408275.1 uncultured Occallatibacter sp.
GCAAGATGAGCTTCGGCCAGGGCGTCGAGCGCATCTTCCCCTTCAACTCCAAAGTCGTGGATAAGATCGAGAAGGTGCGCAGCTACAAGGTGCGCCGCGCCAAGCTCTTCTACCTTCGCGATCTGCGCGGCAAGGCCGCCCGCCTCAAAGAAGTGGGTCGCGCTGTCGCCAAGGCATAAGCGCGTATCACTTTTCGTTCCAACCCAACCCCGGCTCCGGCTGGGGTTGTTTGTTGGCGGCAGTTTTCAGTTGTCAGCCGGTCGGAATCGCTAGAGCGTATTTCAAAAATGCCTGAAGGATTTAAATTGCAATCCCTCAGGGGCTAAAGCCCATTGTTTTTACGTCGTTTTTCGGCACGACTAAAGGCGTGCCCTGACACTATGCCGGTTTTTGAAACAAGCTGTAATTATTCTTGAAAGCTGTTCGAGATCATTCCAACAAGCACAGCCCATATGCACGGTTTACTGACAACTGACAACTGACAACTGTAAGCTATAGTTATGACTCCTGCGGATCATGCCCGCCATCACGCCTTTGAGCAGACGCTGCTAAGCGCCAGCCGGACCATGGTCTTCAGCGAGATTCTGAAGCTGGCCGTGGACAGCTTCCGCACGAGCAAGCTGCGCTTTGCGCTGACCGCGTTGGGCATGGTCATCGGCACCGCCTCGGTGATTCTGGTCATCACCATCGCTCTCACCGGCAAGCAGTACATCCTTGCGGAACTGGAAAAGATCGAGACCAACTCGGTGGAGTTGGAGTACGGTGGCGGCGGAGCCATCGGCGCCGAGCACGTCGTCTATAACGACTACCTGACCCGCGACGACGAGAAGGCGGTGCTGGCGCAACTGCCCAACGTCATGTACTCCTCGCCGATTATTGACAGCCATTTCCGCATCAGCTTCGGACACGGCATCTTCAAAGACACGCTAGTGCTGGGCGTTAGCCCGCAGTACCAGCAGATTCGCAATCTGCTGGTGCTCGACGGCCGCTTCCTCGACGATGAAGACGATGCGGCCCACATCAAGTGCGCCGTGGTCACCGAAAAATACGCCATCGACCGCTTCGGCAGCGATGAAGCCGCCGTCGGCCAGAGCTTCGAGATCAGCGGCATCCCCTTCACCATCGTCGGTGTCTTTAAGGAGGCAGTGGACGATTTTGGCCAGTCGGAGCTGGCCGAGCAGACCATCCTGATTCCCTTCTCGGTGGCTCGCTACTTCACCGGAAGCGAAAATCTGCGGCAGATTTATTTCTCCATGCGTTCGATGGATGATGTGCCGGAGGCAGCCAACGAGATCACGCGCATCGTTACAGCGCGCCATCGCCCCGGCTCCATCTACAAAGCGCAAACGATGAAGGAGTATCTAACCATCACCGAGACAATCCTCAACTATCTCACCCTGTTGCTGGTGGCTGTCTCCGCAGTCACGCTGGCCGTAGGCGGCGTGGGCATCATGAATATCATGCTGGCCACCGTCAAAGCCCGCACACGCGAGATCGGCATCCGCAAGGCACTCGGCGCTACTCGCCGCGAGATCAAGCTTCAGTTCCTCGTCGAGGCGGTTCTTATCTCGCTGGTCGGCGGCATTGTGGGCACATTCGTCGGACTGGCTCCGCCGATGGCGGTCCGCATCTTCACTGACTACACCGTGCCGATCACGCCCTGGTCGGTGGTCATCGCCCTCGCCGCGGCCATGATGGTCGGCGTGGTCTTTGGCACCATTCCCGCCACTCGCGCCGCTCAGATGGACCCTGTTGAGTCGCTGAAATATGAGTGAGCCAGAGCACCAACCGGACGGTCCCAACCTCAAGCTACTCTACGGCTTGCTGGCTCTGGCGCTGCTTGCCGCCATCGGTTTCGCCCTGCTCATCGTTATGCCTTTCTATCAGCGGCGATAACGCAGGTGGCTCGAATTCTGCCGCCTCACTAGACTCCCCACACTCCAGTTTTGTATCAAATGAGACAGTCAGCGTAAAGCATAGTTTGTTATCATTCATAGGTTCCACTGAATAGACAGCTTGGCCCGTATTGATCTGTAAGAATTAGATTCCGTATTTTTGTGTACGATACGAGTGCGCGCCAGTAAATTGTTGATTCCAGGTTGAATAAGTACTTTTTCGGCCTCATCTGGAACCGGAATTGAACAACTGGAGCGCTTTATATGCCGTCCCGCCTTTCGATCTCCAAATGGAGTCCACTACTTATCTGGGTGATGGCTTTTACGGCAATTCCCATTTGGAATGCATTTTATCCCAGCCTCGATTGCGACGCCCAGGTCTATTTCAATGCGATTCACTCTGTGCACCTGGGGCACGATCCTTACGCCGAGGGAGTTGCAGCCGCGAGTTTATTTCGCGGTCAAATGGCGCTTCATCCCAATGCCACGCCTCCATATTTCTACTTATACTCGCCGATCACTCTGCCGGTGCTCCAGTTGCTCGGCTGCTTTCCTGCCGTGCTTTATATCAGCGGTTACTGGCTGATCTATGCCGCGGGAGTGCTGGCCGCAATTTTTGTCAGCGTGAAATTTACAGAACCGGGCGAACGGAGTTTTTTCTTGTTTCTGGCTCCGGCCGCCGCATTTTTTCCCGGATTTTTTCAAGAAGCCACGGTGATGGACGGCAATATTGCCTTCATACTCTACGGCCTGGTTTTTGTCTGCGCCTTGCTCGGCTGGCGACGTGGCCGATGGCATTGGTTCTATCTCGCCGTGCTGGCCGCCTCTTGCTTCAAAATTCCGATGCTGAGCCTGCTGGCGATTCCCCTCTTGTCGGCCCGCAAACAGTGGCTTCCGGTATGCGTGACGGGTGCGGCTGGTCTCTCTCTTTTTGCGATGCAGCTTTGGATATGGCCAGTCTATTTTCATAACTATCTTCGCGCCATCGCATTTGAGTTCAGCTTAGGTCATGCCTTCGGCGTTTCGCCGGCTGGACTTTCCGGCTTCGCGCTCTTCAATGCCGGGCTTCCTTACTCCAACGCCGGCGCCGCTGTTTATATCGTTTTTGCGCTCCCCTTGTTTGCCCTTCTACTCTATCTTTCCCGTCAGTTTCATATGGGGCATTTCTCGCTGGAGCAGTGGGTTCCGGTCATGATGATGGGCGTCATTCTGCTGAATCCGCGCGTGCTCGAAAATGACTTCGCTCCCCTGACTCTTTTCATGGCGATGACTCTCTGGAGGGTGATCGCCTCATTGACCAGCGCGAAACGCGCGGTTGTCTTAAGTTTTCTCTTTGTTGCAGTGATGAATATCGCCGCGGCGATGATCACTTTCATTGATGTTACTGGCCTTTATTTGAATTGCATTGAGGGCCTTGTGCTGCTGGCCATTTTCGCCGCAGGGTGCTGGAATCTGTTGCGACAAACACTCAGACCAGCTACAGAGACTGTTCCCTTGCCGATCGAATTGGCAGTTCTGGAACCCGTCTAATAACGGGGTAAGGTTCCCAGTTTCCATCCATCAATCGAAACGCCCTATTGCGCGGCTTCTTCCGCGCTGGCGCTTCCGTTCACCTTGGGGTGGTTGGCAAACTCGGCTTCGATGCTGCGGATGGTGCCCGCCTTGGCTGATTCATACGCCACGCGAATGCCGTTGTAAATTGCGCGATCGTTCGAGGAGCCGTGGCCGATGATGCAGACGCCGCGCACGCCCAGCAGATGCGCGCCGCCGTACTCGCGATAATCCAGCCGGTGGCGGAATTCGTTAAAGGCCTGACGGGAGAGCAGCGCACCTACCTTGGCGGTGACCGTGCGGGTGAGCGATTCGCGCAGCACATCGCGCACAAAGCGCCCCACGCCTTCGCTGGTCTTCAGCGCCACATTGCCGACAAAACCGTCGCAGACAATCACGTCGGCCTGGCCGGAGAAGATGTCGCGCCCTTCGACATTGCCAACGAAGCGAATCGGCAGCGCCTTCAACAGCGGAAAGGCTTCGTGCGTCAGGTCGTTGCCTTTGCTCTCTTCTTCGCCCACCGAGAGCAGCCCGACGCGGGGCGAATCGATCTTGAGAACGCTGCGCGCGTAAATCTCGCCCATCACGGCAAACTGCGCCAGATTGCTGGCCTTGCAATCCACATTCGCGCCCACGTCCAGCAGTACGCAGGGATTACCTTTGGAACTGGGCATCGGCGTTGCCAACGCCGGACGATCCACTCCCGGCAGCGCGCCCAGCACACCTTTGGCTGTAGCCATCGCCGCGCCAGTGTTGCCGGCGGTTACAAAACCCGCTGCCTTACCGTCGCGCACCAGCTTCAATCCCACGCGAATCGAGCTGTCTTTTTTGGTCCGGTAAGCGTGAGCCGGCTTCTCTTCCATGCCGATGCGCTCCGAGGCATGGTGGATAACGATAGGCAGGTCGTCGTCATTCATGGCCTCGTCCAGCAGGTCGCGCAGCTCCGCCTCCGGACCCACCAGATGGACCCGTACCGGCAGAGCCTTGCAGGCGAGAATCGCGCCGCGAATCTCCGCCTCGGGAGCTTTATCGGTGCCTACGGCGTCAAGCGCAATGTCGATCAGCATGGGCGCGGGAGGTTACTTTGCTTCTTCTTTTACATCGACGACGGCGCGACCCTTGTATTCGCCGCACTTGGGGCAGGCGCGATGGGGCAGCTTCTTCTCATGGCAGGCGGGGC
>CAYOYX010000157.1:0-4610 GCA_964408275.1 uncultured Occallatibacter sp.
CTGGGGCGTCATCGGCATGATGCTGCCGGTCACGCATTCGGTGCCGACGATGGCCGCCAATGCGATCAATATTCTTGCCGCCGGCAACACCGCGGTCTTTGGCCCGCATCCATCCGGCGCGCGCGTGGCGCAGTACGCGCTGCAACTCTTCAATCGCGAGATCGAGAGCGAACTGGGCGTGGCCAATGTTCTTACTACGATCCTTGAGCCGAGCATAGAAGCCGCCGAGCAAATTTTCAATCATCCCAAGATCGCGCTGCTGTGCGTCACCGGCGGTCCAGTCGTTGTGAAGGCCGCAAGCAAATCCGGCAAGCGCGTCATCGCCGCTGGTCCCGGCAATCCTCCGGTAGTGGTGGACGAGACGGCTGATCTTGACCGCGCCGCTGAGTCGATCATCGCCGGCGCATCCTTTGACAACAATCTGCTCTGCATCGGCGAGAAGGAAATTTTTGTCGTCGCATCGGTCGCGGACAAATTCATTGACGCCATGCGCCGCGCCGGAGCCGTTCAATTGGATGCGGCTCAAATCGACCGTCTCACCAAAGCCGCCTTCACCTTCGAGGGCGACGGCAAGGGCTGCGCCCGCGCGCACGTGAAGAAAGATTTCGTCGGCAAGGATGCCGCGGTGCTGGCCTCGGCGGCAGGCCTTCACGTGCCCGCCGATACGCTGCTTCTCTTTGGAGAGACAAAAGAAGATCACCCATACGTCGTCGAAGAGCAGATGATGCCCTTCGTCCCGGTGGTGCGCGTGCGCGATGTGGATGCGGGCATTGCCGCGGCGGTCAAGGCCGAGCACGGCTACCGGCACACGGCGATCATTCACACGCAGAATGCGGAGACGGCAACACGCATGGCGCGCGCGATGAATACGACTTTGTTCATTCAGAACGCCGCGTCACCTGCTTCGCTCGGTGTCGGCGGCCCGGGTTATTTCAGCCACAGCATTGCCACTCCCACCGGCGAAGGCATTACCACGCCGCTGACTTTTACGCGCGAGCGGCAGATGGTCGTCGGCAACGCGCTGCGGATTGTGTAAGTTTCGCGGCTGTAGTTTTTGCTGTTGTTGTTGGAGTTGTTGCGCTGTGTCAGGGCGCGACTGGTAGGTCAGGGCTTTAGCACTGACTGCCGAACGCAAGGCACAATGAACGGGGCTTTAGCCCCTGAGGGAAAGTCGGCTTGGCCGAGATATGTTTTTGGCGCGCATTGGCGGCACCGTAGTTGCGGCAACCAAGCATCCCACGCTGGATGGATGCCGGTTTTTGATCGCGCAGCGGCTTGAGGCCGATGGCAGCGCAGCGGCGGAGCCGATTGTAGTTGTGGATTGGCTGGGAGCAGCAAGCGGCTCGACGGTAATCGTCTCCACCGATGGCGATATTGCGCGGCAGAGGCTGGGCAACACGACGCCGGCGCGCATGGTAGTTGTAGGAATTGTGGACGCGGTGCAAACAAGCGGAGGCAGGGCATGAGGCTGGGAATCGTTCGCGGCCACGTGGTTCTCAATCCCTCCGTTGAGGCCTTTCGCGGCAAGACGCTGGTGGTGCTGGAGCCGGTGACGATGGAGAACCTTCGCGCCGGAAATGGATTGGGCGGCGGCAAGGCGCTGGTCGCCATCGACGCGCTCGGTGCGGCTAAGGGACAGATGGTGGCCTTCACGGAAGGCAGCGAGGCGGCCAATCCATACTGGCCGGAGAAGGTTCCGGTGGATGCAAGTTGCTCGCTGATTGTGGATTCATTCAACCTTCAGCCGTAGAGATTTTTTTGAGGGATTCGAGGTGGAGAAGTGAAGAACGAAGCAAAGAGTTTTGATATTTCCGGCAAAAAGCTGGTCTCGATGCGCGATGTAAAAGAGGCGGCAGCGGCCGGCGCAAGCCGCGTCGTCGTCGGCGATACCAGCATCGTGACCCCGTCGGCGCGCGACTTTCTCTCGCAGCGCAATATCGAGCTGGCGACTTGCGGATGCACGGCCAAGGCAGCTGCGCAAAAGGCGGCGCTGGCGACCAGCGGACCCGCAGGTCATCCACGCAGCCTCGCCAATCCCAAGCTCTTCTTCACGCCCGAAGCCGAGGCCATCAAGAAGGAGATCTGCGCCGTGGGCCGCAAGCTCTGGCTGCGCAATTTCGTCGACGGCAACGGCGGCAACATCTCTTATCGCATCGGACCCAACGAGGTCATCTGCACGCCCACGCTGGTCAGCAAGTACGATCTGACGCCGGAAGACATGAGCCTCGTCGATCTCGAAGGAAATCAGGTGGCGGGAACCAGGCCGCGCACCAGCGAAATCTTCCTGCATCTGGAAATCTACAAAGCGGTGCCGGAGGCCAAGTCCTGCGTTCACTGCCATCCGCCTCATGCCACCGCCTACGCCATCACCGGCAAAGTTCCGCCCAATCTCGTCATTCCGGAGTTTGAAGTCTTCGTCGGCAAGGTGGCCATCTCGCCGTACGCAACGCCCGGAACGGCGGAGTTTGCGCAGACCGTCATTCCTTATGTGAAGACGCATAACACGGTGCTGCTCGCCAATCACGGCATCATCTGCTGGGCTGACTCGGTGATGCACGCCGAGTGGTACGCAGAGGTGCTCGACACCTACTGCAACACGCTGATGCTGGCCGCGCAACTTGGCGTTCCCATCTCGCATATCTCGCAGGAGCACGGCTCTGATCTGCTGGCCATCAAGAAGAAGCTCGGCCTGCCCGACATCCGCTTCGATGCTTCTAGGATGAAGGAGTGCCAGCTCTCCGATATGGAAGTGCCCGGCGGCATCGCCGTCAATCCCACACCCTGCGACGGCAGCATCGGCAAGCCCAGCCAGCCCGCGGCGGACGCGGATATAGAAGCGCTGGTCAAGTCAGTCACCGATGCAGTGATGGAAGCGATCAACTCCAAATAAACCCGGAATTACAGGAGCCTCGCTGGGCGGATTTGCAGCCGGATAACTGGCTACTGTCCGCCCATTATAATCAGGGCTTCGCCCTTCGCAACCCACGCCCCCATGCTCTACTCTTGTCTATGGGAGTATGGCCCGCTTGACTCGACATTTCCGCAATGCTCTCTGGCTGGCGCTTGAGCACGACGTGATCAACACGGCGAAGGCTGCTGCGTATTCAGGGATGCTGGCTCTTTTTCCCGCGCTTGTTGTCTTCACGGCGCTGCTGGCGCGGGTCGTGGAGGGGCCTACGCTGATCGGCGAGATTCGCGCCTCCTACGAGCAGTTCCTGCCCCCCGACTCGATGTCTCTCCTGCAATCCGCAATGGAAACCCGCCGCATCCACTCCTCGCAACTGATCTTCTCCGCCGCTTGCCTCTCCGTCTTTGCCGCTCTCGGCATGATGCTCTCGCTGATGGATGGCTTTCGCCGCGCCTATCGCCTGCCGCGCGAGATTTGGGGCTTCTGGCAGCGCAGGCTGCGCGCGCTCTCGCTGGTGCCCATTGTTTTGCTGCCGCTGGCGCTGGCCACGCTGGTGCTGGTCTTCGGACGCCAGATTGAGGCTTGGATGATCGACAACTCCGTCCACCAACTGCGCCATATTGTGCTCTTCTTTTGGCGCATGGTGCGCTGGTTCATCGTCCTGCTCACCAGCGTCACAGTCCTGGTCGCGCTCTATCACTTCGGCACCAAGCAAAAGGAGCACTGGCTCCAGGTAGCTCCGGGCGCGCTGGCCGCAACGCTGCTCTGGTTCCCCACCACGCTGGCCTTTGGCTGGTACGTCACGCGCATCGCCGACTACTCCATGTTCTACGGCTCCTTTGGCGCCGGAATCGCCACTCTGGTCTGGCTTTACATCACCGCATTCAGCACTCTGCTGGGCGCGGAGCTGAACGGCGTTCTCTTTCGGGAACGCCAGGAGCTTGCTTCCACTTCTCAATGCCCTGAAGAGGACAGACCCGGTCTGTGACGGGCACTCGGCCCGGTCAACATACCCTTGAATCATTGAAGCTGTGCCCCATGTATGATAGCGTCGGCTTTGTCAAGCGCGTTTTTTCAATTCGCGCAAAGTCTTACACTAGTGGCCGGGACTGGGTCAAGGGCACCGACGCTGTCATGCAATCATTCATCACGGCCCAATAAAACAGCGATGAACACGGCACAGCATTCGCTGGTTATGATGATTCTTCGGTGCTGATGAGCGGGGCACCTGCCTGTTATTGCGGCTTGGCTGGATGCACCATCTGCGCTTGCGTGCGATCTTCGTGAGTCTGCGCGCCGACTCCGATGGCTTCGCCGAGGGCCAGCGGCAGCTCCTGTTGCTGCGATTTGACGGACTCGTAGGCTCTCACAATGCGCTGTACAAGGGCATGGCGGACGACATCCACGTCCTCGAAGTGGCAGAAGTGAATGCCCTCGACGCCGTTGAGAATATTGATCGCGTCGAGCAGGCCGGACTTGCGCGGATTGGGCAAGTCAATTTGAGTTATATCGCCGGTGATGACGGCCTTGGAGTTGTTGCCCATGCGGGTAAGGAACATCTTCATCTGCTCGATGGTGGTGTTCTGGGCCTCGTCCATGATGATGAAGGCGTCGTTGAGGGTGCGACCGCGCATGAAGGCCAGCGGAGCGACTTCGATGACATTCTTCTCCAGCATCTTGTCGACCTTTTCGGGATCGAGCA
>CAYOYX010000158.1:0-4507 GCA_964408275.1 uncultured Occallatibacter sp.
GCTTGGCATCCAGCGCGCCCTTCTTGTGCTTGATTGTGGCCCATTTTGAGTGGCCGGACATAAGTACCTCAGTGAGAGTGAAAAATAGAGGCGCGGGCACGCACCTAACCTCAGAGAGTATATCATTGGCGGCCTGTAGCTTTCTTCGGCAATCGGCCCGGTCAGGGCAATCGCGCGAAGATAATTTGCACATTATTTCCGCTTTGAGGAGCACAATATAACCATGACCACCGACCAACTCTCCGGGCTTTTTACTGAGAACTGTGAACTGACAACTGAGAACTGGCACTACCCCCCCCTTTTCCGTGAAACTGTGATGGAATTGCCCAGCCATTCATGCAATATTTTGGCGCGGCTCTGGTAGTCCAATCGTCTTCCCCGGCGAAGCTGATACATTAGAAGCATGAAATTCGGGGTCATCATCTTTCCCGGCTCCAACTGCGACCACGACACCTTCAACGTGATCGCGGAAGTGGCTCATCAGCCGGTCACCTTTCTCTGGCACGATTCGGAAGACCTGCAAGGCGTTGATGCCGTGCTGGTTCCCGGCGGCTTTGCCTATGGCGATTACCTGCGCACCGGAGCGATCGCGCGCTTTTCGCCGGTGATGCAGTCAGTCAAGCGCTTTGCCGACGGCGGCGGCCTTGTGGCGGGCATTTGCAACGGCTTTCAGATTCTCACCGAAGCTGGATTGCTGCCCGGCGCGCTGATGCGCAACGCCGGACTCAAATACATCTGCAAGCAGGTTTATCTCCGCACTGAGACAGTCGATTCGCCATTCACCAACCTGTTCGCCAAGGGCGAGGTCGCGCAGATGCCGATCGGGCACATGGAAGGCAACTACTTCTGTACCCCGGAGGAGTTGCACCGGCTGGAGACCGAGGACAGAATCGCCTTCCGCTACGCGACGCCGCAGGGCGAGATCACGCCGGAAGCCAACCCTAACGGCTCGCTCGGCAACATCGCGGGCATCCTCAGCGAGAAGAGGAACGTGCTGGGAATGATGCCGCACCCGGACCGCTCCAGCGAACTCGTGCTCGGCTCCGCTGACGGCCTTAAGCTTTTCAAGTCGATGATCGCGGCGTTGGCGGTTCACTGAACAGTGAATAAGTGAATGAGTGAAGCAAGAATAGCGCAGTTTTTTCACTCTTTCACTTCTTCACTCTTTCACTATCAAACTGTCACGAAACTAGCAGGTTACGAGACACTCTGCAATGATTGACCTCCATCATCATCTGCTTTATGGAGTGGACGACGGCGCGCCCGATCTGGAATCCTCGCTGGCGATGGCGCGCGAGTCAGCGGCCAACGGTGTCACGCGCATTGTCTGCACACCGCACGCCAGCGAGCATTGGCCCTATAACGCCGCACTGATCAATGCGCGCTTCGCCGAGCTGCAAGAACTGCTGGCCGACGAAATGGAATTGAGCCTGGCCTGCGACTTCCATATGTACGCTGAGAATATCTATGATGCCGCAGCCAACCCGCCGCGCTACTCCATCGACGGCAAGGGCTACCTGCTGATCGAATTCCCCAACACAGCGATTCCTCCGCCGATCTCAGATGCGATGTTTATGCTGCAATCGGCTGGCTATACGCTTGTCGTGACCCATCCAGAGCGCTATCCTGCGGCACTGGGCAATCCGGAGATCGTCGCCGATTGGCTGCGCAACGGCTGCCTGCTTCAGGTCACCGCCGGCTCGCTCTATGGGCGCTTCGGCAAGATGGCCGAGGCCTTTTCCAACGAGTTGCTGGAGCGCAACTGGATTCACTTCGTCGCCAGCGACGCGCACAACATGACCAGCCGCCCGCCTCATTTGAAGAAGGGCTACGACTACGTTCTCCGCCATGCGGGCGAGGAGACGGCGCGGCGGCTCTTTGTGACCAATCCGCAGGCAGCCGTTGCGGGCGCGCCCTGGCCCGCGCAACCGGAGATGATCGGCCTCAGAGAGCGCAGGCCGATGAAGTTCCGCGCGAAGAAGTTTGCCGTGCCTAGCGGGCGCGCAAACGCCGGCGACGACGAAACTAAAGATGTCAGACCCAACTTCTTCAAGCGGTTCTTTGCTCGATAGAGTCTACAACCCCAGCCCGCCATCAACGGCCAACACCTGGCCGGTGACAAAGTGAGGTCCAGCTGCGAAGAAGATCACCGCCTGAGCGACCTCTTCCGCGCTCCCGTTGCGTTGCATGGGAGTTTTAGCGGCAAAGTGCGCAGCTCGCTCGACATCGCTCTCCTCCATCTCGATCCATCCCGGCGCGACGCAGTTGACGCTCACCTCCGGCGCAAAGTCTTTGGCCATCGCCAGCGTGAGCATATGCAGTGCGGCCTTCGATGCGCAGTAATGCGCATGGCTGGCCCAGGCTCTCATCCCGCCCAGCGAGCCGATGTTAATGATCCGGCCCTCGAATGCGCGCAGATGAACCAATGCCTCGCGGGCGACGAGGAATGGCCCGCGCGTATTCGTTTCTAAGACCTCATTCCACTGCTCTATGGTCAGTTTTTCCAGCGGAGCGGAGGTGAAGACGGCGGCATTGTTCACGACAATGTCGAGCCGCCCAAAGTAGCCGACAGTGGCGGCAATGGCGGCGCGCACCGAGGCTTCGGAGCGCACATCGCACTCGACGGAGAGCGCGCGGCGGCCAATGCTTTCGATCTCATTTATTGTCGCGGCGGCCTCGTCGCGGGAGTTGCGGAAGGTGATGGCCACATCCGCGCCGGCCTGCGCCAAGGCCAGCGCAATCTCCCGGCCCAGGCGTCGCGCGCCGCCGGTAACCAGTGCCGCTTTGCCGTGACGGGGTTCGTTTGTCATAAACTCTCACGTCCCAACGATAAATTTGAGCAGCGATGGGATTCCTTACTTCTTCCGGAAAAGCCTTTGCAAGACCTTTTCCAAAAATGTGACTAGAAGGTACAGAATGCCAGCATTCAATATAATCCCAAGAATGATTAACTCTCGTAAGATCGCGTAGTACCAAGAAGTGCCAAATATGTAGTTGGGAACCCAATCATACCAAGGCATTGCAATAGTGATAAAGGGAATCCATTCGTATCCCAATCCACTTGGTTTGCCGGTAGCAGCAAATGCATAAGCGACCACAACGAGAAAGACGTAAAGTGCGGAAACAATAATGCCGAGGAGACTCCAACGGCCCTTAATTTCGGCTTTCAATCCATCTCCTTCACCCGTACGAGCGTTAGCGATCAGTTCGGCTCGACCGAGGTATCGCGAGAGATACTTTACTTCGTCTGCTGCTGGCTGGGCTGCGCATCCGGCTTGGGCGCAGGCGGAGTTGCATCAGGAGCCGCGCCGCTGCCGGCCGCCGGTGTGTTCTTCCCATAGATCGAGTACTGACCGCCGGGGCGCTTCATGCGAACGCCGATGGCGATCTCCGGCTTGTCGATCTTGAAGTCTTCTCCATAGGTCTGGAAGCCCTTGGCGATAATCTGCAGCCGCACATCCGAGCCGAGTGGCAGCACGTCGATGACTGCCTTGCCATCCTCGTTGGACTTTATCTCCATATTGCCCACTTCCCCCACCAGATGGAAGATGACGGCGGCATTCGATACGGGCTTGTCATTGAAGTCGCGCACAATTGTGACCTCGACACGCGCTGTGGGCGGCGGCGATTTGTATTTCCGGCCGCGCTTGGCGGGGTTTTGCTGCGCGCCAGCGTTGAGCGAAGAAAGGATCAGGCCAAGTCCGGCCACAACAAGACAGAGACGGATCAGAAAGCGGCGAGTCATGGAGCCATTGTAAATGGTTTGTAAGCTAACGCGGAATCTGCTACAAGATCAGGCGAGTAATTTCGTCACAGTCTCACAGTTTCACAGAAAAAGGGGGGGGTAGGGGGTGGAGTCAGTTGTCAGTTATCAGTTGTCAGTTATCAGTAAAAAGCCCGGGATGCGCTTGTTGTTCATGGTTTGATTGTGCGCGTTGGGAGGGTAATTTTATGCAAAAGAACCCGCAGATCCTTCGATTCCACACCCCAGCGAGCAACAACCGCTCTCCGGGAACCCCGAGTCCATGGATGCCCCGGCAACGCGGAATTGATGGGGCACTCGGCACGATCAAATGGTATTCAAACGGAAGGCCGTCCACAGTCGCAACTCCGATTTATTGAATCAGGCTGCAATTCGTTTGGGCAATATCACAATATATTAGTGCAATGCGCTCATATTTTCACAATAAACCGCTTGACAAATTAGAGCCGAGTTGCCTATCGTTAGCAATTGGAAGGTGAGAGTGCCAGCGTCGTGCTGGCTGGAGTGCTCACCGGAGGTTGCAATTCCTGTGCATCAGGGTGCAACTCGCAGATTCCAGAGTGTTTTCTTAACAAATCCACCCATATCTCGCGGCGTGGCTCACCCCCGTCCGCGTGCGAAGGAGAAGCGAAGAAATGGCATCAACGAAGGCAGCAACCAGCTTCACCCCGCTCCATGACCGGATTCTAGTCCGCCGTCTGGAAGAGGGCGAAACCATTCGCGGGGGCATCATCATCCCCGACA
>CAYOYX010000159.1:0-4501 GCA_964408275.1 uncultured Occallatibacter sp.
CACTTTTCTGGCGTCTTCGCAATATCCGGTCTCAAGATCGTAAACAGGTTCTAAGAACCTGCTTGAGGCCGGTCCAGAGTTTGCCGCGCGCTATCCATCGATTCCCTTTGCTCAAATCTATGGGATGAGAAATCGTGTCGCGCATGGATACTTTTCAGTAAGTACAGCGATGATCTGGGATTCCGTGCAAGTGGATATTCCAGAACTGCGCCAGCAGATCGCGACTGTTCTAGATGAAATGCAAGCTGGCGATTGAACTTCTCGCTCTGCGCCATTTTCATAACAGCCGGTCCATGCCGTAGACTTGCTATCACGGATGCAAGCGCAGATTGAAAACCTCGTAAAGCTGCAAGCGGTGGAGTTGGAGCGCACGCGCCTCACTCTGGCCATGCGCGCCCTGCCCGCGGAGATCGCCCAGGCTGAAGCCCAGCTTGCCGCCGCGCAGGGTTTGGCAGCCAAGGCTTCCGCGGCCCTTACTCATGAGGAATCGCTGCGCACTCGGCTTGATCGCGAGATCGCCGAGCAACGCAAAAAGGCTGACCGCTATCGCGCTCAGCAGGACACCGTCACCACACCCGATCAGGCCAAAGCCATCGAGCACGAGCTTCACTTTGCCGAGGCCGAGGCCGAGCGGCTGGAGAACGAGGAGTTCGCCAGCCTGGAGCGCACCGAAGCTCAGGAGGCCGCGCTGGCCGCTGCGCGCGCGCAGGTCGAGTCGCTGGCCATCGCCCTCGAAAACACTCGCGAACGCATTGCGCTGCGTCAGGCCGAGTATGCTCGCGAGCTTTCCGCGCTCAACGTCGAACGCGAGGCTCTGCGTCCGCTGATCGAGCAGGATGTTCTCATCCGCTTTGACCGCCTTTGCGGATCACGCGGAACGGGTCTTGCCCGCGCGGACAATCAGCAGTGCACCGGCTGTCGCATGGGCGTCCGGCCCCAGACCTGGAACCAGCTCCGCGAGGGCGAACTGCTCACCTGCGACAGTTGCTTCCGCCTGCTCTACTGGGACCCATCGATGGCTCCCGCGCCCGAGCCGCCCGACGCCAAGCCCAAACGCAAGGCCGCAAAAACCCAAACGGAAGAGTAGCCGTGAAGCGCATTTGTGTGGACATGGATGAGGTCATGGCAGACACCCTGGCCGAGCACATCCGCCGTTACAATAAGACCTTCGACGAAGAGGTCACGCCGAGTGATCTCGCCGGCAAAGGCTTGTGGGAGGTTGCGCCGCAGGATCGCCAGCAGCAGCTTCGCGCCTTTCTCGACGCCGAAGATTTCTTCGAGGATCTGGCCGTCATTCCCGGCGCGCAGGCCGTGCTGGAGCGACTCTCCGCTCGCTTTGAAATCTATATCGCCACGCAGGCGATGGCCGTGCCTAACTCACTCGGTCCCAAGTATCGCTGGCTGCAGCGCCACTTCCCTTTCATTCCGCCCGCGCAGTACGTCTTCTGCGGCAACAAGAGCATTCTGCGCGCCGACTATCTGATCGACGATCTGCCCAAAAATCTTCTTCGCTTCGAGGGCCAGGGACTGCTCTACACAGCTCCACGCAATCTCGCCGAGACCGGCTTTTTGCGCGTGAATAATTGGGAAGAGGTTGCAGCGTACTTTGCCGTGGTTCCTTGACTTGCGTACACTCGCTATTGGCTTTCTGTACACGATACCAAAGCAACATGGAGATACGATATGAAGCTATCATTCAAAATATGCTTGATATTGGTTCCAGCGCTTGTGCTTCTGTCCCACTCTACCCATGCACTTGCCCAGAAGCAGAGTCTTTCGATCCAGGATGTACTCACTCGGTTGCGAGCCAATATCGAAGCATCCACTGCGCCCCTGCCCGACGTCTTTTGTGATGAGCATATTGACTTGTCGCTATTGCACAATGGAAAAGTGAAGCACAAGACGCGGATTGATAACACTATTGAGGCGCACCGGCAGATCGGTGAAGCCCAAGACTTCAGTGAAGATAGAACCCTGCGTCTCATTGACGGCAAACCACTAATCAATGGAAAGAAATACAATCAACCTATGGTTGTTGATGCCGAATTGGGCTCGACTTTCAAGACGTTAATCTCATCGAAGTATGAATCATGCTCTGTATATAGTCTGGAAACAACTGCTGCACTCGATGGGAATATAGTCAAATTAGTGGTATCTCTCAAACCTGACTATAAAGGCTATGCCGTCTGTAGCAAGTTCGCCGCAGTGAACGCAGTTGCCGTGTTCTGGCTTGATCCTGCAACCCTGAACCTACAACGTTTTGAAATGATCGAGCCTGTTGTAAATAACCTAAATAGATTTCACGTTTCGACATTGATGATTGACTACGCTTTTATTCAACTCGGCCCACAATCCTATTCTCTTCCAGTGAAAGTTCATGCAACTGCAACAAAGCTTCTCGGCTCAAATCAATCCGATCAATTGGTCTACGACGCAACCTTAAGCAATTATCACAAGTTCGGGACGACTGTTAATATTATTTTTGATCCTGATGATCAGCCACACTAAAAAAGCTAGTTCAGCGTATAGGTCATCACTTCGATTCAGCTAAATATGCATGCAGAACTACTCGGGAATTACTTCAATTCCCGTCACGGTCGCGTAACCCTGCACAGGCACAAAACTCAGCAGTAGTTTTCCCTGCGCATTCGGCTCCAGTCCGGTGAACTTCCGCACAACCACATCGGATTTCCGCGCCTCCTTCACAAGGTCGAAGTTCTTGAGCAGCACATTTCCATTGCAGAAGAGATTAAAAACGTGCGCCACACCCGCCCGCTCGTCGCCGGAGGGTGATGGGGACTGATCCCAGTCGCCGTGACGCACGGCAAAATGCAGCACCACGGAGTACTTTCCCGGTGCGACCGGAATCGCATACGAGAAATTTCCCCAGCGCTCGGTCTCGTAGAGTTCAGGATCGTCGGTTCCGCTCACCGGCGTTGAGTAAGTTGCCAGCCGCCCTCCCTCGAAGTAGTTATCCGGACTCCACCAGTGGCTGTCATTCGAGTAATAAGGAGTTGGTCGCGCGAGCAGGCGCACTGGCCGTATGTGCCCACGGTATCCGGGCATAATCTCGATGGCGGAAAGAGTGGCCTGCTTACCTTCTTCGCCGGAAAACTCCAGATGCAGTTGCCCGTCCGGTGCGGGCGAGATTCCAGTAAAGACCTTCACGTCGGCGGTACGGCTGGCTCCGGCGTCGGCCACAATATCAAAGCGCGTGAGCAGCGTCTTGCCGTTGGCGCGTACCGTCATGATGCGGCTGCCTTCTCCTTCCGTTCCAGCGGACTCCTGATCGACGCCCGTCTCCGCAAAGTGCAGGCGCAGTTCATAGATGCCCGGCTTCAGAGGAATACTGTAGCGGAAGTTACCCTGGCGGCTGGTGCGATAGAAGCCGGGCTCCAGCGTGCGTTCAATCTGCCGCACAGAGCTGTTGACCGCAGCGCCTCCGTCAAACCATGCGTCGGCATTCCATAGCTTGCCCGCGTGATCGACGAAGCTGCGCCCTGAGCCTGCCAGGATGCGAAGCTCCTCGCCGGCCGGCGGGCCAAGCTGCGCTTCGATAACCGGAGCAGTGGCGGATTTCATTTCTGACTCCCGCGGGTTTTGCGTCGTATGCCGCAGTATCAACAAGACGCAACCTAATAGAAGAAGCAACAGCGCAAGAGCGCCGCCAAGCAGCCAGATGCGGCGGCCAGAGAGACGCCGAGCCGGCGCGCTTTCAGGCTGTACCGCCGGATGAACAGCCTCTGTCTTTTCTTCGAGCAGAGCGGCAGGTTTGAATACCGGAACATATTGCCCTATAGGGATGGTTATTTGCAGCCGGTGCGATGCGCCCTCACCGGCGTAGTAGGCTGCCAGACGCTTGCGCAGTCGGTTGGCCTCCACGCGCACAATCGAATCCGTATTCTGGTCAAAGGCTGCTCCACGATGAAAGACCTCAACACCAACTGAGTACTCTTTGATCTGGCGAGCCTCACCGGCAAAGAGCTTTCCGCATAAGTACGAAAGCAGATGCGCAAGGATAGGCGCGCGAGCAAAATGCTCCGAGCGAAGCACCGCATCGAGTTCCGCGTGTTGCGCTGCCAGGTTACCCTGCTCTGGCTCTTCAGTCGCCATCGTTACTTGCCCCTGACTTCCTGCTAAGAGTATCTTTCAAAAGCCTGCTTTGTGTCAGGACATGACTTCGCAGGCTGCGGAAAAACTCTGCTGGCACGGATGGCAGTCGTGGATTTTGTCTGGATTTGATTTATCAATGAGTCATGCAAGGAAACTATCAGAAGCACGCGGCGATCTTCAGCTATTTAACTTGGTGCAGCGGATTCGCGGGTAGGTGGCGCCGCAAGTCAGCGAGTTCACGCAAGTTCTCATTCCTAAAGCGAAGATCGGATGAAGTCACGCCCGGTGAGTCGGACAGGAGCGGCGGGATTCGAATGCTCTCTAAATGATTGATTTCATGGTCGGGGCGGAGGGATTCGAACCCCCGACCCTCTGCTCCCAAAGCAGA
>CAYOYX010000160.1:0-4376 GCA_964408275.1 uncultured Occallatibacter sp.
TCGAGAAGACCACCTCGGACTACGACAAGGAGAAGCTGCAGGAGCGGCTGGCCAAACTGGTCGGCGGCGTGGCCATCATCAAGGTGGGCGCGGCAACCGAGACTGAGCTGAAGGAGAAGAAGGCTCGCGTCGAGGATGCTCTGCATGCAACGCGCGCGGCGGTCGAGGAAGGCATCGTCCCCGGCGGCGGCGTGGCGCTGGTTCGCGCTATTCCCGCGGTGGACGCGCTGATCAAGACGCTGGAAGGCGATGAGAAGATCGGCGCCAACATTGTTCGCCGTTCGCTCGAAGAGCCTCTGCGGCAGATCGTTGCCAATGCCGGCGAAGAGGGCGCGGTGGTAGTGGCCAAGGTGCTGGAGCACAAGGATCCGCACTACGGCTACAACGCGCAGACTTCGGTCTTCGAGGACCTAGTCAAGGCCGGCGTCATCGATCCGACCAAGGTAACGCGGACGGCGTTGCAGAACGCGGCGTCGATTGCCGGATTACTGCTGACTACCGAAGCTCTGATCGTCGAGCTGCCTGAGCCGAAGGCTGCTCCGGCCGGCGGCGGCCACGGCGGCGGCATGGACGGAATGTACTAATCACCCCAGCGACGAAGACCGGTCGCCGGGGACCCCGGTGCGGACTGGCCGTACAGGCAAACGCACCTTTGGCGCAAAAGCAAGAACAAAAGGCCTCCAGCTTCGGCTGGGGGCCTGTTTGCGTGAGATAAATTTTCGGGGCGGAGACCAGCGCAGGCGCGCACATTTCCTCACTAGCTTGGGCGACTCATCGCTTAAGCCCCGCAGCGCGCCAACTCTACCCTCAGGATGTCAGAACAGCGACATTCGAGGAGACGATGGAAGCTGTCGGCGGGACGGGCGCTGTACGCAGTGGGCGCAGCCATCCGGCGGAGAGCCATGAGCGCGGAATTGAAAACTCCGACCAGCCGCAGTCGAGACAAACCCTGATGTCAGGCGACGGTGTCATGGGTGGGTGGCTGAGTGTGCGATGACAGTTGCGGTAGAGACGAATCTCCGCGGCGACAACGGATAACGAAGACGACTGACACTTCGGGCAGATCATGTGGCATACCTCAATATCAAAAAGCGCAGATTAAATCAAGCAATACAAGCCTGGGTGTGAAACAAATCTAATCCTTATTGGGTTAAGTTTTCAACAGCTATTGTGTAAAGAAGAGACAGAAAAGCAAAAAATGTGCAATTTCTTACAAATTAGATTTCATATTATGAAACTATTTTTAAGTTATATTTTGCGAAATACTCTGCTTTGTAATCAGGGAGTTGAGAAATTCCGGCTCCAATTCTTTCTTCAAAAGCAGCAAGGCTGGGAATCAATCCCCAGCCTTGTGTGTGCAAAAGTAACTTGCGTTTATCAGTGATTTCAGTGTTTGTTGGCTTTGGTCCACTCGATCCGCAGGCCAGTGCGGAAATTGAAAGGCAGGCTGGGATAGCCGATGGGCGCGATGTGCTGATTGTCAGTGATGTTCTGCGCTTGCCCGTAGACGCTGAGCCATGAGAGCAGCTTGAAGCTGGCGCCCGCATCCAGCTTGGCGTAGCCCCAGTCGAGATTGCGATTGGGCAAGAGCAGCGAGTTGCCGCCGTACTCGTCCGAGTAAGGCAGATAGGTGGAATCGTCGCTGCGGCTGGCGAAGGCCGAGGTGAGAACTGCTGTAATGTTCTTTTGCGAGTACATGGCGGTGATGAAGCCTGTATGCGGCGCGCGGCGGAAGGGACGAGCACCCACCAGCGGCGTTGAACTTCCCAAGGGGATGCCGTTGTAGCTGAAGCCGTAGCCTGCCAGCAGATCTTCGTTGTCACTGGTGAAGGAGCGCTGGACTACTGCGTCGAGATAGGTATAGCCGCCGCGGAAGAAGAGGCTCTTGCCGATGCCGCTTTCAACAGTTGTCTCGATGCCCTGCGCGCGGAAGGCCTGGGTATTGGACATGATGTCAAATGCGCCGCTCGAGTCGACGATCATTTTCAGTGGTTTCAGTTGAGCTGCCGTGTAGTTGGGAAAAAGCAGGTTTAGATAACCGACGCCGACCGGCTCAAGCTCTTTCCCGAATTCGTTGTGGAAGTAGCTGGACCGGAAGGTCAGGTGCTTGCTGAGAAAGACCTGCTCCACTCCCGCCTCATAGCTGCGCGTCGTGGGCGCTGCCAATGGCGTTACGTGGAACTCCTGAATCACCGACTGCTCGTTGGCTAATGTCAAAATCTCGTAGATCGAACCGAATTTATCAGTCAGCTTTGGCTCGCGAATGGCGTCGCCGAAGTTGCCGAAGACTCGGGTTCCGTTGAAGTGGCCCCCCCGTGGACGCAGCACGTAATACGATAGTCCCGCGTTCGAGGTAGTTTGCGTGCCAAAGAGAGAGTAATGCTCCAGGCTGCCGCCGAGGTGATAGTAGAAACGGCGCTTGAAGTCGCCTTGCACGGCGGCCAGATAAACATAGTTGGTGCGCGAGTCCGCTTCGTCGATCTGGTAAGTGGGAACGGGGCTGATCCAGTAGGAGTTGTAGACCTCGCGACCGCGCTCGTTCTCAAAATGAAAGCCGATTAGGCCTGCCAGATGAGGCGTGAAGCGGTAGTTGCCCTGATAGGCCAGAGCATCGCGATTGTTCACTAACAAGCTTTTATAAGTTGTGGAACTGTCGAGCAATGCCTGACCGGTGACGGAGTAGCCGTTAGCGCCAGTGATCGTAACCTGATTGCCGAAGTAAGCATCATCGAAATAGCCGTCGTAATTGAAGATTTCTTCGCCGGATGGGCCCCACTGATTGGCTTGCTCGCGCTTGCGGGTCGCGCCGTAACGCAGTGAGTTATGCAGCGCGGGAGTTGTCTGATTGTCGATGGAGGCGGTGACGAAAAGATCCTGATCCTTCTGCGTGGCGTTGTCGGCGACGTGATAAAAGTCCCATGAATTCGGAAGGCCGGTGGCATCGACGCCGTAGTGCAGCGTTCCTCTGATCTGCGTGGTCGCGCTGGGTTGCCAGCCGAAGTTGGCCGCCGTGGTGGCGACGTGATACTCGTCATTTGGCAGATCGTTGGAGGTTTGCAGCCAACTGAATGCGCCGAGATAATCGAGCTTCTTATGCGCTCCGGCCACCTCCAGCTCTTCGCGCGAGGTATTCAGATTTCCGGCTTCGCCCTGAAAGAGAACCGAGGGAAAGCTGGTGGTTCCGCGCGGAGTGGTGAGGCTGACAACGCCGCTGCCCGCGCCTGCGCCATAGAGGCTGGAGTCAGGACCGCGATAGATTTCGGCGTGTTCGACGGCTGTTGTTGAGAGCGGACCAAAGTCGAATTGATTGCCAAGATCGCCGGCGTCGATGCCGTCGAAGAGAATCTTGTTGGCGTCGGAGTTGCCGCCGCGAATGAAGAGCGAGCTTTGCGCGCCCATCTGGCCGGTCTGCACCACGGTTGTGCCCGGCATCAGGCGCAGCACACTCACCAGATCGTCGCTCAATGCCAGATCAATCGGACCGAGAACGCTGGTGGCCTCGCTGGTCTGCGGCTGCGGCGTGGGGGTTCCGGTAGCCGTAACCACAATCGACTCGCGCACCCACTCCGGTTCGAGCACGATGTTGCGTTCGATTGAGTCCTGCCGACCGGCGTAAAAGCTGGGTGTCTCCAACTGACGAAAGCTCTTCGAGGAGACGACGAGAAAGAAGCGGCCCTCGACGCCGGTGTGAAACTCGAAGCTGCCGTCGGCGGCGGAGGTGGCGGTGGAAACAGGTTTGCCGTTGTTAATCAGCACGAGATTGGCTCCGGTGATCTTGGCTCCGGTGGCGTCCGTGACAACGCCGCGAATAGATGCGGCATGACAGAGTGCGGCGCACATGACGAGCAGCATAACTGCAAAAATGTGAGTGGTTTGGGCGAGGAAATGGCGAGAGAATGCGGGTGCGGAAACTGGCATGAAGGCTCCTTCGTTCCCCTCGGAACGCAAGCGGGTTGAGGGCGCTAGGACCGGTCTCCTGACTTGCGCCTCATCCAGCCACCTTCCCACAGGCGCGCCCATCGGCGACAACCTGCAGTGGTTGAGGTGGGAGCCTCCGCTTTAGACGAAAGTCCCTTGGCTGGTTCCCTTCCCTGGCCGATAGAACGGGCCGCTGGGCAGGTGCGCTCACAGTTGCGGGGCAGTGGCGGAGTTTCACCGCCTTCCCGAGCATCCTTGCGATTGCCGTTGTAAGTTGTGCTGTTCCGCGAGGGAGCAGCCTGATGACATGGAAGTGATTTTCACGTCATGAACATTTATAAGCGGACAGGCAGCTTGATGTCAAAGCCAGAGAGCTGTGGATTTTCGGCAGGCGATACAAAAAAAGTGGTGACCCCGGGAAGACTCGAACTTCCGACACGCAGTTTAGGAAACTGCTG
>CAYOYX010000161.1:0-4361 GCA_964408275.1 uncultured Occallatibacter sp.
ACGAAGGCATCGGCACCTGCGGCAAAGACGGCCAATCCGTCCCCGTCGGCGTCGGCATGCCGACCATCAAGCTCGACAAAATGACCGTCGGCGGAACAGGGCGTTAGGCTCAATCGAATTAAATGTATAGCCAAGACGAGCTACTGATCTAACTTACGGATTACCTCCGACGCCAGATCTACGGAATATTGCGGCACGATTGAACGCTTCCCTTGGGTTCGATGGATTGCCAGTATTATTTCTGCTGTTGACTTAGCTACTGATCTCAACTGTCGGGGTCTGCAATCAAATCGATCCTCTATGGAAAGATCTAGGCCATCGACAATACTTAGCAGTCTTTCGATAGCCAGCTTTTCAGCCTCCGTTCCGTTTGTAAGAAATAGTTCAAACTCACCGTAGCCGATTACCTCAAAATGTCTTTCGTCTGCCTGCGAGCGGCGCGTCATAACATCGCCAATGGCGCTTTGCCAGTCTCGATAAATCCAAGCTTCGCGCATCGTTATGATGTTGAGGGCTTCTTCCCAAGTGCGATCCAGAGCCGCATCTGTAATTGGATTTGTTTTTAGGTAGGAGGTTATGCAGTCGGCAGTCATTCGACACAGCCGAATTTTAATTTCACGCTCTAAGCTAGAAGAGTCTTTTTTCTCCATATTCGTCGCTTCGAGAATTTCCCAAAAAACATTGTTCACTTTGGTTCCAAGGTGCTCTATGTCTTCAGTCTCCACCAAAGGCTTCGAATTATCTAGTTGCCAAAGCTCGTAAAGACGATGGACTCTCTCTTGTTCGACCCAGCCACCATCAGCAAGGGCCTTCTCGAAGGACACAATCGCATCATCGACGAGCTGAGTGCTCTCTGGGTCGGCAATTCGGAGATAGGAGAACTCACGTCTACATGCGCGAATCCATCCGAGCACAGCCGCCAGCCGATATATCGTGCTGAACTTCTTGTAGGAAACATAGGAACGACCGAGTCCCTGTTTGGAGCCAACTTGGTGTTCCTTAGTGAGATAAACAGGACGGTGTTCTACGAAGAGAATCTCGTTAAGACGATGGAGCAAGGAGACAGTAGAGGTCACAAGCGGATTAGAATAAAGCCGATAAATTGCCGCTTCGCTTTTTCGATCAGAGCGCACCTCATCGATTCTCTTCAAAAGATAGTCTTTAAACAGGATTGCCGCCAACGTGAAAAGAGCGGTGATCGCAGCAGTACCGATTTCAGGGCCGGTTATCCACTGGCTAAGTCCAGCTTGCGATTGAGAGGGATCAACTGAAAAGATAAAGAGCATGGCACCACACCTCGTCTTGCGCGCATCATAAACTGAGATTGAAAAACTGGTTTCTCCTTGAGCAACAATTCAATATTAGCTCTGTTGGGAGCCCTAGTTCTGGATTGGTGGATCTGGGATACCTCTGGTAAGTCGAGAAACGCAATCTGCGGCGCGCGCCGCAGCGAAAGCGCCCACCTCACGCCGCATCCCCCAGCCTGACCGTAACCCGCCGCCCCAGCGCTGAGGCGATATTGACCAGCGCCGTATTCCCATCCATTCCGCGTTTTTGCGGAATGTGTTGGAATCCATGAACCCCGTGCCGCGCAAGCGCCCTCCGCCTGGACGGCAAGTCCTTTGCATATAATTTCCCCTCCAACGCGCAGAATCAAACCATGACTACCAACCAACACCCACGGGCTTTTTTACTGACAACTGAAAACTGACAACTGTCCCCACCCCCTACCCCCCCTTTTTTCCGTGAAACTGTGAAACTGTGAAGAAAACGCCCTGCTCATTTATGCAATTGTGCTGCGAATCTGGCAATCCCAGCCAATAAGCCTTCAATTTCCGGTAAAATTATCCTTGCATGTCAAACAAGATTGCCTTTCTCTTTCCGGGGCAGGGTTCGCAGACCGTCGGCATGGGCCGCGAACTTGCCGAGCGTTTTCCCGTTGCCCGCGATACCTTCGCCGAGGCCGATGAAGCCGTCGGCTTCCCGCTCTCCAAGCTCTGCTTCGAGGGGCCTGAAGAAGAGCTGAAGATGACGGAGAACACCCAGCCGGCCATCCTCACAGCCAGCATAGCCACGCTGCGCGTCCTCGCTCTGCATGGCATCGAGCCGGCTTTTGCTGGCGGTCACTCGCTTGGCGAGTGGAGCGCCCACGTTGCCGCCGGAACTTACTCCTTCGCCGACGCTGTGCGCTTCGTCAAGGCGCGCGGACGGGCGATGCAACTCGCCTTTCCGGCGGGGCAAGGCGGCATGGCCGCGATCCTATCGCTCACTCCAGAGCAGGTGGCCGAGGCCTGCGCCGAGGCTGCCGCCGAGACCGGCCTCACCGTCTCCGCCGCCAACTTCAACTCACCCACGCAGACCGTCATCTCCGGCAATCTGGCTGCGGTCGAGAAGGCCTCCGAACTGGCCAAGGCCAAAGGCGCGCGCCGCGCCGTCCTGCTTCCCGTCAGCGCGCCCTTTCACTGCGCCCTGATGCAGCCCGCACAGGAGGAAGTAGCGCGGGTTCTGGGCTCCTTCACGCTCGCCGACCCCAGCATTCCCGTCGCCTCCAACGTCTCCGGCAACCTGGTCACCACCGCAGCCGAAGTTCTCGACGCGCTCACCCGCCAGGTCACCGGCACGGTGCTATGGGTCGATTGCATGAAGTCTCTGATCGCCGCTGGTGCAGATACTTTTATCGAGCTGGCTCCCGGCAAGGTTCTCTGCGGCCTGCTCAAGCAGATTGATGCAACCCAGAAGCCTGGATTGAATGTGGAAGACGCCGCCAGCCTGGAGAAGACGCTGACCGAGTTGACAGCCGCCCGGAGCGCCTAACCGAGCAACGCCATCACGATATGGTTGACCGCGAAGGCCGCGCACCAGGCCAACGTCAGCATATAGAGGAACTGCATCGCCGGCCACTTCCAGCTATTGGTCTCGCGCCGCACCACGGCCATCGTCGAGGTGCATTGCATGGCGAAGGCGAAGAAGATCATCAGCGCCAGCGCGCCGCCCAGCGTCATCTCGCTATGCAGCGCGCTTTGCAGGCTCAGAGCCTGTGTGCCGGGATCCGCGCCATACAAAGTTCCCATGGTGCTGACCATCACTTCGCGGGCCAGCACGCTTGAAAGCAATCCAATGCCGATCTTCCAGTTGAAGCCCAGCGGCGCAATCGCCGGTTCGATCAAGTGGCCCAGCCGCCCGATCAGGCTCTCCGCCAACTCTGGCGTGGTAATCTGCCCACCCGGCGTTTGAATGACCGGCAGATGCGCCAGCACCCACAGCGCCAGCGTGACGCAAAGAATGATGGTGCCGGCCTGACGAAGAAAAACCCGCCCGCGGTCCACCAGCCGCAGCGCAAGCGAACGCAGCGTGGGCATACGATACTGCGGCAGTTCCAGAATGAACGGCGTCTCGCTGGATTTAAGAATCGAACTCTTCAGCAGCCATGCAGTCGTCATCGCGCCCACAAAGCCCGCCAGATAAAGCCCCAGCATCGTCAGCGTGCGCAGCCCGAGAAAGCCATGCAGGTAAGTGATGTTGGGAATGAAGGCGGCAATCAGCAGCATATACACCGGCAGGCGCGCCGAGCAGGTCATGAACGGTGTAACCAGAATCGTCGCCATTCTATCGCGCTTGTTCTCGATGGTCCTTGTCGCCATGATCGCCGGAACCGCGCAGGCGTAAGCCGAGAGCAGCGGAATAAATGCCTTGCCATTCAAGCCCGTCGTGCGCATCACGCGGTCTGCGATCAGCGCGGCGCGAGAGAGGTAGCCCGAGTCTTCCAGAATCCCAATAAATAGAAACAGCAGCAGAATCTGCGGCAGAAAAACCAGCACCGACGAGATGCCCTTCCATGCGCCGTCCAGAATCAGCGACTGCACCCATCCGGCGGGAAGCAGCGGCCGGATCAGGTCGCCGATGCGCGCCAGAATAAATCCAAAGCCGTCCGAGAGCGGCTGACCGATCGAGAAGACCACCTCGAAGACGCCGACGACGACCACCAGAAAAAGCAGCGGTCCCCAGATGCGATGCAGCAAAACGCTGTCAATCTTGCGCGTTCCTTCCACCGTCAGCGGAGCGTGGTAGCCGGTGCGGCGGCTCAGTTGCGCGGCCCAGCTATGCGCACTGGCGGCGTTGCCCACCACAGGCAAAGACAACGGCTGCGCGCCCTTCCGCTCGTTATGCTGATTGAGAAAGAGCGGAACGGCGTCGATGCCGGTTCCATTCACGGCGCTGATCTGCGCCACCGGAGCGCCCAGTTCGCGCGCCAGCTTCAGCACGTCGATCTTGCCGCCCCGCGACTCCATCAGGTCGCTCATATTCAGCAGCACCAGCGTCGGCAGGCCCAGCGCCAGCACCGGCGCGGCCAGCATCAACTG
>CAYOYX010000162.1:0-4294 GCA_964408275.1 uncultured Occallatibacter sp.
CGCTCGCCGGCCTCGACCGCGGGACGGACGAGGACGATGCGGCTGACTTTTTTGGAGTTCATGGCGGAGACGGCCATGGCGACAGCGAGATAAGTTTTGCCGGTGCCGGCGGGACCTACGCCGAAGACCATGTCGTTCTGCTCGATGGCCTCGACGTATTTGCGCTGATTGATGGAGCGGGGCTGGACGGTGCGCTTGACGCCGGCCGAGCGCTGCTTGCCGCTATCGGCGAGCGAGCGCAGGGTGGTGGCGGAGTCGGTGACGACGAGGCGCAGAAGGCCGTTGAGTTCGCCGTTGTGGGGGTTGACGCCCTGCTTGCGGAGAGCCTCGAAGTCGGAGAAGATGCCGCGGACGCGCTCGACGGCGGCGGGCGGGCCTTCGACGTGAACGGCGTCGGAGCGGAGATCGATGCGCACACCGAGCGAGTCTTCCATAAGCCTGAGGTTTTCATCGCGAGTCCCGAAGAGGGGCTCCAGGTTGGGCGTGATCTCCAGTGCGATCTTCAATGGCTTCGATGGCCTCCTATGGGGCAAGCTGGATGGATGGATTGAACGCAGAGCCAGCCGACTACGCGACCGGCGAATAATGGAAGGGGAGATTGGTTTGCGCGGCGCAAGTGAGAGCCAAAGCTCTGGGCTGTGGGAGGAATGCGCGGGATGGAGTAAGCGACCAAATTCGCTATCTGGGCTTGAGAGTAGCGCCAAAAAGGCAGAGAGTCAATACGGAAGTCATGGATATTCTGTGAAAAGTGTGCCTTGGGGGGTACGGGAAGGGTACGGCGCTGGTGTTTGCCTCAGCGCCTGAGCGAATCGAGACAGTTTAACACGCATTGACCCGGCGGGGGATTTCCCGTAGACTAAGTAATTGCGAGGGATGCGGCTTGAGTTGCATTCTGTGACCGCATCATCCAGCCTGAAATCAAGGCCATAATCGTTAAGGATAAGCAATGGCAAACCATGTATCGTCGCTGAAGCGCGCCCGCCAGACCGTAACCCGCACTGCGGTGAACCGCGCCAACCGCAGCCGTGTGCGCACCAGTCTGCGCGATCTTCGCGAGGCTCTGACCAAAGGCGACGTGGCGGCCGCCCAGCAGCAATATCGCGAGACCGTTTCCGCCCTCGACAAGAGCGTGCAGAAGGGGATTCTGCATGACAACACCGTCTCGCGCTACAAGAGCCGATTGAATGCGCGGCTGAAGGCCCTGGCTACCGCCAAAGCGTAGCGCGGCGGAAAGAGACAATTAGAAGACCACGAACGGCCAGGTTGATCTTGGTTGTTCGTGGTTTTTTTGCTGTGGCGTGTCCAGCTAAAATTCGTAGCGCAGACTGAAGACCGGGTAGCGGCCCATCTGGTCAACCTTGGCGATTGGCTCATAGTTGTTCTGACCACAGTTCTCGCCTGCTATACAGTTGTCCAGCCAAACGTAGCCCATCAGATTGCCGCGATTGAAGACGTTCTCGGCGCCGGCGTGAATGTTGAAGACGCCTCTTCGAGCGTGAAAGTCGCGCTCCAGCTCCAGGTCGAGGCGGTTGTAGAACGGAGCGCGAAGAGCATTGATTTGGGTCAGGTCGTAAATGCCTCGGTGCTGCGCGTTGGAGTCAGCCAGATCAAACGGAGTGTAGGGGCGGCCGCTGGACGCCGACTCGCGCAGATCAAGCTGAATCTTCAGCGGCAGGCGCAGATGGCCCATCACATTGAAGGAGACGGGCGTGTCGTAGTTGCCGCGGCGGCGAATGCCATCGAGAGCGCGATAGGCGGACTGGGAGCGAGAGGCGGAAAATAACCCTTCCATGCGGCTGCGCCAATGGGCGCGCATCGCCAGTTCCAGGCCGCGATCCTGAGCGGTTCCGGCGCTGGCGAGCGGAAGCCAGACAAAACCTTGCCCCAGTGTATCGACCATGTTGGATAACATCAAGCTCGGATATTCGGTGGAGACCGCCTCCTGCCGGTAATTCTTCTGATAAATTTCGGCGTCGAGCGAACCCCAGTTGGCCTGCCATATCCTCATGCCCAGGGTTTCCTGACGGACCTCGGTTGGTTGCAGACTTCGGTTAACGGGATAGCTGATCGTGTCCATAATCGGCGGCAGTTGCGAAGCGAAGTTGACTGAACTATGAATATTTTGGCGGCCGTTGAGTTTGTAGACGACAGAGAGGCGCGGATCGAGCGCGTAGCTGCCTGTGATGGCGAAGCTCTCAGCGCGCAATCCCGCAAGCAGCTTCCAGCGCGTGCCCAGGCTGCCTTCGGCCTCGATGAAGGCGGCGGATTGGCCGGTAGAAAACTTGCGCTGAAAGGTGACCGCGTCCGAGCGCGTGGTGTCGGCGCTGAAGGGCGATAACTGGCCGATGGGTTGCGCAACGGAATCGTCCGGGGTAGTCAGTTTGCCGCTAACACCGGTCGATAACAGCCATCCGCGCACTTCGGCGCGCAGCTCGTAGTTCACGGCCGAGAGCGCGGTGCGCGAGATTTCGTTGTAAGTCGGAGTCAGTGTACGGGACTGGCAGTTTCCATCTTGATCGAGATAGGCGACACCCTGCTGCCGCTGACCTATATTCTGACTAGTGAGCGAAGAGGTGGCAGTTAGATCAGAAGTAACTTTCGGAGAGTAGTTATGCCTCCAGCTCAGCGCATCTGTGGTCCGCCAGCCGGAGTACTGAGTCTGATAGATGCTTGTCGCATCACTCGTCTGGCAGGGCGTCATATCTATAGAATCAGAGCCATTCAGGCTGAAGATAGAAACAGAATCGCGGCCGGTCGGGTTAAGCGCCAGTTGCGCCATGCCGTTGGTATAAGTCGGAACGCCATTGATGCCGATGTCGTTGGTGACGAGATTCATGATGCTGCGATGCGCCGTAAGCAGAAAGCTTCCGCTCTTAGCCAATGCGCGCTGATAAAGCCCGCCTGCGCCGGCGATTCCCACGGTTAAATTTCCAGCCTGACGCGCCTCTCCCAGGTCGCGTGTATGAATCTCGATCAGTGATGAAAGGCGGCTTGAGTAGCCGGCATCGTAGACATCATCTCTCATGTTCATGCTGCCGATGGCGGTTGAATCCATCATCGAAGTGAAACCGCCATTCGATCCAGAGAGCGAGAAGTGATTGATGTTTGGAACCTCCACGCCATCGACGACAAAAAGATTCTCAGTCGGATGGCCTCCGCGCACAAGCACATCGTTACTCAGATCGGAACTCCACACGACTCCGGGCAAGACTTGAAGATAACGGGAAAAATCGCCGTAGGTTCCCGCTGATGAAAGTATCTCAGTCTGAGTTACATTCGAGACCGGTGTTAGAGAGTTCAGCGTGTCCGAGTCATCTGCAATTACTTTCATTGTTGTGATAACTTTTGGAATTTCAATCGCCGGCGAAATGGAACTCCCGAGGCTTGCAGCAGAACCCGGCCCCACCGCAGAGGAGTCTGCGCGCGCAATCTCCTGCCGGGACTGCGCGGGCAAGAGCGCCGATGGCATGGCAAAGGCAATCAACAGAGGCCAGAAAAATAAATATCGTCTCAAAATAACTCCGCGCTAAGATAAAAGATTGATTGCTTAGAGCGAAAAAGCGGACTTTATGTAGGTACTATGCGTTTTTTTCGAGTTAGCAATCACTTATTAAGTTTCGCCTTAATTGAGCTATTTGGAAATATCTCAATTGTGCGGGTATTAGTAATGAATGTTCTATTTTGCGACAGTTATTAGAGCGTACAAGGTGCGCGTATACGTCAAGGTAATTATTTGTTGGAATGCCGGTAACTTATAGTTTGTTAGTGGAGAATGCTTGGGCCTGTCATCTAATTCCGCGGAGGCAGCGACGGGAGCCAATTTTCCTTAGTTCGAGGCGCGAGGAGCGAACTGTAGTCAATTACTGGAGCGACGAGCAACTCGGAAATGGGGGAAATTGGCCCCGTCCCAAAGGGTTGCGGCGTAAACCGGGGTCGCTGGCGATAGCTCTTCGTCGCTGTGGTGGAACGCCACCCCCGGGGAATTAGATGACAGGCCCTAGGCTTATGTTATGAGTTATTTCAGAATTTTCAATGAAAGCGGTTGTGTTCTACTGTTTGCGATTCGGTGTATGGTATTGAGCGCTTTTTGGGGGAACATGGTATGCGGATGTAGCAATTGCGCTGACCGGAGTTACAGCCTGAGTTGGCGTCGGGATCGACTTTCTCACGCGCAGGATCAAAGGCAACCACGTTATCGAAGATTCTGCTACACTATTTGAAGCGCAATCAAGGGGTCACACGCGCCAGGCCGCGCCCCGTAGATACGCTCCTGCAACCCATGTTCGGGGAGTGG
>CAYOYX010000163.1:0-4029 GCA_964408275.1 uncultured Occallatibacter sp.
CCCCGCGTTGTGCGGCGTCCACAGATACTCCAAGCCGGGATTGCCCAGGCCCACCACAATAAATGGGCCTCGGCGCGCTCCGGCATCGGGGCCCCCGGCGAGCGACTTTGGCTCACTGGGGTAAAGGGGCTCGCTTGCCTCGCCCAAGGCCTACTTCTTCGCCTCAGGCTTTTTCGCTGCGCCTGCTTCGGGCTTCTTTCCCGCCGCGTCTTCAGGCTTGCCGCCCTTCTTGGCAACCTCCGGCTCCGCCGCCGCGCCCTCAGCAATTGCCGCCGCCGCTGCTGCCGCCTCGGTCTCCGCCGCCGTCGGCGCCTCTTCACGAATCGTGACTACGTGCGCCACGGTCGCATCCTCGTGGTTCAAATACTTGATCTTCTCCGAGTGCGGCAATCCGCTTACGCGCAAAACGCCGTGCAGTTCCAGATGGCTGACATCCACGTCGATATGGCTGGGAATATCCGCCGGAAGGCACTCGATCTCCACCTCGCGCAGCACCTGATCCAGAATGCCGCCCGCTGTCTTCACGCCCACCGGAACGCCCAGCAGCTTCACGCGCACACTCACGCGCAACGCCTTGTCCAGCGCAATCCGCTTCATGTCGATGTGGATCAAATTGTCATTGATCGGTTCGCGCTGCCAATCGACGACCATCGCCTTGGCCGCCTTCTGCCCTGTCACTTCCACATCGAAGATCGTGTTGTGGCCGGTCTCGGAAAACAAAATCTTTGAAATCTGCTTCGGGTCAACTTCGACAGCCACCGGCTCGTGTCCCGGTCCATACAGCACGGCAGGAATCTTGCCCGCAAAGCGTACGCGACGAGCCGCATTTTTATTGAACTTGCCCACGCGGGGCGCTGCTACGACAACTTCTGACATTCTCTCTCTCATTTCTGGTTTCGGGCACGGACAGTTGAACTCCGCTCCCTTTGTTGAGCCAGTGGTCAGTGAACAGTGGACAGTGGCCAGTAAAAAACTGCCCGCTTGTCACCTATCGTCAACCGCCAGCTATAGGTTCAAAAACTGATCCCTGTACATTGGTCACTGACCATTGTTCATTGACCACTGTTACGAAAACAGCGTACTCACGCTGGTCTCCATGTGAATGTTCTCGATTGCCGCGCCCACCAGGCCGGCTACCGAAAGCACCTTGATCTTTGCCAACTTCTGCGCAGCCTCGCGCAGCGGGATCGTATTCGTCACCACCAGTTGCTCCAGCCGCGATGCGGCAATCCGTTCAATCGCCGGACCCGACAGCACGGCGTGGCTCGCAGCGGCATACACCTTCGCCGCTCCAGCCGCGTAAAGCGCATCCACCGTCTTCACCAGCGTTCCCGCCGTATCCACAATGTCGTCGAGGATCAGGCAGTCCCTGCCCTTCACATCGCCCACCACATTCATCACCTCGGCGACATTCAAGTCCGTTCGCCGCTTGTCCATAATCGCCAGCGGCGCTACCACCTTCTGCGCAAAAAAGCGCGCTCGCTCCACGCCGCCCGCATCCGGTGACACCACCGTCAGATTCGGCAGCGCCAGATCGCGGAAGTAACTCACCAGAACCGGGCTGGCGTAAAGATGATCGACGGGGATATTGAAAAATCCCTGAATCTGCGCCGCATGCAGGTCAACGAACAAGGCGCGGTTCGCGCCCGCCGTCGTCATCAGATCCGCCACCAGCCGCGCGCTGATCGCTACCCTCGAGCGGTCCTTGCGATCCTGCCGCGCATAGCCGTAATAAGGAACCACAACCGTGATCCGTCCCGCCGAGGCTCGCTTCAACGCATCGATCATCACCAGCAGCTCGACGAGATTTTGATCCACCGGATAGCAGGTCGGCTGCACCACAAAAACATCCACGCCGCGCACATTCTCCAGCAACTGGAAGTAAACCTCGCCGTCGGCAAAGCGTTGCAAGCGCGCATCGCAGACCTGCACTCCAATGTGCTTGCCAATCTCCTCGGCCAGCGCCGGATTGGCCGTGCCGCTGATCAGCTTGAAGCGCTTGTCTTCACTCAGGCTGCGGCTGCGCTTGCGCTCGGGGGCCAGTTTGGCCTCCTTCGCCCTTGCGGCTTCAGCGGCAAGCTGCGCGGCCTCTTTCGCCGCCGACTGTCCGCCGTCCAGATTTTTTTCTTCCGCCGTCGCTGTCACCGTTCCTGCTTCCATCTCTCACTGCCTCCAAGCTGGTTTGCTTTGGGGTACTTCTTTACAGTTGTCAGTTCTCAGTTGTCAGTTCTCAGTTCTCAGTTCTCAGTTCTCAGTTCTCAGAAAAAGCCCGTTGTGCCGTTTATAACTGAAAACTGACAATTGATCACTGACAACTGATACTTGGCTGGGCGACTAGGATTCGAACCTAGACAAATGCCTCCAAAGGGCATTGTCCTACCATTAGACGATCGCCCAAAAAACTTACGGCAAAAGCATCTGACGCCAATAGGCTTCACGCGGCAGAGTGTGGGTCAACTGACTCCTCACACCGCCAACGCGCAGACGTTCACGCGCCGCTTCCGCATCTTCGCGGGTCAGGTACAACCCGAAGAGCGCCGAACCGGACCCAGACAGCGAAGCCACTAACGACGAGGCATGGAGGGCTGCCTCCGGAGTGCCCGGGCCCGCAAGAATGCGCTTGATCTCTGCAAGGGAAGGATGCTGGCGGAAGACGACGCGTTCAAAGTCGTTCGCAATCCAGCTCGTGATCCCGGTGCGGACAAGCGCGGACTCCATCGGTCCGGCCAGGTTCCCTTCATCGAAGGGAACACCGGAGGAGCCATCCCGCTGCCCGCCCTCCGGAATCCCTTCCGCAAAGGCGCTGGCATAGGCTTGGCTCAACTTGTTTAGTTTATCTTGACTGGCCTCGGCGGTCAAACCCTCCTCGGCACAAAGCGCATCCCAGTCGCGAAAGGCCTGTGGCGTGCTGACTCCAATCTCCGGCAAAGCCACCACACACCAGACAGGCTCAAAGTCGGGCAGCGGATAGACTTCCTGTCCGCGATCCAGCCCCAGAACCGCGCCCCCAATCAAAAACAGCGGCACATCCGAGCCAACTTTAGCCGCAATCTCCATCCGTTTCGCATCCCACAATGCTTTGTCATCCTGAGCGAAGTTTGGCACGTTCTTTGTGACAAACGGAGTCGAAGGACCTGCGTTTACGTCGATCATCGGGTGCCCCACCCTCGCCGCGTCTTTGTTTTTGTGGCTAGGGTGGGAATCACCGAACCCCGATCCAATCCCCATCTCCGCTTCCAACCCCACCAGCGCCGCCACGGCATTCGCAGACCCAGCCCCCAGCCCGCCCTGCACCGGCAACCGTTTTTCAATATGAATCTCAACCTCGGCGCTAATCCCCAGCGCCTCCAGCGCCAGCTCCGCCATCTTCCATGCCGTATTGCGTCCGTCCGTGGGAACGCGGCTGTCATTCGAGGTCAGCCGCAGCGCCGTCACGCCTGCCCGCCGCGCCGCCACCGTCACCACGTCATAGACTTCCAGCGTCTGATAAACCGTGCACAGCGCGTGAAAACCATCCGCGCGCGGCACGCCGATTCCCAGCCCCAAATTGATCTTCGCGTGCGAACGAACAGCAGTTGGCATACCGATTATTGTAGTGCGGCGCGGCGCGGCAAGACTCCAGCGGTGTTAATCTGTATGCGTTATGATTCCGTGTACGCCACCGATTCAGCCCTCGGCGCCGCCGCCGGTTTACTGCGCGGAGTGTGGCTGTGAAGTTTATCCGATTGCATGGCTCTGCGCCACCTGCGGCAAGAATCTTCATGAACCGGGAGCGATGACTTCAATGCGCCCGGGTGCGCCCGCTCCGTCAAAAAAGTCAGATCTGGCTCAAAGCAAAGGTGGAAAAATATTCGCTTTTGTGGAGGGTACGGTATGCGTTATTTTTGCTCTTGTACTTGTTCGATACTTATACTCAGACGAGTTGATCAAAGACGATCCCAATCATCGTTACCTGCTGAAAATTTTACCTTGCGGTCTAAGAACCTGTTTACGATCTCCTGAGCAGTAATCTGAGGAAAGCCAAGTGGA
>CAYOYX010000164.1:0-4005 GCA_964408275.1 uncultured Occallatibacter sp.
TGCGGTCTGCGGATTTTAAGTCCGCTGCGTCTGCCAATTTCGCCATCCGGGCTGCTTTGCCACTCTGGCATGGAATAAAATGCGGCGGGTGGTTTTTCTGTTCTTCGTTCGACCCTGAACCGATATATCGAGCACCACTCCGCCTCACTCCAAAGCATCCAAGATTCTCGGTTTCTATCGGCAAACGAAAGCGACGCACTACACATATGCCGCGATTGGTTGCCATAAATCACTATACAAGATTGCACTTAGACGCGGGACATGAATCGTGGAATACCGTCCATGCAATTTGCATAGCGCCCAGTTCCGACGAGAAACAATATCCTGATTCCAGCAATTCCGCTAATCAATTCACAGTTACCGTCAGAGGGGCTGTCTGTTGAATTGTTCCAGTTGTTGCCGTCACAATTACAGTCGAGACGGACGCAGAGGACGGAACAGTATTGACCGCACCACAACTGTTTAGCGCAGTCAGTCCAAGCGCGAGTCCGGCAATCATGAGATAGTGACGGAATTTACGGCGTTTGCGGAATCCAACGGCGCAGAAAATAAATGCCGCAGTAGTGATCGGAATCAACGGCTGTAACCCTTGGCGGGCAGCGACAGTTGGGCTGGTTTGAACGGTTAGAGTTGTAGTAGCAGGTATTCCTCCAACCGCAACAGAAGCTGAAGAGAAGATGCACGACAACCCAGCTGGAAGCTTAGAGCATCCAAGTGAAACTGCCTGATTGAATCCGTTAACTGGATTAATACTTACCGTACTCGTAGCCGACTGCCCGGTCGCCACGGACAGTGAACTGGGATTGAGCGAGATCGTGAATGCCGAAGGAATGTTATACGCTGCCGTTGCTACTGAACTATTAATGTAGCCTGTTTTGACAGCAATAGCTTCTATCGTCTCTGTTGTGCTCACGGAGATTGGGCCGTTATAAATGGCGGACGAACTGTTGGGGATGGTTCCATTCGTGGTGTAGTAGATGGTCGTTCCTGCCGTCCCGTCGCTGATCGACACTGATTGCAATGTTGTGTAGGTACCCGCCGCAGGCGAGAAGGTGGGTGCGGTTAGAAGAATAGCAGACGCTGCAATTGTGTACTTCGCCGAAGCCACAGGACTGTTGAAATAGCCGGTCTCGACAGCGAAGGCTTGCAGCGTTTCCGTAGCACTCACAGTGATCGCGCCATTGTAAACATTGGACGACGTAGTGGGCGCAGTTCCGTTGGTGGTGTAGTAAATAGTTGTTCCTGCCGTTGCATCGCTGATGGTTACTGACTGCGATGTGGTATATGTTCCTGGCAATGGCGAGAATACCGGCGCGGGCAAAGTCGAAGGCGTAGCAGAGATCGTGTAAGCAGCCGTTGTTACTGGGCTATTTGTGTAACCTGTTTCCACTGCGATTGCTTCAAGTGTTTCTGTCGCGCTAATAGTAATTGCGCCGTTGTAAACGCTGGACGAAGTGGTAGGAGTTGTGCCATTGGTGGTGTAGTAGATGGTCGCGCCAGATGCAGCATCTCTGATCGTCACCGACTGCGGCGTAGTGTAACTTCCGGCTGCAAGCGAAAACGCCGGCGCGGACAGAGTCGGCGTAGTCGCCGCGATGATGTAAGATGCCGTCGTTACTGGGCTATTCGCGTATCCCGTCTCGACGGCGATGGCTTGCAGAGTTTCCGTCGCGTTGACTATAATTGCACCATTGTATACATTGGACGAAGTTGTCGGTGTTGAGCCATTGGTGGTGTAGTAGATGGTTGCGCTCGTCGAGGCATCGCTGATGGTTACTGACTGTGATGTCGTGTATGTTCCGGCGACAGGCAAGAAGCTCGGCGCCAGCGCGGTTGATGCTCCACCCGCTGTGTAATCAAGCGCAGTGGCAGAAAATGGCGGCAAGGTAATCGAAGCGGGGCTGGAGAGCGTGGTGGTTGCAAGCGCAACAGTGGCTTGAGTATTGTTGCTCGCAGTTCCAGTGGGCGCTTCGTTCATATCGTCCAGCGCAGCGGGAGCGTACTGCCGTTGTGTTACCGTGCCCTGCGGAGGATTGGTTCCGGAAAAGCTGATGGTGTGGCTGCTGGATAGGTCGGTGTTGATTAGCACCAGCGACCGGCTGCTTCCATTCTCAAAGCAGAATGCGTAGAGATAGGGAACATTGTTGAGCGCCGGCAAAGGCGAAATGCCGTTGGGCGAACCAGCAAAGTTATAAGTCGGGTTATTCGCGATGGGGCAGGAGTACATGGGACCGATGATTGATTGGTTCACCAGTTGCACACCAAGAAACTCCGGACGCACGTTATTGGTCGCTCCACCCATGTCGATGACGTTACCCCATAACTTGTTGACCAATCCGTTGACTGCGCTGTTTCTGTATTCGGCAAGCGAGAAGAAGGATTGCGGACGGATTCCGAAGTATTGCAGATTCAGCAATGGCTGCAAGGCCATCACCACGCCCTCGCCTGCGCCGGCATTGATGTAATCCATGTGCTGCTGATCGATGCTGCCTTCGATGGTGCCTTGGCCCCATTCGTAGATGTTGACATTGCAGGTTGCCGTGCCCGAAGCGCCGCAGGTCTTCTGCGATTGATAGTCATGGACGGATTGATAGAAGTTATAAACATCCGACGGATTGGTCACCTTTTCATAAGGTTCGACCATCGCCGGCTGCCAGAGAGCGGCGTCCGTGGAGAAACTGTTTACTGATGAATATGTGTAGGCTTCAATCTCGATGGAATCGGGGTGGACCAGAGCAATCGCCGTGTCCATCGAAGCGTTGACGGCCGTCTGTGCATTCATGACCAGATCGAAGGAAGATTGCGAGTAATAGGGATCAGCGTGCATTGCGGCGAAGATGTCGTGCGCGCGCAAGCCATAATCGTAGTAATACTCCGAGTTAGGCACAGAAGAACGGTAGCCAAGCGACTGGCCGGCAAATGATTGCGCGTTCCAGCATTCATTACAGAAGGAAAGATGAATCTGGCTGAAGACGCTTGTCCAGGGTTCTGACTGACCGAGAGCCGCACGCCTGCTGCCATAAGTGGTTCCCGCTGGACTGGCGAGAAACTCGATCAGGTTCGCCGCATCCTCCGTCGATAGAGTAACTGGAACGACAAAATAGGGCTGCGCGTTGAGTTGTTGGCAAATAACCAGATAGTCTTCAAGAGAGAGATTTTCAGCTCCCGCTCCACTGGGACCAACAAAATATCCCGAACCACCGGAAGTAGGTGCGTGCGCGTAATCAGGCTGGGTCCAGTTATTAATGCTCTCGCCGTTTTGGTTTACCCAGTAGCGGAACATACCGGGATTGCTGCCGATTGACGGGCCATAAAAGTCTTGCAGGGTCTGAATGACCTCGTCGCGAAGAACTGTGGTGTTGCTGGGGTTACCGCTTGTCTTCTCGAAGCTCACATTATCCAGATAGACCGAGCCGCCTGTGGTGTTGATTGAAACCTGAGCAATACCCGGCGATGTTGCGCCCTGCGATTCAGAGGCTGTGCAGTTCCAGGTATATTGCGCCCAACTCGAAGTCAGTTTCGGCGAGTAGGTGCCGCAGTTGAAGCCGCCCTGCGAACCACGTTTGGCCGAAGCGGTCAGCACCGGCGCGCCGGAGGCCGCCTTGGCCCAGAAGGAGAGCTGATATGTGCCATTCATCAAAACGAAGAGATTATCCGTGTACTCGCTGTCGAAGAACCATGCGGCGGTAGCCGAGGATCCAGACGCTGTGGCGTTCATATTGAGCGATTGCGTTCCGCAGGTCGCGCAGAGATCCGTAGTATCGGAAAGTAGTTGACCGCCGCCGGAGACCGATCCCCATATCCCGCCCTGCGATCCGGTTTCCCACCACGACTCAGGCGTGGGGAAGGTCGACTTACTCATAATAATGGTGTCGCCGACGCTGAACGCAGCGTTGCATGGCGAGGAAACTGTGATCGTCGGAGCCGTATAAGTCGACTGCCCCACGAGCGGATAATTCGGGCCAGTGTTCGATGCTATCGTACCAGTGCAACCAAGCTCAGCTC
>CAYOYX010000165.1:0-4003 GCA_964408275.1 uncultured Occallatibacter sp.
CCTGGCAGCTTCTTCAACTCTTCAATCAGCCGCGCCATCGGCTCGGCATAACGGGTCACGAATGCGCCTCCTATAGTGTCCGATAGACGATGCCGACAAAGTCATCCGGTTTCAAAAAGCCCTTGCCCCAAACGGCGTCCAACTCCGCTGTCGGCTTCTTGTCGATAGCCTCTTGCTCGCTGGCTCCGGCGGTCTTGAGAGCGGCCACCTTCTCGCGAACTGTTGCCAACATATTGTGGAAGCTCTGAAGTTCGGCCTTGGTTCCCAGCGGTCCGTGGCCGGGAATAATCTTCGTATCTTTGTCGCCAACAGCCAGCGATTTTTCAGCGGCGCGAATCATGCCGCCAATCGAGCCGCCCGAGTCCTCATCGATGAACGGATAAAAATTGTTGAACCATGTATCGCCCACGTGCAGCACATTGGCTTTGTGGAAGTGAACATAAATGTCGGTGTCGGTGTGCGCGGGATCGTAGTGAACGAGATCGAGCTGGTCGTCGTTGTGCCAGATGCACATCTCATGCTCGAAGGTGATCGTCGGCCAAGCGCCAGTCATTGCGGGCATCGTCGTCACGTGAAAGTACTTCACCGTCTGCGGCGTCGAGAGCCGCTTGCGCGTATTCTCATGAGCAATGATCGTGTATCCGGCTTCGTACATCGCTTCATTGCCGCCGGTGTGGTCGCCGTGCCAGTGCGTGTTGATTAGAATGCCCGGCGCGTCGGCGGGAACCTTGCTCAGCGATGCGACCACCTCGCGAATGCGCGGAACCTGCGTAGCAAAGCTCGCGTCGATCAGCAGATTGCCGTCAGGGCCGGTCTGCAAAGCCATGTTGCCGCCCTGTCCTTGAAGCAGATAGACATTGTCATAGAGCTTCGTCGTTTTGATGGGAGTGGTTGCGGCACTGGCGTGGGGTTGCGCCGCGCTTCCGGCAGCCGGAGCGGCCTGCGCGCTTGCCACGCGGGAGAGCATTGCCGCCGCGCCTGCCGTCAAGCCAAGTTGCAGAAAGTTTCTGCGATTGATTGCATCTGGCATCATTCCATCCTCCTTCCGGTTTCAAAAACGACACGATGAGTTGAGCGTCAACCAAGCCCCGGCAGATTCAGTCCGCCCAACACGCCCTTCACGCTGGATTGAATTGCATCATCGGCCTTGCGTCCGGCCTCGTTGACTGCGGCCACTACCAGGTCTTCCAGCATCTCCACGTCCGGCTTGTCGCCACTGAGTCCAACCACCGCAGCCGGCTCAATGCGAATTTTGAGAAGCTGCTTTTTGCCGTTCATCGTCGCGGTCACGGCTCCGCCGCCGCTCGTTCCCTCGACCACCGTTGCGGCGAGCTTGCGTTGAACCTCCTCCTGCATTTGGTTGGCCTGCGTGAGCATCTCGGAGATTTTGAGCGGGTTGATCATGAATGGTTCTCCTTTTTCGGAGCGAAGATTGAAATCCGTAATTATTTTTGCCTCAGATCAACAACGCTGCGCACTTCAGCCTTGAAAATCTCTTTTGCTTTTTGCACTAAAGGATTAGCAAGCGCGGCCTCTTGAATACTGCCGGAGATGGGCGCGGCCATTGGCACAGGTGCGGCTGCCTGTGCAACGCCTTCGCCAGGAACCACCATGAAGCGCGCGGGCGCGCCCAGCCGTTGCAGTTCCTTGCGGATAATCTTTTCCGCCGCGGAATTGATGGTCAGGGCCAGCATCTTCTTGCCCATGCCGACGACCTCGATGCGCAGCCCCGCGCCATCCATCGTCCACGCGCCCGAACCAAGCAACTGCGCAGCCGATTCATGACCTCCCTCGACAAGCACACCGCTGATGGCTTGACGGATGGCGTCGATAGTGGGCGGAGATGTTGGCGCCACGTGCTCCTGCGGCGCTTTGGCCAGCGCGCCTTCGGTCAGCGCTTCAGAGTAACCAACCGCCGGAGTCGCCGCAACGGGAAAAGGAGTTGGAGCAGAACTCCGCTCCATCGTCGCCGCAGGCGAAGCCGCTGATACCGGCTTTGGGCCTGACTCCATCTTCGTTCCCGTGCCCCAGCTTCCGCCCGTTGGGCCAAAGGGCGAGAGCGCCGGAGCCGCAGTTGGCGCGGGTGTTGACGCAGCCGGTCGTGGTGGAGATGCCTGCGGCCGCAAGGCCGGATTCGCGGGGCGCGCAGCCCCTACGCCGCTCAACAACTCTTCGATGGGCAGCAGACGCTGCGCATGAATCAGCTTCAGCAGGCCCAGTTCCAGATGAAAGCGCTGTTCCTGGCGATAATTCAGATCATCGAAGGTGCGCAGAACAATTTGCAGATTGCGCGTAATCTCTTCCTCGGTGAAGAGCAGCGCAGTGCGCGCGGCGCGTGCACGTTCGTCGCCGCTGATCTGCAACAGCTCGGTCTGTTCGCCGCCGATCTTGGCCATCAGCGTATTGCGCAGATAGCGGACCATCTGCCGCGCCAGCGACGAGGGATTGTGCCCTGCATTCACCAGCACATTCAACTGCTCCATCAGCTCGGCGCTTTGGCCAGCGGCGACGGCCTCCAGCAACCGCTCGAAGACCGCATTGGGCACCGACCCCATCAGTTCGCGAATCTGCTCAGTGGAGAGAACAGCGCGGCCATCTTCGACCGGCGCGGAGGCAATCGCCTGATCCATGATCGAGAGCGCATCGCGCATCGATCCGTCGCCGGCCTCGGCCAGCAACGCCAGCGCGGCCTCCTCGGCAACGACTTCCTCGTGCGCGGCGATCATCTTCAACTGCGCCAGAATGTCGTCGAACTTTACGGCGTGAAAGCTGAAGTGCTGGCAGCGCGAACGGATGGTCTGCGGAATATCCTCCGGCTGCGTCGTCGCCATCATGAAGATCACGTGCGCGGGCGGCTCTTCGAGCGTCTTCAGCAATGCATTGAAGGCCGCATCGGTAATCTGATGAGCCTCGTCGAGAATGTAAATCTTGTACCTATCTCTTGAAGGGGCGTAGCGTGCAGCGTCGCGCAGTTCGCGAATCTCATCGATGCCGCGATTGGTGGCCGCATCGATCTCGATCACATCGACCGCGTTGCCCTGGCGAATTTCGATGCAGGAGTCGCACACGCCGCATGGCTCAGGCGTGGGCCGGGCCGCGCTTCCAATCTCTGTCCTGCAATTGAGCGCCTGCGCCACGATCCGCGCAATGGTCGTCTTGCCGATGCCGCGATGACCGGAAAAAATGTAGCCGTGAGCGATGCGATTCTGCGCGAGCGCATTCATCAGCGTACGCGTGACGTGGTCCTGCCCGGCGACGTCGGCAAAGCGCTGCGGACGATATTTCCTGGCCAGAACCTGATAACCCATCGGCGAACTCGCTCCCTCTGCTCGTCCGGACTCGGACGGCCTAAGGAAGATTCTATCGTTCCGGGGCGGGCGCGTTCAGCTTGCGCTTGGCCGCCGCCCACAACTCCTCCAACTCCGCCGGAGCAAGCTCTTCGAGCGGTCGCTCGCTGGCCAGCTCCATCGCGCGGAAACGCTGGCGGAAGCGCTGATTGCAACCGCGCAGAGCCATCTCCGCATCCACGCCCAGATGACGGCCCAGATTGACGACGGTGAAGAGCAGATCGCCCAGTTCGGCCTCGACTGCGGACTTGCGCGCCGGATCGTCCGATGCAGCCTCGGCCTCCAACTCCGCCGTCTCCTCGACGAGTTTGGGCAGCAGGTCGCGCCACTCCGGCCAATCGAAGCCGGCCTTGCGCGCCTTGGCGCCGAGCTTGGCCGCTTCGGCCAGCGCCGGCATTGCACGCTGCACGGAATCCAAACGCGAAGCCGCGAGCTTATCTGTCGAAGAAGCGTCGGCTCGATGCATTGCCTCTGCGGCTTTGATCTCATCCCAGTTGCGCAGCACCGCCGCCGAGGAACCCTCGACCGCAGCATCGACCTCAGCGCGATTGCCCGCCGCGCGCGAAGCCTCTTCGCCGAAGACGTGAGGATGACGGCGGATCAGCTTGCTGTTCAGATGCTCCAGCACATCGGCAATCGTGAAGTGGCCGTCGTTG
>CAYOYX010000166.1:0-3963 GCA_964408275.1 uncultured Occallatibacter sp.
CTCGCTTGGGGTGCGAGGGGTCGGCAGTTCAAATCTGCCCGTCCCGACCATTAGAATCAATCTGTTATAAAACTTCATCCTGTCTTCGTTTTGAAATTGTGGGGATTTTGTGGGGGCCACGCGGCAATTTACACGGTTTCTGTCCCCACACTCGGCTATTGGACAGGCTGACAGGCCATCGCATCCAATGCCTTAACCACCCGCCTCTTTGCTTCCAGCCGGACGCGGAGACTCTCGGAGCCTTGGGTGTTTTCCCGATACCTATCCTGAACGTGACGTAGGTTTCGTCCAATGATTACATCGGCCGGTTTTCGTCAACCTACACTTAGCTTTCAGATTGACCGTCGTAGGGATAGCACGGCAGATCCACGCCCTTCGCGTTCTACTTGAGAGCCCTCTTGATGTCGCCCGACACCCAATTGGCCGTCCAAGTCGCCAGGTTATTGTCATCGTTGAGGGGGAGGCTTCCTCCGGGGTGGGCATTGCCTACAGCCTTGACTTTCGATGTAACAATCTTGAAGAGCGTGTGATCGCTCCCGTGGTACAAGCTGGACTCGATGGTAATTACGACGGGGTTCGCCATCGAACCGTTGCCCAGATGCACTTCGATGATTCTGCATTCCACCACGATGGAAGCGGCGGCATTCGTGCCAGACGCGCCAGCGCCGTCGGCGACCACCTGAACTGGGATGCTCCTCTTCTCTAGAAAGGTGCGAAACTGGTCCGCGAAGAGTTTGAGGAAATTCTGCGGATTGATCCACGCCGGGAGACCTACACCTTCGGCGATGGTGAAATGCTGGTGACCCGGCGTTCCGAGGTTATGGAAATCAGTGCCTGCTGTGACGGGCGGCTGGACCGGCGCAGGAGCGACTCTTGGCGCGATCAGCACTGCCTTGATAATGGCGGGAGAAACACCTCTCTGATTGAGTTCCGCCAAAGCGGAAGTGGAGACATCAAAGTTTGTCGGCGAAACCTGAATCTTGGTAATAATCACCTCTTCCGGCAGCTTGGCCGTCACCATCTCAAGCACCGAACTGTTGGTGAGCACGTCAGCGTTGGGTGGAGGCGCTTGCGACACAGGCGCTGCGGCCGTCTGCACTGGAGGGCCGGGCGGAAAAGAAGCTAGCAACGGAAGATCCTTCGCCGTCTTCATAAACTCCCTCCCGACTGATTTGCCTAGGTATTCCGGAACGTCCTCCTCGTTCTTCGAAGTGAAACCGAAACGAATCTCAGGCGTCAAGGTAGTGATCAGTTGGTGGTCGCTGATGCGGTAGAGCTTGATCTCCACTCCTAAAATGCCAATATGAACTCCTTTAGTATTCTTGAAACTGGTAAATCTTCCTTCAACCACAATAGAATCGGGGGCGTCCGCCGCAGGCACACTGGCGTTTTCGTCGACCACTAGACCGGCCAGATTCTCCTTTTGCAGTTGCGCGCGAAGACTATCATAGAAAAATCTTATGAAATTCTCGGAGAGCCCCACCCCATCGGACTGAGTGAAACGTCTGACTTGAATCTGCTTGAACTGCGACTGGACGTCCATTGCCGACAAATTTCCATCCAGAACCACGAGAAAAGCTAAGACCACGAGCAAGGTCCAATGCTTCATTATCAATCTCGATTCTTGAGCCTAAACTCAAAACTCCGCCAGTGGCCAAGGTCTCGATTTTGAGACTTAGGAAGGCTCAAAAGTTTCAGCCAATCCATATTACTCCTGAAGAGTCGGCACGCGACAGTTTTCCGGAATCGCATCGGCGCTCCGGTCGTTCTGACCGGCCATACGTGCGGGATCAGGTTCGCGATCAGCTTCAGATGGCTTCTGGGGCGAATATCTGGCATAGAGACGAATCGACTGCCAACCGCCCAGATGCTTTTTCAAGCCTGAGTTTGAACTGAAGCCGGTGAATATGTTCCTCATTGCGGAACGGAGCATTGATTACCTTGTAAAAGTCGAATCGGTCGCGGCCTGCGCTGTTCGCTGAAATGCCTTCCAGCTACACGATGCATCGCTCTGCCCGCAACCCGGCACAAACACTGCCATGCGCTTTGGGGAATTGAACACACTCTGCCAACCTATACAGATACAGATAGCATTTCAGCAAATTCGAATAGTTTTTTCCGCCAACCGACATCACTAATTGTGGCAAACATCCCAGCAATCGTGACATCCTACTGGTCACAGAATTATATGTCGAGGTTCTTCACGTCGAGCGCGTTGTCCTCGATGAACTTGCGGCGGGCTTCCACGTCCTCGCCCATCAGGGTTGTGAAGATGGCTTCCGTCTCGGCGATATCTTCCAGTTTGACCGAAAGCAGTGTCCGGCGCTCGGGGTCCATCGTCGTATCCCAGAGTTGCGTGGAGGTCATCTCACCCAGTCCCTTGTAGCGCTGCACCTGATAGTCCTTCTTGCCCTGCTCGACGATGTAGACAAAAAGCTCACGCGCAGTCTGCTTCTCAACCGGCTCACGTGAGAGCCGCGCCGTTCGACGCGCCGCCTTGGCCTCCGCCTGAACCTCCGCAGTGTCGCTTTCGGCTGCTTCATCGCCGGTTTCTGCTTCGGAGACAGCCTCGGCGGTCTTCGCGGCGTACTCGATCAGGAAAGGCGGCTCCAGGAATTCCTTGATGAGCGTATACTTGGCCATCATCTGGCGGAACTCGGGGCTGGAGGCAAGCGTCCAGTCGATGCGCCGCTCGGCGCCTTGAGCGTCCACAAAAGAAATGGACCAGGTGTGATGCTCCTCATCCTCAACCGGCTTGCTGAGAGACTTGAATTGAAGCTCGCCGGCGCGCTCTTTCAGTTCGGCGTGGAGTTGAACGAGCTTAGGCGGAACGTCGCTCTCAGACTTTGAGGCAAAGTCGGCGCGATGGACAAGCTCGGCGCGAGCCAGCAGCTCGGTCAATTGTTCATTGCGTATGCGCTTATCCACCTTCTCGACAAAGTCCAGATACTCGCTGAGTATGCCCATGAAGCGGGTCAGGTCCGCGCCTTCGATGCGCAGGGCAGCCTCGCCGTGGCGCACGATCATGCCCTCTGACGCGCGGTTGACCATGACTTTGACAAACTCGCGCTCATCCTTGATGTACTGCTCGAAGCGGCCCTTCTTGATTTTGAAGAGCGGCGGCTGGGCGATGTAGATGTTGTCGCGCTTGATAAGCTCCGTCATGTGGCGGAAGAAAAAAGTGAGCAGCAGTGTGCGAATATGCGATCCGTCCACGTCGGCGTCGGTCATGAGGATGATTTTGCCGTAGCGGATTTTGGTGGCGTCGAAGTCGTCCTTGCCGATGCCGCAGCCGAGCGCGGTGATCATCGCGCGAATTTCCTCGTGGCCCAGCATCTTGTCGTAGCGCGCCTTTTCGACATTGAGAATTTTGCCCTTGAGCGGCAGAATCGCCTGGAAGCGGCGGTCGCGTCCCTGCTTGGCGGTGCCGCCGGCGCTCTCGCCCTCCACCAGATACAATTCACAGCGCTCCGGGTTGCGTTCGCTGCAATCGGCCAGCTTGCCGGGAAGGCCGCCGCCATCGAGCGCGCCCTTGCGCCGCGTCAGATCGCGAGCCTTGCGGGCTGCTTCGCGAGCGCGCGAAGCTTCAATCGCTTTGTTGATGATGCGCTTGGCAATCGGCGGGTTCTGCTCAAGAAACGCGCCCAGCCGCTCGTTGACGAAGGCCTGCACCGTGCCGGCGATGTCGGAGTTGAGCTTGCCTTTGGTCTGTCCCTCGAACTGCGGCTGCGACAGCTTGACGCTGACCACTGCGACCAGTCCCTCGCGCACATCATCGCCGCTCAGGTTCTCCTTCATGTCTTTGAAGAGGCCGAGCGACTGGCCGATGGCGTTGATGGTTCGAGTGAGTGAAGTGCGGAAGCCGGAGAGATGCGAACCGCCATCGACAGTGTTGATGTTGTTGGCGAAGCTGAAGACCGTCTCCGAGTAGCTGTCGTTGTATTGCAGCGCGATCTCGATCTC
>CAYOYX010000167.1:0-3880 GCA_964408275.1 uncultured Occallatibacter sp.
TCGCCTCGGTGGCGTTGATCTGGCTCACCTCGCTCGGCCAGCCGATGCTGCTGCGTCCGTAGTTGTGCGCAACGTAGGCTGTGGCCAAAAACTGCTCGACCAGCCTCCCGATGGGATTCGAGTCGGTGCGCATTCGCCGCTCTTCCACCACTACATCGCGCTCCTTGTAGAACTCGCGCGGCACCACGTCGGCCAGACGTCCGCTCTCCAGCCACGCCCAAAGCTCCAGCCGGTTCTCCGGCATCGACCAAAAGTAAACCGTATTGTCCAGCCCGGTTTCGGCATTCAGTCCCTCGGCGCCGTTGCGTTCGGCCACATCAGTAAACTGATTGGGCACGACATATTTGTGCGCCTCCTTCTGCGCCTCAAGAAATGCCTTCTTCAACTCGGCCAGCTTCTTCTCGTCGCGGCCCACAGCCTTCAGATACTCAGCCTCGTATGCGTCATTCGCCGCCTCCACCTTAGCCAGCGCAACCTTTTCGTCGGCGTAGTCGTTGGTGCCGATCTCGCTGGTTCCCTTGAAGGCTAAGTGCTCGAACATATGCGCAAGGCCGCTCTCGCCGGATGGATCGTTCACGTCGCCCGCGTCGATGAAAGTGGAATAGCTGAAGACCGGCGCCTCCGGCCGCTCGCAGATAATGATCGTCAGTCCGTTGGGCAGGACTTTGGTCGTTATTCGCTGCTCAAAGCTCTTCAGGTCCTGCGCCCGCGCGCCTGCCAGCGCCATCGCCGCCAGCATCAGCGCCAAAACGCCGTTCTGTATCCGGGGGAATATTCTGCTCCGCATCCGATCTCCTTGTCCTGCTTGTCCGAGAAATTCATTACCGCACTCTTTCAAGCTAGTGCTCTAGACCAATGGGGGTCAATCCGAAAAACTTACGAGAACTTCATTCAATTCTTGCTACGATAAAACTACCATGCAAGGTCAGAGAACGAATCGACGCCGACTAACGCCCGTTTGGCGAGCGATCATCGAGATCGGCTTTATCGATTTTCTCTTCTACTCGAACTTGCTCATGGGCGAGTTCACCGCGACCAATGGCCGCGGCAAGACTCTGGCGTCAGCCCTCAAAGATATCTTCACAGCTACAAACTTCGCCATCGCTCTCATCAGCGCGCTCATCGGCTATCTCGTCTTTGAATATCTGCGAAAGAAGCTGTAGCCTCTGGCCTGCTGTGCCACTCGACGGCTGAATTCGGCCCATTTGTATTCCAGCTGCCTTGACCGTGCGCCGCGCCGTTGCGTATTCTTCGATGCGTTATGGGGCGATGATGAGCAGAGGAAAGACTTTGATGGTTCCTACGCAATTGATAAAGGTCGCTTGGCTGCAGAGCTCGCTGCTTATCGCCTGTTCCCTGCTCCCCGCCCAGCAGCCCATCCCCGCTCCCCTCAACCACTCCGGCCAAATCGTTGTCGCAGGCCGTTCCATACCCTACCTCATTCGCCATCTGCCCATCAGCTCCTACCCCGAGCTTCCCGCTGAACTCGCCGCCCAGCTCACACGCCGCGGCTGTTTGATTCCGCAGACCTACGAGGCTCATCATCCAGAAAACGTCATCCACGCGAGCTTTGAGCGCCCCGGCTCCTCCGATTGGGCTGTTCTTTGTTCGGCGGATAGAACGGTCTCGCTGCTCGTCTACTTTTCCAGCGACCCCAATAGCCTTCACGTGCTCGCCGCCGCGCCGGAGACCGAGCGCCTTCAGGCACACGACTCCACGGGCATTCTCGGCTTCAACTGGGGCATCGACCCCGCCTCGCCCGAGCAGATTCGCACCGCGCAGATCGGCCTGCTCCATCGCCCCGCACCCGTCGATCACGACGCGCTCGCCGATTCGCTCATCGATCACCGCACCGTCTATCACTTCTATCTAAAAAATGCCTGGATCGTGCTGGAGATGCCGGAATAAGTTTCAGTCTGCCCCATCCAACAGGTGAAAATCCCGCCTCGCCCGCCATTGCCGTCCGTTCGCTGCAACTGTTTGCCGCCGCAAGCTCGTGGCAATTACCATAGAGGAATGCATCCCAAGGCGCAGGCCTGACGGTGCTGGCGCGCGCTTTAGCGAGAGTGGGTCCGATGCGGCAAAATTTCCGCGCCGGTGATCCAGCATGAACCGGTCCTCGCTCCAGTCCGCCCAAATTGAATTCCCTGCAATGGGAGAGGAGTACCATTGAGCGACCGTTTTTTGTTTACCTCTGAATCCGTCACCGAAGGCCATCCCGACAAAATCGCCGATCAGGTCTCTGACGCTATTCTCGACGCCTGCCTGGAGCAGGACCCTTACAGCCGCGTCGCAGCCGAGACGCTTACCGCCACCGGCCTGGTCGTCATCGCCGGTGAAATCACCACCAAAGCCTACGTCGATTTTCAAAGCCTCGTTCGCGGCGTCGTCGCCTCCATCGGCTACAACAACGCCCTCTACGGCTTCGACTCCAACACCTGCGCTGTCATCTCGACCATCAACAAGCAGTCGGGCGACATTGCGCAGGGCGTTGATACCGGCGGCGCCGGCGATCAGGGCATGATGTTCGGCTACGCCTCCAACGAAACTCCGGAGCTGATGCCCGCGCCCATCTCGCTCGCCCACAAGCTCTGCCGCCAGCTCACCGCCGTGCGCAAATCCGGCAAGCTCGCCTATCTTCGCCCCGATGGCAAAAGCCAGGTGACAGTTGAATATGACGAGAACGGCAAGCCCGCCCGCATCGACGCCGTCGTCATCAGCAGCCAGCACTCCGACGCAGTCAGCAACGAAGAACTCCACGCCGACATTCTCAAGCACGTCATTCAAGCCGTGCTGCCCGCCGAGTGGCTCGACGAACACACCAAGTACCACATCAACCCGACGGGCCGCTTTGTCATCGGCGGACCGATGGGCGACACCGGCCTCACCGGCCGCAAGATCATCGTCGATACCTACGGCGGCGCGGGCCGTCACGGCGGCGGCGCCTTCAGCGGTAAAGACCCGACGAAGGTTGATCGCTCGGCGGCGTACATGGCTCGTTACATCGCCAAGAACATTGTTGCCGCCGGACTTGCAGATCGCGCCGAAGTCCAGCTCGCCTATGCCATCGGCGTTACCGAGCCGGTCAGCGTCCGCGTCGATACCTTCGGCACAGGCAAGGTCGGCGAAGCCAAGCTGACTGAGTTGGTCCGCAAGAACTTCTCGCTCACGCCCAAAGCCATCATTGAAGGCCTGAATCTACGCCGCCCCATCTATCAGAAGACGGCAGCCTACGGCCACTTTGGCCGCACCGAGCCGGAGTTCACCTGGGAGGCAACCGATAAGGCCGCCACCCTCGCCGAACAAGCAGGAGTCAAAGCTGTAGCCAAGTAAACTTCACCACTTATCGAATCAGAACAAACTTTGAATACAGCCAACAAAGCAGCAGGGCCTGAGCATTGCTCAGGCCCTGCTGCTTCTGCAGACTTGTTGGGCCATCAACCCTGAATGTCAAACTGCTCAGGATGCAGCGTTGCGTCGCTCTTGATGAGGATGTTCTTGCCGATCAGTTCTTCGTATTCGGTGAGCCAACTGGCGTTGTTGGATTTGAGAGTCTTGACGGTCTCCGGATTGACGCGAAGGACGACGTCGGGACTTTCGAAGTGCTTCTTCATCTTGCGCAGCTCGGTGTAGATTTCGTTGCAGACAGTGGTCGGACTCTTGACCATGCCGGTGGCCTGGCAGGTGGGACAAGGAACCGAGAGCGTGCGTTCGAGCGATTGTTTGACGCGCTTGCGGGTGATGGCGACCAGGCCAAAGTCGTTGAACTGGAGAACCTTGGTCGGGGCGCGGTCGGACTTGAGCGCCTCTTCGAGAGCGGCCATCACCTTGTAGCGATTCTTGCGGTCGTCCATGTCGATGAAGTCGATGACGATGATGC
>CAYOYX010000168.1:0-3798 GCA_964408275.1 uncultured Occallatibacter sp.
CACAAACCAGTGGTTCGTCTGCTTCTTCTCCGTTCCGCAGATGTCGCACGATATCGCCTGCCGGATCACCCGATCTCCCCCTGTCCGCACAGCGCCTTAGCGGCCTGGCCGATTCCCGTATTTCCCGTTATTCCAATGCGGCAGATAACCCAATCAGCGGCCGCAAGCGCGCGGACGGACCCTCAGAGAACGCTGAAAACCGTCCACCTTTATTTCATCGCGTGTCCTGCGGAATCAGTGAGGAATGTACAGAAAGAATCCAGGTGTGGAACGTATGTGAACAACGGGAGCAGGAATTGTCCTGAAATGGAACGTACGGCTGTATTTTTATGAATTGCGGAAAACCTGGAAGGGAGTACGGTATGGTCAGCTACGATTTTAAAATAATTCCCGCCGGCACAAGAGACAAGTAATTAGATCGGGCGCGGTTGAAGTCGCGCCCTTCTTGGATGACCCTCTATCACTGCGGCTTCGGGGCAAAGTAGCCCTTGCGCGTCCGTACCAGGTAGCGCCGGTCGTAGCAGTAAAGATAAATCGGGCGAAACGAGCCGTCTTCCTTGAAGTCCGCCGGTGTGTAGGTCAGCGCGTACTGGCTGCGCAACTCTTCTTCGATGGCGCTGAAACTCTTCGACATCTCCTCTACAGAAGGAGGAAAGAAGGCTTGCCCGCCGGTGTCGCCGGCCATCTGGATCAGCGCCTGATCGCCCTTGTTGCGGCTGGGCGTCCAATTTGTGCTGACTGCGTAGATGATGGTCTCGGCACGCTGGCACTCCTTGATGGCCTCGTTCAGATAGACACGGCTCTGATTATCCTCGCCGTCGGAGATCAGCACCATCGCCTTGCGCACCGGCTCTTGGCCGCGCGAAATTTCCATCAGCTTGTCGCGGCAGGCAGTGTAGACGGCATCAAAGAGCGCCGTGCCTCCACCGGGGCGTATCCGGTTGACGCCCGACTCAAGCGCATCGATGTTGTTCGTCCAGTCCTGGTCAATTGTCGGGGTCTGAGCAAAGTCCATTACAAAGGCGCGGTCGCTCTTGGCCTTCAAAATCTGCAAAAGAAAATCGGTCGCCGATTGCTGCTCGAACTCGAAGCGTGAGCGAATCGAAGTGCTGGAATCAATCACCAGGCCCACGCGCAGCGGCAGATTGATCTGCTGATGAAAGGAGGTCACCTTGGTAGGCGCCTTCTGGTCGTCGAGCAGCGTAAAATCGCTCTGCTTCAGGTTGGGAACATACTCCCCATTCTTTTTGGTCACAGTAAAGATGAGGCTGACCTCATTGACCTTCAGCGGGATCGTGTACCCGCCCGTATCGGCTGACTGATCGGCAGACTGTGCGGCTGGCGATTGCGCGGGCTTGGCCGCAGGCGCTGGTGCTGGCTGAGCGGCTGGCGCTTGTGCTGGTTGCGTTGCCGGTGAGCCTGCATTCGGAGTGGGCGCGGGTTGCTGTGCCTGTAGGGCGACTGCCGCAAGAGCCGCCGCCAGCATGAGTACGGAGAGTTTCTTGTTCATAGCACCTTCATTTTATCAATCGTGCCTGATCTGTGCGAGATTCCTGTCCGGTCATTTCTCCAACCGCTTCTGCCCCTCTTCCAGGCGTTCAAGAAAGCTCTCCAACTCCACCGGCAGCGGCGCTTCCAATTGGAGCAGCTTCCCAGTCCGCGGATGGGGAAACTCCAACTGCGCCGCATGGAGAAAGTTTCGCCCCAGCCGCAGCCGCTCCGGCTCCGCGTTGCGCCGCGCGGCCTTCGAGGTTGCGGCCTGTGAGGCTGCTTGATCCGTCAACTGCCCCGATCCGCCATAAAGCACGTCGCCCACCACCGGATGGCCAATCGACGCCATGTGTACGCGAATCTGATGTGTCCTGCCGGTCTCAATGCGAACCCTGACCAGCGTGAATTTGCCGAAGCGATTCTGGAGCCGCCGCACGACTTCGTAATGCGTGACAGCCGTGCGCGCATCGCCCAGTGGTTTCGTGGTCATGCGTGTGCGTCGCTGCGGGTCGCGGCCCACGTTGGCGTTGATGGTGCCTCTGGCCCTCTCGACGGCCCCCTGGACGAGCGCGATGTAAGTCTTCTTGATCTGGCGGCTCGAGAACATCTCCGCTAGCGCCGCATGAGCGCGGTCATTCTTGGCCACAATAATCAGCCCGCTGGTTGTCTTATCGAGCCGGTGAACGATGCCGGGTCGCAGTTCGCCTCCGGTCGCCGAGAGCTTGCTAAAACGAAACAGCAGCGCATTGACCAGCGTTCCGCGATTGCGCGCATCCTCGCTCTGCCCTGAGCCGGCGTGAACCATCATCCCCGCCGGCTTGTTCACTACCGCCAGATCGGTGTCCTCGTAGATCACATCCAGCGGAATCTCTTCCGCCGTGGCCCGGAGCGGCGCCGGATGCGGCTCGCCGGTGATGTCGATGCGCTCACCGCCGTGCAGCTTGAGCGAGGCCTTCTCGCTTTTGCCATTCACCAGCACATCACCCTGGTCGATGAGCAGTTGCACACGCGAGCGGCTCACGCCCTCAAGCTGCGCAACCAAATATTGGTCAAGCCGCTGTCCCTTGGCCTCCGGCGTCACTTCGATGTTGCGTAATTCAGTCAATGACTGCCTCATCCTTCTTCCATAGCTCAAAAAACTGGGTGCCCCGCCCTCGGCATATCTTTGTTCTTGCGCCTAGGGTGGGATTCCACGACACTCATCGGACTTTTTCCCCTCCAGCAGCACCAGCCCGCCAACCACCACCATCGCCACCGCCGCCGCCTGCGGCCCATCGATTGCGCCGCCCAGCAGTGAGCCTCGTCCCTCAGAGTCGCGCAGGAACTCCGTAAAAAAAACGATCACGCCCGCGCCTAGCAATAGCAACCCGGCAACTTCGCCCGGTTGACGCCGATACGGCAGCCAGAAATAAAGCAAGAGCGCAAGCGCAAGAAAAGCCAGAGCCGCGTACGCCTGCACCGGATGCAGGGCGACACCCAGCGGAGCGCCGCTCCAGCGCGCGGCCAGCGGATCAGTGTAAGTCACCGCCCACCGCGCCGAACTTTCGATTCCGAAGCCAGAACCGGCCAGCAGTGCGCCCAACTGCTCGAAGGCAATCCCCAGCGCCACTGGCGCGGCCAACACGTCGGCAGTTGTTCCCAGCGGCAGTCTCTTCCAGCGCCCAAATAAACTAGCCGTCGTGACCGCAATCAGCGTCCCAAAAGCCTCCAGCAATGGATGATGAATCATCGCAAGGCCGAGCATCCACGATGGGTGAAGGCGCAGATCAGCCCAGTTGAGCGCCACCAAGAGCAGCCGCGAAGCCACGAGCGCCGCGAAAAGCGACAGGACACACAGATTCCACACATGAGCGGCATTGAGCTGATGGTCGCGCGCTGTCCGCTCGGCCAGAAACAGCCCCAGCAACACCCCCACGGCCGTCGCCGCGCCATAGGACGGAATTACGATCGCGCCGAGATGAAAGAGAACTGGATGCACTGATGCCAGAATACGGCATTTAGCTTATGGGGCAGCAATATGGGTGATATGGAAAACAGGCGAAAGTATTTGCAGATAATTTCCGCTCCGTAGCGCACAATCAATCCATGACCACCAACCAAACCTCCGGGCTTTTTTACTGACAACTGAGAACTGACAACTGAGAACTGAAGGGTACCCCCTACCCCCCCTTTTACTGTGAAACTGTGAGACTGTGAAGGAATTGCTCTGTCTGCACGCGATTGCACTGCGCAGAAAAATAGAACCCGACCCGCGGGGCCGTGGGGTAGATGCGCTGGTGAACCCGTCCATAGACGGCGGAGCTCTCC
>CAYOYX010000169.1:0-3786 GCA_964408275.1 uncultured Occallatibacter sp.
GATCGGCGACGCCATCTACGGCGTCAACGACGGCCTCGGCGCCATCTTCGGCATTGTCAGCGGCGTCAGCGGAGCCACTGCGGGCGATAGTAAATATGTTCTTCTCGCCGGACTCTCCGGCCTCATCGCCTCGGCGCTCTCGATGGGTTCCGGAGCTTATCTCGCGGCCAAAAGTGAGCGCGAAATCTACATGGCCGAGATTGCCCGCGAACGCGAAGCTATCCAGATGAACGGACCCGAGGCTCGCGAGCTGCTCTCCCTCTACTACCAGGTGAAAGGGCTGCCCGAAGCAGACGCCCTGCACATGGTCAACCACATCGCCAGCGACCCCGAGCAGCTACTGCGCGCGCTGGCCTCGGAGCGGCTCGGCACCAGCGAGGAGGCGCTTGCGAATCCACTCGTCTCCGCAGGCTCCGGCGCGCTCTCTACAGCTATCGGCGCGGCCATTCCCATCATCCCGTTCTTTTTCCTCACAGGGATTGAAGCGGTGATCGCCGCCGCCGTTGTCTCGCTCGCCGCACACTTCGCGGTCGGCGCTGCCAAGTCCCTTATCACTGTCCGCAGTTGGTGGTCCTCCGGTTTGGAGATGACCGTCGTCGGCGCAGTGGAGGGCGCAGTCACCTACGGCATCGGCATCCTGCTCGGCAAAGGCGGAATGTAGGTTCCGCCTTCGCCGAATCACTCATCTGCGAACGAGTGTCCCTGCCGCATTCTAGAAAAACCCATTCGAGCGCAGAACGACCGTATTCGCCGCCAGCGACGGCGTTCCTCCACTGCTTGCCGGAGCGAAGAGCCAGCCGCGCACCGAGACAAGATTGCCGGTGGCAAGCGCGCCGAAGTCTTCCGTGCTGAAACCCTGGAAGGTGGTCTGCGTGGTAGTCAGCACATCGTACGAAACGGCATTCTTAGCATTGAACCACGGCCAGGGCGCAAAGAACGGTCCCACGTTGCTGCCCAGCGTAAAGCTGTCTGCGCTTGCATCAAGCGCGGAGATTATTCCAGTCACTTGGCTCGGCTCCAGCGCAACTGTGTCGGCGGTAAAGGACAAGGACTGAGGTGGTCCCCAGCCGCCTGGGAAGGCCATTTCGTTCGCTGCAGCCAGCGATCCTGACATCACGTCCACCATCACATTCTGCCCCACCAACAAACTCGAAGGGCCAGTGAAGGTGAGTCCCGCAGGAATGGTAAAGCCGTTTGCAGCCACAGAGAAAGTTGCAGTGCCGGCGATGCTGACGCTGGCTTCTCCGCCTAGAATCAGGCCGCTTGAATTCGACGGGTTGTCATGCAGGATGAGCTTCATGATCGTGCCGCTGGCCGATGTGCTGAGGCCAACGATGGTTCCCGTAGCGGTCTGCTGGCCTGGCGCCTGCAGATAAGTGACTTGAGCCGCTTCAAGAATCCCGCCGCTCTCAATGCCGGAGATTTGCACTTGGACGATCTGCCCCGCAGCCAGACACGCGATGCTTGGCGTACTGCATGCGCTCGTCGGGAAGCCGTCAAACGCCGTGGTGCTGCTGGTGTCGATGGTGTAGGTTCGGCCCCATGCGGTTTGCGCGGTGAACTGATTCTGGCTGGCGCTGACGGTTACAACTGCACCCCTCAAAGCGCCGAACTGAGGCCGCGTGGGAATCGCAGTGGGCAGCTCGGAGATGGTAACGCCATTCGTCACGCCGAGATTGACGGACAGATCGGATTGAATCACCGTGTTCAGGTGAAAATCGATCAAGAGTCCCAGCGGAGAAGTCGCGGAGAGCGTAACCGGAAAGGGCGAGGTTGAAAAGCTGACGGTGGCGGAGTTGTCGATCGTCGGCGTGAGTTCGCAGACGCTGCCCACTGCGCATGTGCTGGCAATTGCCGTGTCCGAGGCGTTGAAGATAACAAGCTCCGGATTGGCAAAGGTCAGGCTAAGGCTGTTGTAGCTTCCCGCGGCGACATTGGCCGTGCTCAGGAAGGCCGAGAGCGCCTGGAGTTGGGTTACGTCAATCTGAATAGGCGTGTTGTTGTTGAGCAGCGAAACGGGCGATGCCGTGGACGAGGCGGGCTGGAGCGAGGCGGCAGTAAGGCTGACCTGGAAGAAGAGAACCGACACGCCAGTCGGCGGATCGTCGGTGATCGTCATGGAAACGGGCACAGTTCCTTGGGACGCCGCCGCAGTAGTGCTGTTCATGTTTGAGTTGCATCCCGTGAGGAGCAGACTTGCGATGCACAGGACGAAGAGAAGGGGAAGATGCTTTCGCATGAGTTGCCTCCTTAGATTAAGACGATTAACCAAGGCAACTCTGCATCCTGGACGCGCCCTCGCGCACAGGTGAATGGAACAAACTTCGCACGATTCGAACTTGATACGAGGTAAGGGGAATGCCGGTCCCGAACCCTCACGGGACGATTAGACGCCGATTCTCTGGAAAAGTTGCGGTGATCTTTCAACGGAATTGAGTCCCGTTCAACTCAATAATCGCGAAGGACGGGCGGTGCAATTGATGGTTTTATGAGACAAAAAATTGTCAAGTTGTCGCAATTTTCTATTCGCTATTCCCTATTCCCTATTCCGTCGCTCCAACCTCCTCCTTGACAGCCCCCCGGCTGCGCGTATCTTATCTATGAAGGCACTCCTTCTGGATACCGGGCAGAACGCGCGCGAGAAGACGGGCGCGGCCATCGGTTGAGGGTTTCTGGTTGGAGTATTGTGTCGAAAAGGAAGCAGACGGCAGTTGGGCTGCGGACGCGGAACGGAATGAATCGGCGGCCCGGCTTATTCCCGGAGACAAATTTATTTTGAGGCCCCCGGCGGATGGCCGGGTGTGCCTGTGCCCTGAGCGGCGGAGCGTTTTGCGCAGCCGAGATCGTGATGGGCGTGTAAAGGATGAACGTGGCGACAAGTCTTGCATTGATGATCTTTCAGCAGGCGGCGGGCGGGGGAAATGGCTTGATGATGCTTTTGCCATTGCTGATGATCCCGCTCTTGTATTTCATGATGATTCGCCCGCAGCAGAAGCGGCAGAAGCAGTGGCAACAGATGCTGGCTGCGATCAAGACCGGCGACCGCGTGACCACGGCGGGCGGCATTCGCGGCATCATTCTTTCCATCAAGGACGACACGATTGTGATCAAGGTTGCGCCGGACGGCATCAAGCTGGAAGTGGCGAAGAGCGCGATTGCGGCGGTGACGACGGATAGTGAAGCAGTGAAATAGTGAAGCAGTGAAACAGTGACCACTGTAGAGAAACGGGACGATGAAGAAGAATCTCAAGAACAAGTTTTTTCTGATTATTGCGGTGGTGCTGCTATGCGTCTGGGGTATCTTCGGCGCATCAACGGGTGTGACCGGCGCGGCTCTGCTGGATGGCTTGACCAAGCGCATTCACCTGGGCCTGGACCTGAAGGGCGGCGCTCACCTGATCTTGCAGGTCAAGGTGGAGGAAGCTGTCAACGCCGAGACTGACAACACTGTGGCGCGGCTCAAGCAGGATTTGAAGACGGCCAACCTGACGTTTTCGCAGGTCTACAAGCCCGATGCGGCCAAACCGGCCTTCATTCAGGTAGAGGGTACCTCGGCTGCCAGCTCGAGTGCCGTTCGCACACTGCTCGATACCAAGTATTCCAACGAATTCAGCGTGGATAGCGGCTCGGACAATGCCTGGACGCTGACGATGAAGCCGATGGTGCTGGCGGCGCTGGAGAAGAAGACCGTTCAGCAGGCGATTGAGGCTCTGGGCGACCGCGTGAATGCTCTGGGCGTCAGCGAGCCGGTGATTCAGGAGTACGGCCTGGGCAAGGATCAGATTC
>CAYOYX010000170.1:0-3715 GCA_964408275.1 uncultured Occallatibacter sp.
AGCAGAGGAGGGCGGCGATGAAAGCTAAATCCACAAACAGCGAGGCTCGATTCGCATACGAAGGGCTGGATCGCGTGATTCATGAGCGTGCGCGCCTCAGCATCCTGACCTCTCTGATTACTAGTCCAAAAGGCCTTACCTTCGTGGATCTCAAGCAATTGTGTGCACTGACGGACGGCAACTTGAGCAGGCATTTGACCGTGCTGGAGACAGCAAAGATGGTGGTGATCGCCAAGGGGCACGATCGCAATCGCCCTCAGACTCTTTGCAAGATCACGGCATCCGGCCGCAAGCGTTATCTTGAATACCTGTCAACGCTCGAACAAGTGGTCAAAGATGCGGCAGTGTTTGCTCAAGATGATTCTGCTCCAAGTCCAATCGGCAGTCTGGTTCCATCGCGGGCCTGACTATTTATTTGTGCAATAACTTTGCATTGCAAAGTGTTTTTCAGAAATGGAGAAAACGTGAACGACTCTTCGATGTTGCAGTCCGGTTTGCAAACAAAACTGAGATCCCGTTCCATGGGTATGAAACTCATCGTCGTCTGCGGGTTGGCCCTGCTTATGACCATTCCGGCGTTCTTTGTGAGTGGGTTGGTGAATGACAGGACCAATCGAGCAGCGGACGTCATCAAGGAAATCAGCGGCCATGTGGGCGGCCAGCAAACCTTCCTTGGACCAACCCTTGCGATCCCTTACAACATTCCACCGCAATCACAGAGTGATGTTGCAAAGCATGGTGTGTATCTGGTTTTTCCAGCGCGAGCATCGGCTGTGTTAAAGACTGCTACGGAAGAGCGGCATCGCTCACTCTTCAAGGTGCCGGTCTTCCAGGCTGATTTGAAGTTCGACGCGGCCTTCGATCTGACAGGAGTACCCAGTTCTGCCCCGCAAGGCGCTGAACTCGATTGGAGCCGTGCGGAGATTGTGGTTGGAGTCAGCGACGCACGCGGCGCGCTGGCCGATGCGACGCTAACAGCGAACGGAAAGACTGTGACGCTTGTCCCCGCTGAAGTGTCCACGAACCTTGCGCTCGGTGGAGAACAGAACCAGCAAACCAAACTGACTATTTTCGGCGCGAAGGCAGATGTGGTCGCAAAGCCAAACGCGCAGTTCAATGTGACATCTTCTCTGCGATTTTCAGGCGCACAGCGGGTGGCCGTGCTTGCCTATGGCAAAACGACTCACCTTACGATGCAGGGCGATTGGCCAAGTCCTGGATTTGATGGAGGCTTCCTGCCAATCAACCGGTCGATTTCCAGTAACGGTTTCAGCGCGGAGTGGTCAGTACCCTTCATTGCTCGCGGCGTGCGCGCCGAAGGACAAAGCGATTCGATCACCGGGCTTGATGCTACCGCACTCGGTGTTTCGTTCATCGAAGTGGCCGATCCCTACCAGTCTGTCAACCGCTCACTCAAATACGTTGCCCTGTTTTTGGGGCTGATCTTTCTCTCCTACTTCGTCTTTGAAGTTACGACAGGCAAGCGCGTTCACCCTGCACAATATGTTCTGGTTGGGATCGCGCAGATCATCTTCTACCTGCTTCTGTTGTCTCTCGCAGAAAGAATCGGCTTCGATTTTGGATTTCTACTTGCTGGCGCTGCCACTGTGGTACTGCTTTCAGTCAATGCGGGATGGGTATTCGCGAGCCGTTTGCAAGGTCTGAGGGCTTTGGCCATCTTTACCTTGCTCTATGTGCTGATCTATCTACTACTGCGACTGGAAGATAATGCTTTGCTGGTGGGCGCGATTGCCAGTTTCTTGGCGTTGACTGCCGCCATGTACTTCACTCGTGGAATCGACTGGTACAGTTCTCTTCCAGGATCAAGCCCGACCGAAGACCAAGCCACTTCATCGATTTCATAACACAGGGCGCAAGGCTGTAATTCGGTGCGGCATCGGTCCTCGGTAGGTCCTACAGTTGCCGCCGGGGAATGGCTGCTGCACCCCCAAAAAGTGAGAAAAGTTGCGCGAGGTAACTTTACAATGCAAAGTAAGAACACTGACGGATTGCACGTGGCCATCATCATGGATGGCAACGGCCGCTGGGCTATACGGCGCGGATTGCCACGCATCGCGGGTCATCGCGCCGGTGTGGCCGCACTACGGCGAGTAGTCGAGCACGCACCGGACATCGGTATCCGCTGCTTGACGGTCTACGCATTTTCCTCCGACAACTGGCGTCGGCCGGTAGCCGAAGTAGAGAGCATCTTCTGGCTGCTGAGAGCTTTCTTGCGTCTTGAAACAGAAAGGCTAAAGCAGCGCGGCGCACGGCTCCAGGTCATTGGCCGTCGTAACCGGTTGGCACCATCGGTACTGCGCGAAATTGAAAAGGCTGAACGCGCAACCGCCGCTGGTCAGCGACTTCATCTGCGCGTCGCCATCGATTACTCGTCGCGCGATGCCATTGCAAGCGCCGCTACTGGCGGACAGGTCGCCAATCTAAATGAGACGCGATTCGCGACTGGCGGGATAACGCAGATGCTCACGCGAGCGTTGACTGCGGAGAGCGGGGATGTAGATCTTCTGATTCGCACTGGTGGCGAAAAGCGCCTTTCAGACTTTCTGCTGTGGGAGTCCGCCTATGCCGAACTTCACTTCACTGATCGCATGTGGCCTGACTTTGACGAGGCTGACCTTGAAGCAGCATTGATTGAATTTAGCCGCAGGGAACGTCGTTTCGGCGCTGTTCCTGAACCGGATGCTCTTCTAGTTGGAGGTGTACAATGATCGTTCCCGTTTCTCGGTTGCTCTCTCATGCACGCCCCATCAACGCCAAATTCATTCTGCCTGCTTTGTTGGAAGCGACCGATCCCTATTGGCGTCCGATCAAGTATTCACTGTTTCCTCCTCTGGGGCTGGCCACTCTTGCCGCATACCTTTCTCCAGATGACCGTGCCGTGATTATGGACGAACATGTGGAGCCGTTGACCCTCGACGATACGCCAGACCTGGTGTTGATTCAGGTCTACATCACCAACGCCTATCGAGCCTACAAGATTGCAGACCACTATCGAAGCCAGGGCGCATTTGTCTGCCTCGGCGGGCTACACGTCACTTCGCTTCCCGACGAGGCAGCGGTTCATGCGGATGCCATCTTCCTTGGACCGGGAGAACAAACCTTCCCGCAATTCCTACAAGACTTTCGTGCGGGGGTGCCGCAGCGTGTATATGCCTCCACGGAAGGCCGCACACTGGAGCGAGTTCCTCCAGTGCGTCGCGACCTCATCAAGCGCAACTACTATCTGGTGCCGAATTCCATCGTTGTGACGCGCGGATGCCCACAGCATTGCGATTTCTGTTACAAGGACGCATTCTTTCAGGGCGGCCGTGGATCTTACACTCAGAGGGTAGACGATGCTCTCGCCGAGATTGACCGCCTCCCCGGACGCCATCTCTATTTTCTTGACGATCATCTCCTTGGCGATCGGCGCTTTGCCGAATCGCTCTTTGAAGGCATGAAGGGAATGAAACGGCTCTTTCAGGGCGCGGCAACGGTTGATTCGATCGTGCGCGGCGACCTGATCGAACGTGCAGCCGAAGCTGGACTGCGCAGCATCTTCGTCGGCTTTGAAACGCTCACTCCAGAAAACCTTCACCGCAGCAACAAGCGGCAGAATCTGGGCCGCGATTATAAAGCAGTTGCCGACCGCCTACACTTGCTCGGCATCATGATCAACGGAAGCTTTGTCTTTGGCATGGATGATGATGGAGAG
>CAYOYX010000171.1:0-3612 GCA_964408275.1 uncultured Occallatibacter sp.
GCGACTGGCTACGAACCAGTAGGTCGGGAGTTCGAATCTCTCCGGGCGCACCATATCTAACCTTTTGAATCTAAAGATAAAACAATAGATAATAGAAGGCTTATTGAAATCCAACAGTGGTTTATCCGGTTGTCTCAGCCGAGGGGTCAACCCCATTGAATGCCCGCTTTTACTAGCTCTATCCGGCGCCTATATAATTCCCCAATGCCATAACACTGCGCTCAGCTAGTACCGAAATGTGCAACCTGAACCCTTGGCAGCGAAAGAGGACCAGCAGATGAAAACAACGGAGACTGTCCCCAGTTACTCCCGCAAAGCCTTTCTTCAGTTGTGCGCCGGTAGCGCGGCATCCCTTGCGCTCGGTTTAGCCGCGCCTAAAAATGCAACCGCCGAATCTGTGAAGGAAGCCCAAAAGGCGAAGCCCAGCGGAGGGCCAACCTGCGATTTGCGCGAGTTCGTTCGCTGGATCAAGGAAGACTTCGAGCCTTCGATCCGCCTGCCTGACGGCGCCGGACACTACCCACGGCAGACGGGGCAGACGACGCCGGCACTGTATGGCGTGGCGGATATGGCGTGCGTTCTCTACACAATCGGCGCGCTGCATCCCTCGGAAAAAGAGCGCGAGGAGTGGGCCAATGCTTTCGAGCTATTTCAAAACCCGCAGACCGGCTGGTTCCGCGAGAAGGATCCGGTGACGCTCTCCCCGGAGCACAATACGGCATTTGCGCTGGGCGCGATGGCGTTATTGGATATTCCGCCGCGCTATGTGGTGCGGACGGAAGCAAGGTACGAGAATCCGAGGGCATTTCTTCAGACGCTGGATTGGCGCAAAGGCGTTTATACCAACAGCCACAAAGGCGCGGGCGTCGGATCGATCTACGCTTTAGTTCCGGCCTTAAATTCCGCGCAGTGGTTTGCGCAGTACTTCGGCGCGTGCGACGATCTCTTCGATCCGTCCAATGGGCTGATGGGCCAGGGCAAGCCGGCCAGCGGCGATATCGATCAGGTGGGAGGCACCTTTCACTACTCATTTATCTATCAGTATTTCAACCGGCGGATGCCGTATCCAGAGAAACGCATTGACAGCGTTCTTGGGCTGCAACAGCAGGATGGATACTGGGACAAGAACAATCAGCTCTGGATGACGCTGGATGCTATTTACCTGATGACCCGCACATTGCGCTATTGCGCGCACCGCGTTGACGACGTTCGCGCGAGTGTTCGGAAGGCAATGGGCGCGCTGAGCAAGGACGTGTACAGCCCCGCGGCGCGCGCGAAGATTTTTCCCGCAAGCGGGGGAGTACATTCGCTCACGGCCGCAATCTCCGTTGCGGCGGAGGCTCAGCAGTTCCTGGGAGCACAGGAGATTGTGACAGATTGGCCCTTGAGGCTGATTTTGGATCGCCGCCCGTTCATCTAAGGGCTACTCAGGATAAAGAGGTAGCGCGGGTCCATCTCTGGCGAGTCACCAGTTGTTTGTCAATTACTACTTGTGCATTCCCCTGCGTTTTCAGAACAGTCAAGCTGAGCGAGTTCCATCCTCGCGGCATCACTCACCTGGAGCTAGAGTTGAAGTGGACCGACTTGATTTTCTACAGATCCAGTTGGGAACATTTTTGGGGACTTATCGATCAACCTCTCGTGCAGCGTCCTGGATGAGCTACCCGCGGAGTTCGAATCTCTCCGGGCGCACCATACACCTTTAGTAAAATGAGCGTTTTATAGGCCATCCGGGAAATCAAATCGGATGGCTTTCGTGTTTGTGCCAACAAACCGCAACGGCTACGACTTTCTGCAAAAGCATTATCTCGATGCAGAAGGAGCAACGGCATGAAGTGAATTGGGAAACGGGAATGAAGTTTGTTATGCGCGACTGGATTCTCTTTGCCGTCTTCGCCGCCCTGTATTGGCACTTCACCGGAGAAAAGTTTCCGCGCTTCGACTCTGAGACGAGATTCGCTTGCTATTCGTATATCAATTGTTGGGTCATGCACTACATCGAATTGAATGCCTCTCTCAATGCGGAAATCATAAAGATGATCGAGAATCTCACCGAGCGAATCGATGAATTGGAAGGTCAAGCCTGAAGGGATCTAATCCTGTTTCAACAAGTTCCTAGAAGCCTTCTTCATCTATTTGTTGCTTAGATAATATACGGAGATTGCAGTCCATAACAGCAGTCGTAAAATTCTTGCAATTCATAAGAATCCTCCTCCAAGGTTGATGTTTCAGCATGGACTTTAATCTGCGCATCTGTCAATCGGAGTCTTTACCTGTTCTTTACCGCCGGACAAGTTGCTCAAGATGCAGCCTAATCTTTTTTACCTGCCGGTGAGATACCAGATGAACCCTATACAGCGATCAATTCATATGCCTAACATCCGTGCTGATCTTGAGGCCGGGATGCGGATGTTGGATTCCAAAGTTTTCCCTAAGAGGTTCGATAGCTTTCAAGTAGGAGGTTACATGAACAAGAAAATGGAATCGCCTGCTGAAGGAGCGTAAGGAAAGCGTTAGGAACTCGGCTGCTTCTCTTTGCTGTCACTAGGCGTCATTCGTGAATTTTCACACGCAGCAAGGTTCTTCTTCCCTTTTTTTTGATTTATAGCGGGGGACAAATTGTGCGGCTGAGACTACGGGACAGGAGATGATCGTCTCGGCCGCGGAGTTGCGTCTTCAAATACCGGCATCATGCATTGAACAAGGCGCTTATCCACTTGAATGTGGGTGGGCTATGCACAAGGAGAAACCATGTCTCAGCAGCTCAACTCCTCCCGCGGGCGTGTATGCGCTCGTCGATTGAGCGTGTACTTTACAGTACTCGCGGCTCTATTTCTAACCCTCGCTGTGCCGAGCGTCTTCGCTCAGGTAACCCACGTCAGCAACCCATACGTCGGCGCGACGGTGTACGCCAGCCCCGACTACACAACAGAAGTTGGTACCGCAATCGCGGCTGAACCTGCCGGGTCCACGCTCGCTAGCCAGATGGCTGTGGTAGGAAACACCCCGACATTCGTCTGGCTGGACCGCATCGCGGCGATTTACGGCGGTTCGGTAAACAACGGCCGCCTCGGCCTCCAGGGCCATATTAACGCGGCGCTAGCCCAGCAACAGGGCACCGAGCCTGTAGTGGTCCAGTTGGTGATTTACGATCTTCCAGATCGCGATTGCGCGGCATTGGCATCCAACGGCGAACTCAGCATTGCCGGCGGCGACATCCCCAAGGGCTACACTACTGCCCTGACAGGCACGGGCATCGAGGAGTACGAGAACGATTACATCACTCCCATTTACAACATCCTGGCGCAGTACGCGACCAATCCGAATATCCGCTTCGTGCTGGTGATCGAGGACGACTCGCTGCCAAACCTGCTTACTAACACCGGCGTCAGCTTTACTGATGCCAACTGCGTACTTGCCAACGCCGGCGTAAGCAACGCAAGCTTACCCGCAAACTGGACCCAAACGGCCACCCCCGTCGAGAATATTCCATCGACCGGCGTGTACTACCAGGGGATTACCTTCGCGGCCAACACCTTCCACCAATTGCCGAACGTCTACAACTATCTGGACATTGGCCACCACGGCTGGCTCGGCTGGACTTCCAACACA
>CAYOYX010000172.1:0-3544 GCA_964408275.1 uncultured Occallatibacter sp.
CCACTGATCGGCCCACTCGGCCATCGGCGACGAGGGGGTGATGGGGTAGATGGCCACAACTTCGGTGAGCCGATAGGCAACCGAGGCCGCGGCCTCGTTCCCGTCGAGAATTACCATTTTCTTGTCACTCATTATTCAGTCCCTCAATGCGCGGCCGGCGGAAGTTAGACCGCTGATTCGAGTCTCTTCGATGGGGGGCTGGGCGGCTGTGATGCAAAGCACATGAAAGCCCCCAAATCCCGCATTGTGCAATGAATTTCTTATGATGAAGCCTAGAAAAAGTCTGAGAGTCCGTTCGTGAAGCGAAATTAAATGAGGATTTTACAGGTACAATTGGCACAATGATTCATGTTAGTTTTGAGAAGATGGTGTCAGGGATAATTGGAAGTTGCGAAGGTGAGCCGCTCACTCACTCCTAACCTCTGATCCATATTTCCGGCTGGAGACCGGATCATGCTCAATCTTTCTCGGCGACTGATTCTTGGCTGTATCGTGCTCGTCGGCTTAACCGCCGGACTGGCGCTGGCCACGCACCGCGCTCTGGCAGCGGCGGGCGAGTTGAAGTTCGCCTGGATCATCGTGGCTGCGGCTGTAGCAGCGGCGACAGCAACTGTCTTTTTTGTGCTGCGGCCGATCGAGCAATTGGCGCGCGCCGCACGCAGGATAGCGCAGGGAAATCTGGATCATCGCGTGGAGTGGATCAGCCACGACAGCTTTGGCGTGATCGCCGCCGAACTGAACCGGATCGCTGTGCGATTGCGCGAACTAAGGGACTCCGAGGGCGGGCGGCGGCAGATGGAGTATCAACTCTCCGACGCGGTGCTGCAATCGATCTTCGAGCCGATTATCGTGACCGACGGCAAGGGGCACCTGTTGAAGGTGAATCAGGCGGCGACCGAACTGCTGGGCGAAGCGGCGACCGACCGCATGGCGCTGACGAATACTCCGGGGGGCGATAAGATTCTGCGCGGCATTCGCGACGCAATCGCGATGCAGAAGGCTGTGGCCACTGAAGATGAGGCGTCGCTGCTGCCGATGCGGATCGGCAAGCAGGAGCGAAGCTACCGGCTGCGCACCATGCCGATGCGCGACTCCCAGGGGCGGCTGCTGGGCGCGGTGACCACGCTGGAAGACGTGACCAGCTTGCAGGATACTGACCGCTTCAAGACGCAGTTCATCAGCGTGGCCAGCCGCAAGCTGCGCGATCCGCTGTTGCAGTTGCGGCGCGGACTCTACGCGCTCAGCCAGGGCTTTGCGGGCGAGCTACAGCCTTTGCAGGCGGAACTGGTGAACGCGGCCGGCAGCGAGAGCAGCAAGCTGGACGACCTGATGAGCGACCTGATCGAGGTAGCCGAACTGGACGCGGGCCGACGCGAGTTCAAGCTGGAGCGTGTGCGGCCATTGCAAGCATTGAATGACGTCCGCGACCGTTTCTTTGACGAGGCCGCGGAGAAGCACATTCGCGTCGAGGTGCGGGCCTTCGCCGATCTGTCGTTTGTGCAGGCCGACCGCAGGGCGCTGCGCTCGATTCTGGACAATATGCTCTCCAATGCGCTGCGCTACACGCCGCCGGAGGGCGAGGTTCTGCTGGCCGCTGAAGAGATTCATGATTCCGTGCAGTTCATGGTGCAGGATACAGGGCGCGGGATCGAGGCCGAGCGTCTGAGCACCATCTTCGACCGCTTCAGCGCATTCTCCGAGCATGGCTCCGGGCTGGGGCTGGCGCTGGCGCGCAGACTGGTGGAACAGTTGGGCGGCCAGATTGCAGTGGAGAGCCGCCTCGGCCATGGAACTACCTTCCGCTTCACCATTCCCGTGGCAGCCGTAAAAGAAGTCCGCCATCCTGTGGAGGTGGGCTGATGGCCGAGATCAAGCTGGAGCGCAAGAAGGAGGCCGCGAGGCTGCGCGTTTATATCGGGGCGGCGCCCGGGGTGGGCAAGACCTACCATATGCTGAACGACGCCTACGTGATGAAGCATCAGCAGGACGTGGATGTAGTGATCGGGCTGGTAGAGACGCATGGGCGCAAGGATACCGAGGCGCGCATCCGTGATCTGGAGGTTGTGCCGCAGCGAGAGATTCCCTATCATGGCGTCACGCTGAAGGAGATGGACGTAGACTCCATTCTCTTTCGCCATCCAAATACCGTGGTGGTGGATGAGCTGGCGCACACCAATGTTCCCGGCAGCAAGAACCGCAAGCGCTACGAGGATGTGCTGGAGCTGCTGGACGCCGGCATCAACGTGATGACCGCGGTGAATATTCAGCATCTGGAGACTCTGAACGACGCCGTCAACCGCTCGGCCAACACCGTCATCCGCGAGACTGTTCCCGATAGCTTTCTCAAGCGCGCCGATGAAGTGGTAAACGTGGACACGACAGTGGACGAGCTGCGCTCGCGGCTGCGCCAGGGAAAGATATACGCATCGGAGAAGGTAGAGCAGTCGCTGGCCAACTTCTTCCGCAAGGGCAATCTGAATATGCTGCGCGAGCTGGCGCTGCGCACCACCGCCGAGCAGGTGGGCAATCAAGCCTCGGAGTACCGGCGCAATCAAGGGCTGGAACAGGCGCCGATTCCGGAGAAGGTGATGGTCTGCCTGAGTACGCGACCGGGCGCCGAGCGGCTGCTGCGCATCGGCTCACGCATCGCGGGCAGGCTGGCGAGCAACTGGTACGCGGTTTACGTCAGCCGCCCCGACGACAAGGGGCACGGCGATCCGGAGGCCTTTCACCGTCTGGAAGAGTATCAGCGCATGGCGCGTGATCTGGGCGCGCAGGTGGTCTCGCTGACGGATCGCAACGTCTCCGACGCGTTGATCCGTTTTGCGCAGGAGGAGGGCGTCTCGCACGTGGTCTTTGGGCAATCGGCGCGCACGCGCTGGGATATTATTCTGCACGGCTCAGTGCTGAACCGCTTTCTCACTGAGGTGCGCGACGTGACAGTGCAGGTGGTTCCAATGCAGGCGCAGAAGCCGGTGCGCAAGGGTTGAGCGGATTTCTGTGATCTGTAGGAGATTATTGAACCACGCGGTAGCAGAGCGAAATGTAGGTCTGATTTCGTCGTGGATTCCATGGCAAATAGAGTATGCAGATACTCGCTCCAATTTCCTGGAGGCTATCGTACCCGCTGCTCCCTTTCATTTCACTTCCGTCTTCCGCTCTAAATTTGTATTTGACTGTGATTCCACCCCTAACGTGAGGAGTGCATTTCGTAATCACCGCGACCGCAGGCATACCGTTAGTGACCAAAGGTCTATCTATGCGCATCGACACATAAACTATCACGGAAATCAGCAGAAACGCGATTGGCAGGCTGAACGGAAAACAATCTAATACCGCAGAATCTTCCCAGTCTGACGGGTGGTTTATCGATGGATTTGATGGTAGGTATCGGATGGGAAGTGGATCGGATTCGCGCAAGATGGCCTGTATCCGGTCGGGCATAAATGCGTGTCCTGTAAAGTATCTCCCCTCGGCGGTGAATGAATAGTCTAAGAACCTGTTTACGATCTCCTGAGCAGTAATCTGAGGAAAGCCAAGTGGA
>CAYOYX010000173.1:0-3543 GCA_964408275.1 uncultured Occallatibacter sp.
ATCAGCGTGCATTGCCAGTAAAAGCGCACGGTTGTGTCGATCTGCAAGCGCGCCGTGGCGGAGGCCACCACCGACAAGAGCAGCACGATGGCAAACGAGATGGCGACGAAGACCAGAGCGGCAACCCACCAGAGCGTGAAGGCCGGAGCGATCAGCGTGGCGACGAGGCCGGTGGCGGCGACCCATTCCAGTCCATGCGAAAGCTCCCACATGGCCAGTTCGGGACCGGCGTACTCAACCATCGGACCGGAATAAATCTCCTGCTCGGCGTTGGGCAGCGAGAAGGGATTCAGATGCAGCTTGGCGGGCAGGCAGACGATGATGGCGACAATGCCCAGCAATCGCAGCCAGGAAAACGGCAGTTGCGCCAGCGCCGAGAGGCTGAAGGTATGCTGCGAGGCGGCGATGGAGACGATGGCCAGCAGGAAGACCACATTGTACGAAACGCTGAGGACGGCCTCGCGCGCCGAACCGATTTCGCCGAAGATGGATCGCGACGAGAAGCCAGCTGCGATGATGCACATCGACGGAAGTTCGAGCAGCGCGAGAAGCAGGATCAGGTCACCCTGGAAGCCGCCGCTCGCAGGCAGCACCGGCAACAGGCCCACCGCGCCCGCCGCAGATGAAACCGCAATCAGCGGCCACGCCTTCATCAGCATTCCGCCGATACCGTTGCGCGGAGGCGTGCTCTTGCCCAGCAGCTTGATGAAATCAAAAAACGGCTGCATGAAGGGAGGCCCGATGCGCCCTTGCATCCGCGCCACAGCTTTGCGTTCTACCCAAAGAAAGAACCACGCGGCGGGCACGGCAAAGAGCAGGCCGGGGAAGATGAGCAGGCGAGCTAGTGAAGTAATCAAAGTGTTCATCATGCCCGCACCTCTTCCTTCTCTGCTTTACACGCGCATCCACCCGCGCAGCATGAGGACTCACCTATCGGAATCATTACCGACTCTTTGGGCGGTTTGTTGCCACGAGCGGCCAGTATCTCCGCGGCCTTGGCGACGCCAAGAATAATCGCATCGGGGCGAGGCGGGCAGCCGGGAACAAAGACATCGACGGGAATATGCTTGTTCAGCGGGCCATCCAGTGTGCGGCTGTCGATGAAGACGTTGGTCGTCGCTGGGCAGGAGCCAATGGCCACCACAGCTTTGGGTCCGCAGACCTGCCCATAGACAGTGCGAATGGCGGCGGCAGCGTTATGCGTCACCGGCCCCGTGACGCAGAGAATGTCAGCGTGGCGCGGCGAACCTTCCAGGCGCACACCCAACTGCTCGGCGTCGTAACGCGGCGAGAGCGAGGCCACAATCTCAATATCGCAGCCGTTGCAACTGCCCGAGTTCATGTGAAAGAGCCAGGGGCTGTGGCTGCGGCTATAACACATCAACTTCTTCCAAAGATTCATAGCCGGCCTCCCAGCAATTTCTGTAATAGATCCGGCCAGACGCCGGCGGCGAGAATCAGCACGACCAGCGAGACGATGACGGTCTGCAAAATGAACGGCTCTCTGTTTGGATGCGGCGGAGTTGCGGAGGGATCAGGCTCGTCCGGCGGACCCCACCAGTTGCGGGTCAGTGCCAGCACGTAAGCGATCAACGCGAAGATCGACGAGAGTATGAAGACCGCAGCCAGCGGCCAGCCGATTTGCACTGCTGTTTCATAGAGTCTCCAGCGGCCAATGAATCCCATCGTCGGCGGAATGCCCAGCATCGCCAGCATTCCAAACAAGAAGCCAAAAGCCGCTACCGGATAGCGCGCGGCCAGACCCTTCGGTTCGCCTTCCAGCGCGCCATCGGCTTCAGGACCAGCGAGGCAGATGAAGAGGAGGGCTTTTGCGAGGGCATGAGTCGCAGCGGCAATCACTGCGCCCTTGTATCCGATAACATTCAGCGAGAAGACTCCCAGCATCAGGAAGCCCACATCCTCGATGGTAGAAAGAACTAGCAGGCGTTTGAGGCTGCGCTGCGTGAGCATCAACAAAGCAGCGAGGAATGATGTTGCTGCAGCCACTCCCAGCCACCAGCCTTGCGGCGCGAGCGAAGCCGGAGAAATCTGCGCGGCAATGCAAAACTCGCCAAAGGCTGCCATGTCGACAACCGCGATAATGAGGCCAAGCACAAGAGCAGGCAGTTCATCGGCAAGCGAAAGCAGCCAGAAGAGGAGCGGCACCGCGGCCAGCTTGACGACGACGCTGGTGAGCAGCAGCGCGCTGGACAAAGCCGGATTCTGCGCGTTGTAAAGCAACTCACTCGCTACCAGCGAACCGGCTGAGATCAGCACTACAACGAGGTAAGTAATTTTCGCGGCCAGTGTCCGCGCTGCCATCCAGACTCGCACAATCGTCAACAGCGCGCCGGCTTCGAGCAGCCCCAGCCGCAGCCATGGATTCGCAACGAGAAGCCCTGCTACCGTGAGACCGCCGACAACCAACATACAGGGCCATGCCGGAATCTTACACTTTGTGCCGCTGACAAACGAGGCAAGCAGAAGCGCCACAGAAGCAGCTCCAACTGCGGCGATTAGCAGTATTGGCATATGCGGCTCGATTGCTATTGCGCCGCCGGACAAATTGGACTGCACTCCAGGAACGACCCAGCGTGCTACTGCGAAGACCGTTGCCGCCAACACAACAACCAGCGCCAGCGCATAACGCTCCATCCACGAAACCACCACGCCCAGGCCGCGCGATACAGCTTCCAAACCGCGCCATACGCGCAGATAAACCGCATCCACATTCGACCAGCGGAAGAACTCGTGCCAATTCTCAAGAAAGATGCTGGAAAAATCCCCTGCCGTCAGCCGTCCGTGATCGGAGAGCGGCTCGCCGCCGGTGAAGACCCCGCCACCCGCCAGAGCCGCGCCAGCCGTCTGCGCAGGACGCGCCACATAAGCGATCGCGTAGATCAGCCCGCCCAGAATCAGCGAGACCACGGCCAGCACCAAACCGCCCATCGTCGAGAAGCTGCCCGCATCCGCCGAGAGGCCAAACCAAGTCACATTCACCGCGCTCATTTGCAGCGCTCCGAGAATCGGATTGAGCAGATAATTGACCGCCAACTGCGGAGCGACGCCCAGAATGACGCTGCCCGCTGCCATGAAGCCCATGCCCCAAACCATCGTCGGCGGAGACTCATGCGCATCTTTGGTCTTCTCAGTCAGCGGACCGAGGAAGACGGCGCTGGTAGCCTTGGCACCGAGGAAGACCGTTCCCAGACTGACTGCCCAGGCGACCATTGCGGGGACCGCCCATCCCGCCTGCAACGCCGCCGCGTAGAGCATCCACTTGCTGGCGAAGCCGCTCATCAGCGGAACCCCGGCCATGCTGCCCGCGCCAATCAGCCACGAGAGCGTCGTCTGCGGCATCTTCTGTGCCAGGCCGCCCAGCTTGTTCATGTCGCGCGTGCCAGCCGCGTGCTGCACTGAGCCGGCGGTTAGGAACAGCCCGCCCTTGAAGAATCCATGATTGAGGCAATGCAGCAGCCCGGCGGCGATCGCCAGCGGCGTGCCGATGCCGATGCCCATCATCATGTAGCCGATCTGGCTGAC
>CAYOYX010000174.1:0-3528 GCA_964408275.1 uncultured Occallatibacter sp.
CTCGCCGGCGCGGGCCGCCTCGATGGCGGCGTTTAGCGCCAGCAGATTGGTCTGTTCGCTGATCTCCTGAATCACGTTGACGACTTTGCCGATCTCCTCGGAGCGATGGGCCAGCGAGGTCATCTTCTCGGAGACGGAGCTGGTTGCACCGGCGATCTTTTCCATCGTAGCCGCGGCAGCCTGCATCACGGAGCCGCCCTGCTCGGCGGTCTCGGCGGAGACGCGGCTGGAGGCGGCGGCGCTTTCGGCGTTGTGGCTGATCTCGCCGATGGTCGCGGTCATCTCCTGCGCCGCGGCGGCAATCTGATTGGTCTTGCTGGATTGCGTGTGGGCATTGCCGGCGGTTTCAATCGAACGAGTACTCATCTCAGTAGTGGCCGCTGAAAGCGTCTCCGCGCCTTGCGCGACGGAGGTGATCACGCTGCGCATCGAGGCTACGCATAAGTTAAAAGCCTCGCCGAGCCGGCCAATCTCATCCGTACCGGAGACCACGGCGTCGATCGTCAAGTCCTTGGCGGCTAAACGCTCCAAAGCTGTAGTGGCCATCATGATGCGCGGCGCGATGACCCATGTGAGCATGGCGCCGATCAGCGCGCAGAGAGCGACGATCAGCAGGGTTACCCCAGAGTTGATCCAAGTGGCGCTGGTGCTGGCCGCTGTGACGCCTTCGGCCTCTTCCGTGCCGATCTTGGCGTGAACCAGGAACCCGCTATCCGCCGACGTCAAAGCTGTTGACAGCGACTTGATCAGGGCATCGGACGAGAGCAGATCCAAAGCATCTCCAATTTTGCCGGCATTCACCAAAGCAATGCCGCGATCGCTGATATCCTGATAATCCTTGATGGATGCTTGAAATTGCTGGAAGTGCGCGCGCTCCTCTGGAATGACAAGAGACTCCATTGACTTCAATGCATTTTGATACTGAGAGATGGCCGCCTGACGCTTTGCGCCGTGGTCCGACGTGCAGGCCGGCGTCTGACAGAGCAGCATCTCAAGCGACTCCCGCCGCTCCGTATTGACGCCACTGCGAATGTCGGCAATATAGATCAAGGAAGGAAGATGTTCCCGGCTGACATCCACGCTCTTTACTTCAATGGAGCGAAAGGTGAGCAGGGTGAAGACGCCCAGTACAATGCACAGTCCGCAAACGGTACCGAAGGCAAAGAAGAACTTGCGGGAGATGGGAAGATTGCGCAGCCACTGCATGCCAGTATCCCTTTCTGAAGCAACACAAGGAATTCATCGGCGCAATGCGGCGGGACTTGAGTACTTTTGACTGGCGGAATGCGGGACAGTGGAGAATATGGGGTCAATATCTGAGAGTTCTATTGATTCTGGTTGATCTCTGTGGCAAAGTTTAACTATAGATAAAGGCTTGGTGCTCCAAACATTGCGACTACATGAGCCGGAACTGCGGGCGGCTGGCGTCATGCACCTGCGTTTGTTCGGCTCGGTGGCGCGCGGCGAGTCCTCGGCCCAGTCTGACGTTGACTTGATGGCAGATTTCGACCGCTCCAAGCGCCTCACCCTCTTTGACATGGCTCGGCTGGAAGGTCGGCTCAGCGATCTTCTCGGAGTGAAAGTCGATCTGGCTCCCTTCGATTCGATGAAAGAGCGAGTCCGGGCGCGTGCTTTGCGGGAGGCTGTTCATGCCTTTTGAGGATGCGCGATCAAAGATTAAAGCTGTTTTACCATGACGATGAAGTGGCATTCAACTCCCGGTTTTAGCGGGCGCGAAAGACGTGCCTCTTCCGTGCCGGTTTCAATATAACCCTGGCGGCGATAGATGGGCGGCAGCTCGGTGCGATGATTGAGCACCGTGATCTCGACAGCCGAGCATCCCTGGCAGCGCAGATGCTCCTCGCCTGCCGCCATGATGCGCATACCGAGGCCCGCACGCTGGCGCGCGGGATCGACGGCGAGCTGGCCGAGATAGCCGCGCTTGCCGCGGAACTCCGTATAGATGCAGCCAAGTAGCTGGCCGGAGTCGTCTTCGGCTGCGAGAATCTCGCCCGTTTTCATCATCTCCGCCAGACGAGCCTCGTCGGTGCGTGTGCCTTCGAGGAAGGTTTCGATGGCAAAGGCGGCGTTGATGAGAGGAATCAAACGCGAGCGGTCGGCGGCGGTTGCCGTACGGATGCGGAGGATGGTTTCAGTGGCTGTGCTTGCGTTCTGGGTCATTGGAATTGTCAGCGCAGAAGGTTTCGCGATCGCGTCTTTCTTCGGCTCCATCAGTGGTATTTTATCTTTCGTCCTGCTAACCTATCAATATGCAGGTCACAGTGGAAATCCCGGACCAGTTCGTTCCCAATCTCATTCCCGCAGGCTGCGATGTAGCTCGTTCGCTGCTGGAAGAGTCCGTTGCTGGAGCCTACAGAGACGGCCGATTGACGATGGAGCAGGTTCGACAGCTTCTCGGCTTCGGAACTCGTATGCAGGTGGATGCCTTCCTTGGGCAGCATGAAATCTACGACTATACGGTTGAGGATCTCGATAAGGATACGGCGACGCTGGACCGGCTGCTGGCCAAGAAGGATAGTTCGGCGCTGGCATGATCGTCGTTGCTGATACCAGCCCGCTCAACTATCTTATCCAGCTTGGCAAAGCTGATGTTCTTCTGAATATCTACGGTCGCGTTTTGGTTCCTCATGCAGTTTTGACTGAAATGCAGCATCCGGAAGCTCCAACTGAAGTGATTGCATGGGCTTGTTCGCCGCCCGCATGGCTTGAACAGGTTGAAGTGCGTCAATTGGACTCCAGCTTGACGCCAGCGTTAGGAGACGGAGAGCGTCAGGCTATCAGTCTTGCTCTTGAAGTTCATGCGGATGTTCTTTTGATTGATGAGCGGCTCGGACGGAAGGAGGCCGAAGCGCTGCAGATCGAGGTAGCTGGAACACTGGCTGTTCTTTTGCATGCATCCCAGCTTGGCTATCTTGATTTTCCTGAAGCCATAAAACAACTCCGGCTATATCGATTCCGTGTTTCTCGACTATTGGAATCGTCGATGCTGGCCCGGTATGAACAATCGAAAAAAGCGAGGGAATGAGTATCGATGCCGCCGGTCTGAATCTCTTGGCGAGATCGAAACATGGCGGTTCTTTCTCCCCGCATTGACGTCCGTCACCCATCGCCGTAGGCTCGAAGTATGGAATTTACGATAACTGAACTGGAACGGGAGCCGATTGATTTTGACCTGGAGCTGGCTCCGGGCGAGGTCGATCTGGGCGAAGAGGCGGAGCAGAAGGGGCCACTGGCTGCCACTGGCCTGGCCGAGGTGCTGCATGAGCACCGTGGGCCTCGGGATATTGTGGCTGACATCCGTCTCAAAGGACACTTTGCGGGGCGGTTTCAGGTGCCCTGCGCGCGCTGCGTGGAGCCGGTGGAGATTCCTCTGGAGGCCGACTACGACCTGATCTTCCGGCCCGCGGCGGCGGACGCCGAGGCTACGGAACGCTCGATTACTGCGCCAGAGACGGAAATCGGTTATTATTTAGGAGACAGTCTTTCGCTTGAAGATGTGCTGCGCGA
>CAYOYX010000175.1:0-3471 GCA_964408275.1 uncultured Occallatibacter sp.
GCCAGTTCCGCCATCCCGGCTCGGGGTGGGAATCCGCTCTCAAAGTATCGCACAGCGCTAGCCTATTGCGCCACAGCCCTGTGCGAAAAGTCTGGAGCGATGCCCAGAACGCTGCCGCATTGTCCCGCAACCGCACCTGTTGTCCGTCATCTGGGAATGTCCCCTGCTTTCCACACCTGCGCGCCTGCCACGAATTGCGAGCGCCATGCGACAATGGAAGCAACCGTGATGAACACTGCCTCTTCTCAAGTTTTGCCAGAGCCTGTTTCGATTACGCCGGAGCTGCTTGCCTCTCACAGCATCACCGCGGAGGAGCACAGCCGCATCCAGGCTGCTCTGGGCCGCGTGCCATCGCTTACCGAACTGGGCATTTACAGCGTGATGTGGAGCGAGCATTGCTCCTACAAATCCAGCCGCGTGCACCTAAAACGGCTGCCTACCAAAAGCGAACTGGTGGTGCAGGGGCCGGGCGAGAACGCCGGCATCATCGACGTGGGCGACGGCTGGGCCTGCGCCTTCAAGATCGAGAGCCATAACCACCCCAGCTATATCGAGCCATTTCAGGGCGCGGCCACCGGCGTCGGCGGCATTCTGCGCGACATCTTTACCATGGGCGCGCGTCCGCTGGCGGTGATGGATTCGCTGCGCTTTGGGCCGATTGTGCCGGAAGAGGGCGTCGCCGGCGCGGAGCCGGAAATTACCCGCAAAAATCATTCCATCGTTGAGGGCGTGGTCAGCGGCATCGCCGGTTACGGCAATTGCTTCGGCGTGCCCAACCTTGGCGGCGAGACCAAATTCGAGGCTTGTTACAGCGGCAATCCGCTGGTGAACGCCTTCGCGCTTGGCATGGTTCGCAAAGACGAAATCTTTTACGGCAAGGCGAGCGGCACGGGCAACCCGGTGATTTATGTCGGCGCGAAGACGGGCCGCGATGGCATTCACGGCGCGACGATGGCCTCGGAAGAGTTTCACGAGGGCACTGAAGCCAAGCGTCCCAATGTGCAGGTTGGCGATCCCTTCATGGAAAAGCTGCTGATGGAGGCCTGCTTGGAGGCGATGCGTACGGGAGCGATCGTCGGCATTCAGGATATGGGCGCGGCGGGGCTGACCTGCTCGACCTGCGAGATGGGCGCGCGCGGCGGTGTCGGCCTCGATGTGGAGCTCGATCTCGTTCCGCAGCGCGAGACCGGCATGACATCCTACGAGATCATGCTCAGCGAGAGCCAGGAGCGAATGCTGCTGGTAGCCATCAAGGGACGCGAAGACGAGGTGCTGCGCGTCTTTGAAAAATGGGGTCTCGATGGAGTGATCGTCGGCACGGTGCAGCCGGAGCCGCGCTTGCGCATTCGCCATCATGGTGTGCTGGTCGCGGACATTCCCAATCAATCGCTCACTGACGATGCGCCGCTCTATCATCGCCCGGTTGGTGTTTGGAAGTCACCGATTCCGTTTGAACCGCCGGAAGAAATCCTCGCCAAGCTAGCCGAAGATCGCGACTATACCGCCGACCTGAAAAAACTTCTAGCCAGCGCCAACGTTTGCAGCAAGCGCTGGGTTCACGAGCAGTACGATTCGATGGTGCAGACGAATACCGTCATCGGCCCCGGTGGCGAAGCAGGCATCATGCGCATCAAGGGAACAGCGAACGGCGAAGAAGGAACTGGAGATCGTGGTCTGGCGATGGCGCTCGATGGCAACGGACGCTGGGCTTATCTCGATCCCAGGCTGGGCGCGATGCACGCCGTTGCCGAGTGCGCTCGCAAGGTAGCGATGACCGGAGCGAAGCCGGTGGCCGCGACCAACTGCCTCAACTTTGGCAACCCCGAAAAGCCGGAGATCATGGCACAGCTCTCGGCGGCGATTGACGGCATCGCGGAGGCCTGCACGGCGCTCGGCACGCCCATCACCGGCGGTAATGTCTCTCTTTACAACGAGACTCGCGGCGAAGGAATTTATCCCACGCCGGTTCTCGGCATCGTCGGCGTTCTCGACGACGTGAACAACGCTGTCCCAGCGGATTTTCAAAACGCAGGCGACGCGATTGTTCTCCTCTGGCCGATTCCGCGCGATGAGCAGCCGGACCCAAAACTCGATGTTCCCTTCCAGCCGATTCCCATGAGCCAGATTGTTGTTCCTGTGCTGGAGCAGGAATCCGAAGCGCATGAGGTTGCGGACGCAGATGAAGCCGTGGCCAACGAAGAACTGGCTGCATTCGGCTCATCTGAATTTGCAAAAGTTGTGCTCGACGGTTTCTGGGGCACTCCGCCGCCGCTCGATCTCGACGCTGAAGCCGATCTCCACAAACTTCTCGCACTTCTGGCCGACAGCAAGCTTCTTTATTCTGCCCGCGACATCTCAGACGGCGGCATCACCGTGGCTCTCGCGCAGGCGGGATTCCCTAATGGAATCGGCGCAACCGTCGAGCAGGATCAGTCGCTGATGGCGCATCCGCTCTTCGGACTCTTTGCCGAACCCGCCTCTACGCTTATCGTTTCCACGCATCCCAGCAACGTCTCGGAGATCGGGAGACTGGCTGGCGAGTACAACTTCCTAGCCGCTCGCATCGGGAGCACCGGCGGAGCCAATCTGGAGATTATGGTGGACGGCGAATCCTTTATCTCCGCGCCGCTTGCCGATCTGCGCAAACCCTGGGCCTCGGCTCTGGAAGCCATCCTCCATGACGAGGTAATGGCATGAGTAGGCGACTTTTTCAGGGCGTCGAAGGCGTGGTAGACGCCTCGGATCAACTAGTCCCTAGTCCCTATTTCCTAGTCCCTGTCGGCGAAGGCGACACGCTTCACGAAGAGTGCGGCGTCATCGCCATTCACGGCCACGCGGATGCGGCCCGCCAAGCCTATCTCGGCCTCTACGCTCTCCAGCATCGCGGCCAGGAATCGGCAGGTATCGCGACCGCCGACGGCGAGCATCTGGCCAATATCAAGGGCATGGGGCTGGTCTCGGAGATCTTCACCGACGAAGTGCTGGCCAAGCTGACGGGTCCGATGGCCATCGGCCACACGCGCTACTCCACTACCGGCGACTCGGCGCTGCTCAATGCGCAGCCCATCCGCGTGGATTCGACCAAGGGCCTGATCGCGATTGCTCACAACGGCAATCTGGTAAATTTAGGAAACATTCGCGCCCGCCTGGAGCGCGATGGGGCTTACTTCCAGACTACCTCCGACTCTGAAATCATCGTCCAACTCATCGCCCACTCGCACGCAGGCACACTGGTTGACGCCATCGCCGATTCGCTGAGTCAGATTGATGGCGCGTTTTCCATCGTGATGATGACTCGCGACCGCATCTTTGCCGCGCGCGATCCGCATGGCTTTCGTCCGCTCTCGATGGGCCGCATCAAAAATCAAGACGGCCCGGACACGATCGTTTTCGCCAGCGAGAGCTGCGCCTTTGATCTGCTGCGCGCCGAGTTTGAGCGCGACGTGCTCCCCGGCGAGCTGGTCATGGTCA
>CAYOYX010000176.1:0-3394 GCA_964408275.1 uncultured Occallatibacter sp.
CCCAACGCCTACGAATATGTCTGGGACGCGAACAAGCAGACCAAGATTTATATTCCGCCAACTGGCGCGGCGACAGTGCAAAAGGTTGGCATAGCGGAACCACAGGCTCCTGTCGATTTTGGCATCGGCAACTCCTTCTTCACCCCGATCAACGTGGCAGGCGGAGTCTCCTATGGCCATGCGGGAACGGCGGGCGTCATCACGGACACGGTGCGCAACGCAGATGTCGTCGCTGCTGTGTTCCAAGACCCCGTTATCCCTCCCGGCACACTCCCTGAATACACCGTCCAGACCACTTCATCTTCCCAGGTCTATTCCCTCGGCCAGTTTCTCTCCATCGGCACCGCCGACGTGGACATTTATCAGGTGAAGGATGTCTATCCGGCGTTTGTGGGAACGGTGACGACTGCTGGGATTTACTATCACAGCGGAACCACTGGAGTATGTACGGTCGTTCCCTTCAACATTGGGGCCGTGGACAACGATGGTCTGTCGCTGCTTCAGTCCAACCTCCTAACTGGAATCCGGCGCGGAGCGCTTGTCACGCTCAACTCCGGCGGAGCGAATGCCGAGACTTGTTATGTTCTTGGTACTGCTGTTGGGCCAGATGGCACGATTAGCTTTGACATAAAGACTATCTATACACACGTCGCTGGAGAAATTCTTACAGGCCAACCCGCGATCAAGGTTTTGCTGTCAAGTGCCTATAATGGCGCTACGCCTACGGCTCCTTTTCCAACCGCCGTCATTTCTGCGCACTACGCAGCGTATGGAGTGGGCGGAGGAATTGGCACACAATCCTCTCCAATTTCGTTTCCTCATCCCTTTAGTTATGGAAGCGTGTCGTACCGCCCTGATGACTACATCCATATCGGCATCATCTCAGATGCGTATGAGCTGGTAAACGAAGTCAAGCTACTGCTCGACGTAAGTGTTTCGCCTGGATCATTCACGGACTACTACTTCGCCACAATCCGCCCCAGCGATATTCAGGCAGGGCTGGCGAACTCTTTGACCCAGCTTGGCGTGGCGCAGCTCTCGGCGCAGCGTGACACCATTGATGAGGAAGCAGCAGCGCGGGGACAGACGGCTTCTTCGACTACTGCCAATCCCGGTGATAACAACTGGTCGGACATCTTCATCCCTCTCAGCCAGTTCACCCGCGTTGGGAGCGATCAGGAACGCTCGCTCATCAACATCAATTATTTTCAGATTCTCGTGAACGCCGCCAGTGGCCTCAACTTCGGCTTCCACACCGTTGACATCTGCGGCGGCTTCAGCCCGGATATATCGAAAACGGGAATGGGAATGGAGTATGTGATCCGGCCCAGATCAACCGTAACGGGAGCGAAGGGCAATCCCAGCCCGCGCCCCCGCTATTTGATCTACCCCCGCCGCGAAGAGGTGAAGGTTATCCTGCCCACCTCCTACAGCGATTCCCAGATGGACGTATGGGACATCTACCGGCGAGGAGCGAGCATTGAGAAATTCACGCTGATTGGCACGGTGCCGATTGCCATCGGCTACTTCCTCGACAACTACACCGATCTAGCGATCCTCAACAATCCCCAGATCGAATACAACCAGTTTGAGCCGTTCCCCAGCATTGGGCCTCCGATTACGGGAACGGCGAACGTAGTTGGGTATGAAATGGTAGCCACGCTGCCTCTAGCCGCGTCTAGCCCAGCAGCCGCAGGGACACTCAAGCAGATCGGAAGCCTGCTGCCGGGGAATCTAGTGCAAGTCGGCCAGCAAAACTACACTCTCTATTGCCGCCCCACAGCCATCTCAACTGGAGCCAGCCAGGTATGGCTATTCCAGTTGGTCGAAAATGCCGGAGTGCAGTCGAGCGTTGCCATCAACATCAACGAACCGGCGCTGGCCAATCAGCTCAACGCTGCTGTCTGGGGGCCGGACGCGAACGGGACATTTTTCGCTGTCCAAGACCCCTTGCGCCCCGGCGTGATCTCAACTACCAATCCAAACAATCCCGACTCCACCACCGAAGGCAAGGACGTAAGCGATCTCTGCCCGCCCAGCGAGCCGTTGATGAACGGCTTCCTCATCAGCGCAACCTCGATTGTCTTCTCCGCCCATCGAGCTTGGCGCGGCTATCCGCAGCAAGGCGGCAGCTATGCGTGGAATGAGATTCCCGTAGGGCGTGGGCTGGCGGCAACGTGGGGAGTTTGCACCGACGGCAAGATTGGCTACTACGTTGCCATCGACGGGATCAGAAAGACCGCTGGCGGCGAAGGCGTGTCGATCACCGACGAAGACCTTTATAACCTGTTCCCCCACGATGGCGTCCCCGGCGTCAACGTCGCCTACAACGGCAACACTTTCTACGCCCCTAGCTATGCCTACGCCGACTCCATGCGCTTGACAGTCGTGAACGGCTTCCTCTACTTCGATTATCTCGACGGAACGGCCACTCAGCGAACGCTCGTAATGCACATTGCCAGCGGCGCGTGGCTGGGGGCCGATGTCTACACCCCCGCCATTTCAATCCATGCCGGAACAACGTCTCCAGGCGAAACTGGAGGAGTTGTCAATCAGCAACTTTTCTTCGGCTCGATCAACGGCGGGGTGTTCAGCGAATCCACCTCGCGCGCCTTCGAGAGCGTCGCCGCCATCGTCTGCATGAGAGAGGAAGTGTTTGGTGATATTCGCGCTACCAAGCTATTTGGCGACGCGAGCGTTGACTGTCTGTTCGCCTCCACAATGACGATTGTGCCAATCGTGCTTGGAGCGGCCCAATCCGCGCTCACCAACACCTTCGCTGCCAATGCCCGCCTCGACATCCCTCCTGCGCTCAATCTCGGCGGCGAGTTCCGCTCGCGCATGTTGGGGATGCAGTTTAGCTGGACGGATACGAGTGGGACGACAATCTTGTACTCGCTACAGCTCTCCTACTTGGGTCAGCCGGAGGATACCGCCGGTCGGTTCACCGACTGGGACTCCGCCGGAACCTTGAAGGCCAAGTGGTTCGAGGGCTTCACGCTGATGGCCGATACGTCGAGCACCAACAAGGGGATCACCGTGCGCAATGGCGATACGCTCGCCGCTCAAACCTTCTACTCCAATCTCGGCTCGAATGTCGTCAACCACAATGGACAGCAGACCAAGAGTTATGTCTTCAACCCGCCGTTCATCGCCCACCTCGTTCGCTTCGAGCCGGATGAGGTGAGCTGGCGGAATTTCAAAATCGAGTGGATCACCCAGCCAACGCCGGAAACGGGGCTTCAATGGACAACCCAGCCAACCACGCATGGTTTCACAGCCTATCAACACGTTCGGCAGATGAGGCTTTCGTATTCAGCTCCGCAACCAGTGAGCTTTACACTCACGGTGGATGGGGTTGCTACGGGGCCGTATACGCTACCCGCAACTAGCG
>CAYOYX010000177.1:0-3375 GCA_964408275.1 uncultured Occallatibacter sp.
ACCACTGTGTACCCCCTACCCCCCCTTTTTTCCGTGAAACTGTGAAACTGTGAAGGAATTGTCTGCCATTTCCGTTGAGTGCCATCCGCTCACCTATACTGGGGCATAGCATGGTACAGACGCGCATCAAACCTTACTTTCAGGAAGTTGCCGAGAAGGCGGCGCGCCTTGTGCAGTTGCGAGTCTACCGCCGCAATCAAGTCTTTGGCCTGCTGCTGGTGGCCGCGCTGATCCTGCTCGTTGCTCTGCTGCGTACCAATCCCAAATGGATCTTTCCGCCGGGATGGTGGAGGCCGTGAGTGAGCCATCCAATACTCTTCCGTTGGCCGTGCTGCTCCTCGGCCCAACCGGCAGCGGCAAGACAGCGCTCTCGCTTGCGCTGGGTGAGCGCCTCTCCGGCGAGATCGTCAGTTGCGACTCGGTTGCCGTCTATCGCGGCATGGACCTGGGAACGGCCAAGCCCATAGATGCGGAACGCGCTCGCCTGCCGCATCATCTTATCGATGTAACAAACCCTGACCAGCCTTTCACGGCGGGCGAGTACAGCCGTCAGGCGCGGGCCGCTCTTCGCGAGATCGCAGCGCGAGGCCGTTTGCCCATCGTCACCGGCGGCACCGGACTTTACCTGCGCGCGCTCACTGAAGGCCTCTTTGCCGGACCGGAGCGCCATGAGCAGCTGCGCTCCCGCCTCGCGCGCAGCCAAAAGAAACACGGTAACACTTGGTTGCATCGACTCCTTGATCGGCTTGATCCTGTTTCTGCTGAACGTATTCACTCCAACGACGCGGTCAAGCTGATTCGCGCTATCGAAATCTGTTTGGCCGCGCGCAAGCCTCTTTCGGAGATGCTCGGCGATCAGCAAAAAGCCCATGACCCGCTCACTGGCTTCTGTCTCTTGCGCATCGGCCTCAACCCGCCGCGTCAGGCTCTCTATGAACATCTCAACCAGCGCTGCGTGTCAATGTTTTCCGCGGGACTCATCGAGGAGACGCGCAGCCTGTTGGAACATTATGGCCCGGTCAAGGCGCTCGACTCTCTCGGCTATCGCCAAGCGCTTGCCATCCTGGCGGGGACTCTGAGTGTTGACGCTGCGATCGAAGCCGCCCAGCAAGGTCATCGCAACTACGCCAAGCGACAACTCACCTGGTTCCGCCGCGAGCCGGAGGTTCATTGGATCGCAGGTTTTGGCAACGAACATGAGACGCAGTGTGTCGCAGTTGAGCTGGTGCAAAACCGCCTCAGTCCGCTGGCGCATACATTAAACTGAATGTTGGAATACGCGTTCGTAACAGACGCAACGCCCGAGATGGAGCTTCCCTTGGCTGAGACAAAAGCAGAATCAATCTACGACGCGGCGATCATCGGCGGCGGACCGGCGGGTTACACGGCGGCCTTTCGCGCAGCTCAGTATGGCCTGAAGGTCGCTTTGATCGAGCAGTCCAGCAAGCTCGGCGGCACCTGCCTGCACGTCGGCTGCATCCCCACCAAGGCGCTGCTCTTCAACGCTGAAATCTGGGACCACCTGCAGCACGCCGCCGACTTCGGCATCGAAGGCATCACCGCGCCCACGCTCAACTGGGCCGCGGTGCTCCAGCGCAAAGACGCCATCATCACCAAGCACACCAAGGGCCTCGACTTCCTGGTGAAGAAAAATAAGGTCACGCGCATCGAAGGTATTGGCCGCCTGGCCGGTCCCGCGCAATCCGGTGTGCATACTGTCGAAGTTGCGAGCGGAGATGCCGTCTCGCGTATCCTCTCGAAAAATGTGATTCTAGCCACAGGCTCCGAAGCCAAGATGCTTCCCGGTCTCGCGCCCGACGACCGCATCCTCACCAACATCGAAATTCTCGCCATCGAGCAACTTCCCAAATCGCTCGTCGTCATCGGCGCGGGCGCGGTGGGCATGGAGTTCGCTTCGCTCTTCCGCAGCTTCGGAATTGAAGTGACGATCGTCGAGTTTCTGCCGCGCGTGGTTTCCGTTGAGGACGAAGAAATCTCCAAAGAGATCACGCGTCTCTTCAAAAAGCGCGGCATCGACGTGAACACCGGCGCAAAGGTCGAGAAAGTCGAGAAAACTGAAACCGGTGTTAGCGTCACCTTTATTGATGCCAACGGCAAGACGCAAGTGAAGGAAGCGGAGAAGGTGCTTGTCGCCGTAGGCCGCGCGGGACGAACCACTAACATCGGCCTGGAGAAGACGAAGATCGAGTTAGAGTGCGGGCAGATAAAAGTTAACGAGGCGCAGGAGACCGCCGAGCTGGGCGTCTTCGCTATCGGCGACATCGTTGCGGGATTGCCGCAACTCGCCCACGTGGGCGCGATGAGCGGCATGATCGCAGCGGCGAAAATCGCAGGCCGCAACTTCCGTCCCATTCGCCGCGACCGCATTCCCGCCTGCACTTACACAGAGCCGCAGATCGGGTCGGTTGGTCTCACCGAAGCGCAGGCCAAAGAAAAAGGCTATGAGGTAAAAGTTGGTAAATTTCCCTTCGCGGGCAACTCTAAAGCAACAATTTTAGGTAATCATGATGGCTTTGTGAAGATCGTCGCCGATAAAAAGTACGGCGAAATTCTTGGCGTTCACATCCTCGGCCCGCAAGCTACCGAACTAATCGCCGAAGCCGTCGCAGTGCTGGAGTTGGAAGGCACGGTCGAAGAGCTGATGTTCATTATCCACGCACATCCCACACTGGCAGAGTCAATGCTTGATGCCTACGGAGCAGTCGATGGCATGGCCATCAATGCTTGATGCGCAAATTATGTAGCCAGTCTAGTTTTCTCGTTGGGCAGTATCTCTCTAATTGGTGCTTGAGCGATTTTACCGAAGTATTCTTCGCGTACTCAGTTTGCAATAATTATTTCTTCAACCGTGAACCAGAGTATATTCTGCTACTAACTAAAGCACTCTATGGAAATCCGCAATCTCTCGGACTACCAATTTCCCCATGCGCGGCTCATGTAATCCGCGAGCGTCATTGAAATCAAAACCAGAAAGACGAAGATGCCGGAGATGACGGTCAGCTTGGTCAACTTCGTGCTGTATTTTACGTGCATGAAAAACAGCACCACCAAAATGGCTTTGCTGGTGGCAATGGCCAGCGCAATCACCGGATTCCAAGGTCCAAGATCGATGAACGAAGCCCAAACCGTCAGCGCCGTGCCAACCAGCAACGCGAAGAGGATGGCCACATAAACCTTTGGACCGACAATGTGATGCGCGTGTTCATTCACTTGGTTCATCGCATATTCCTCAACTGTCCACTGTCAGTGCCTGCTGATCAGATACAGCAGCGCAAAGAGATAGATCCAGATAATGTCCACAAAGTGCCAGTAAAGGCCGAAGTTCTCAACAAACGTCACGTGGCCTGCTGTGTA
>CAYOYX010000178.1:0-3352 GCA_964408275.1 uncultured Occallatibacter sp.
TCCAGAGACACGCCTCCGCCCCGCACCAAGGCTCAGATGCCTTCGTACGCGCTCAAATCCCGAAGCCTGCTCCAGCTCCGCAAAGATATCGCGGACAAACGGGAGAATCATCTCCTGCAAGTTTAGCAGTATTGAGGTTTCAAGAGATTCCGATACCAGTGGGAATGTGCTCCTCGCGGAATTGTCGCCGATTTTTTCATTTTTTATTTAATCTCACTCCTCATGCGCCGCCGCCTGCCGCCGATAATCCCATCAGAGTCCTCTCAATGCGCGACGCCTGCGTGTAAGGCCGAGCGTATGCCAGAAAGGTAGCCGTCTCGGATGAATCGCTCTTCACTTGGCCTTCGCGTAATTGTTTCCACACTTTTGGCGGTCTTCGTCACCTGTCTGGTCTTTGCAGTCATTGCATGGCGCATCGTTTCGTCGCGGGTTGAAGCGGAGGCGGTGCAGGAATCCTCGCTCCAGTCGGATGAGGCGATCAGCCGTCTGGCCACCATCGACCAGCTCTCGCGCGCGCAGGTCGAGAGCGCCATGCGAATCCTTGTGGACCAGAGCCGTTTGAAGGGAGCGCCTTCGCTCAAGGGAACTGCTACTGTCGCCGGAAAGACGGTTCCTGATCTTCATCTCGGCAGCGAATCGATGGTGATGAACTTCGGTCTCGTCGACCACGTGAAGGAACTGGCCGGCGGCACGGCCACATTCTTTGTCTGGGATGGGACGAACTTTACCCGCGTGACCACGAATGTGCTCAAGCCGGACGGCTCTCGTGCCGTAGGCACGGTGCTTGATATCAATGGCAAGGCCTTTGCGGCTCTCTCTCGTGGCCAATCTTTCAACGGCGTGGTGGACATACTCGGCGCTTCCTACACCACTAGTTATGTGCCCATGATGGATGGCGACGGCAAGATGGCCGGCGCATGGTACACCGGCTTCCGGCTGGACTCGATTGCCTCGCTGGGCAAGCTGATTGAAGACGCGCGCATTCTGGATCATGGCTTTGTGGCGCTGATCAAGCCATCGGGAGCGGTCGTCTTTCACGGCAAGCATATCTCCAGCGAAAAGCTGGAGCAGATGCGCGCGCATCCCGCGGGCTGGGTGATGCATGAGGAGGTTTATCCCGCCTGGGGCTACTCCGTGCTGACCGCTTATCCGAGTTCGGATGTGACGGCACGCCTGCTGCGGATCGCCGGAATGCTGGCCGCCGCAGCTACAGTGTTGGTGGGCGTAATCGTTGTGCTGCAATTTGTGCTGTTGGGCCGCATGGTTCTGCGCCCGGTGCTTTACCTGACCGAACGGCTAGCCAGCGCCGACCTGAATACGAGCATCGAAATCGATCGCAACGACGAAATCGGCGCGCTGGCAGCCGGCTTCAATCAGTTTGTTCAGCGCCTGCGCCAGGCCATGCTCCAGGTACGCGACGGCTCGGCAGCCACAACCGCCAAGTCAGCCGAGATTCGCAATATCTCCAACAGCGGCGTGGCCAGCATGGCCGAGCAATGCCAGAGCGCCGAGCAGGCCGCAACGGCAATCGCTCAACTGTCAGAGGATATCGCCGGCACATCCATCCGCACCAGCGAGGTAAACGAACATACGCGCGCCGCTGCCGATGCCGCTCGCGGCGGCAACGAACAGGTCACCTCGACGGTCACGCTCATTGAGAAGCTCTCTCAGGATACGCAGCAGAGCGCGGGCCGCATCGCAACGCTTAGCGAGCGAACCAGGCAGATCGGCTCCATTGTGGGAGTGATCGAAGAGATTGCCGCCGGTACTAATCTGCTGGCCCTCAATGCCTCGATTGAAGCCGCGCGCGCTGGCGAGCATGGACGCGGCTTTGCTGTGGTCGCAGGCGAAGTGCGCCGCCTCGCCGAGAGAACCGCGCAGGCCACCAAGCAGGTGGCGGAGCTGATCAGCGGCATCGAGCAAGAGACTGGATTGGCTTCCACGGACATCATGGCCGCTTGCGCCGATGCTGCAAAGGGCGCGGAGGCAGTCTCTGGACTGGGCAGCACCTTTGAACGCATCGCCGCTCTGGTTATTGAAGTGGACGGACGCATGGCGCAGATCGCGCAGGCCGCGCAGCGCGAGGCCTCCGCCGCCAACGCCGTCAGCGACACCATGCATCAGGTGGCGCTGAGCACAAAAGAAAGCGCCAGCGGCGCGGGCGTCGTCGTTACCGCAGCCGGAGAACTGCTGGGCACCGCGCACTCACTGGAAAATCTTGTCGAGCAATTTCATCTCCATGAGATGACTCAAGATCACGCGAGTTAGGAAGAGCATACTCGTTGCCGCATATCTCCCTGTAGGCGAATCGACACATGAACCAGCCCCAGCGCCGCCGGAGTCACGCCGGGAATGCGGCTGGCCTGCCCAATCGTTGCGGGGCGAATCCGCTCCAGCTTCTCGCGCATCTCTCGCGAAAGCCCGCTGATGGCGCTGTAATCAAGCCACTCAGGAATCGCAACTGCCTCGGCCGCCTTTAGCTTTGCAATCGATTTCTTCTGCTGCTCGATGTAACCGGCAAACTTGATCTCCGTCTCCACCGCTCGCGCCTCATTGCGCAGCGCCGCTCGCGCTTCGGGAGTTTGATCGGGCAAGTGAATCATCTCCGCCAACATCGGTTCGGCTGCAACTTCCGCGCGCATCGCGCCAAGCACCGCCTCAATCCCCACCTCAGGCCGCTTCAGCAGTTGCGCCCAGGTCGATCCCGCCGTCGCGGTCAGCTCGCCCAGACCCGCGTCACGCAGTCCCTCCGGCGTTGCTTTGGCCGTTATGAGCAGTTGCGCCAGCCGCGCCATTCTCTCCTGCTTGCGTTCGTACTCCGCCCATGCCGCGTCATCGATCAGCCCCAGCCTACGCCCATGCGGAGTCAGCCTCCGATCGGCATTATCTATGCGCAGATGCAGCCGGAACTCGGCCCGTGAAGTGAACATCCGGTACGGTTCATTCGTTCCCTTTGAAATAAGATCGTCAATCAGAACGCCGGTGTAACCTTCGCTGCGGTCCATCGTGAAGGCCGGTTCATTCTTCAGCCACAGCGCGGCGTTAATGCCCGCCATAATCCCCTGGCAGGCGGCCTCTTCGTAGCCGCTCGTCCCGTTGATCTGCCCCGCCAGATACAACCCCTCCATGCTCTTCACGCGCAGCGTCCGGTCCAACTCGGTTGCGTCGATGCTGTCGTATTCAATCGCGTAGCCGGGCCTGAGCATCTCCGCCTTATCAAGGCCGGGAATCGAATGCACAATCTGCCACTGCACCTCCATCGGCAGCGAGGTGGACATTCCGTTGATGTAGACCTCGTGCGTGTGCAGCCCCTCCGGCTCCAGAAAAAACTGGTGCTGCGTCTTGTCGGGAA
>CAYOYX010000179.1:0-3273 GCA_964408275.1 uncultured Occallatibacter sp.
CTTCCGGGTCTGATTCCCCGCCGCTTGCGGCGGGGTTGTTCATTTCAAGCTAAGCACTGTTTTTCGCCCACTGAAACTCAACTTCCGGTTCGCCAATCCCCCGGCCCAGTGCCAATCCCCCGGCCCAGTGCCAATCCCTCGGCCCAGTGCCAATCCCTCGGAAAATCTTGCCACAAGCCGACATATCGGTAGCGATATTAGGCAATTGTGGCATTCCAAGGCGTTCAAACCTGTTGCGTGCACCAAGCAACTCGCAACCAGCGATTACGACATCTGCACATGACGCATAGGTCTATACGAGTATCATTTCAAACAATGATTGATCTAGAGCAGGTCTTCGGGAAAAAGCGGCGGGGAAACAGCGTCATTGTCTACAACAATGATGAGATCGACTTCAGACCATTCGCATTTGTGCTCAACGTGCGGGAATTGGTCAACACAGACTCAGTCGCAATCGCTCCGGGCTACACCCTAAGAAGGGCGCAGAAAACAGAAATCGAGTACATCAAGGAGTTCCTAAAAGAAAATGGGACACGTTATGGCACAGGGATTTGGGAGGATAAGCCAATTGCATCCGGAAAGGTTCCCAAGCTCCCGAAGAAGCTCTGGCGTTATTTTGTCATCGAATTCGAAAACGACGATCCAAATCTCGATCTACTTGAAGCGGCACTTGCGGTGGCACCCAGCAGTCTCGATATTGGATTTGCCAAGATCAAGGTGAATGTCGAAGGCGCGATTAGGCCCGCGTGCCTATACCATGCCCCAAGTCTCTATCAATCGATCTCTGCGTTGTATTTGGCCAATACGGGACGCGACAAGTTATTGCTATCGGTTGGAAACGCGGAAGGCAGGGAGATCAACGATGTCTTCCGTCTTATGGTTGAACACGACCACGGAATTCTTGAACTCACCAGAATCGGAGAACTGCTCCTCGACTTGAAGGACCTCCCTCACTTTTCCCCGCTACAGATTCTCGGCTATTTCGCCATTTTGGAGTCGGTCTTAACTCATCAACCCAGCCCAGATGACCGATACGACTCCCTCACCCGCCAGATTACAAACAAATTGGCCTTGCTAAATAGACGGTGGAATCCAGCGTTCGACTACAGCCTTCTGGGCGGGGCAAGTCATGAAAAAATCTGGCCCCTGATGTATGCCTACAGGAGCGCTATTGCCCACGGAGTGAAACTCGATTTCACAAAGAAGCTGGCGCTTCTCAAGAATGCTGATGTCGCTAATGCTCTGGTAATAGATGCGGTAAAAAAAACTATCCGTCAAGCATACGTAGAACCCCGTCTAGTAAAAGACCTTCATGACGTCTAGGTAGTCCAAGGTATTACTCTGGCTACCACACATCAAGGGCGACTCGACTGATAGGTACTAATAAACGCCGTAGCGACAAGCCATTCCGGCAAGGCGAATGCATCTGACATATTCCATGACACTTGCCGACATTCCGGGAGTAATCTGCGGGGAAGCTCTTGAGCTTCCCCAGGCCAGGGTCTGTGCTCTCCCATGTGCCCAAAGGCGAGGCACCTGGCGCACCCCTCTTCATTGGTTGTTCTCACTTCTCCCGGCACCTGGGCCACTCGCCGTTCAATGCTGATGCTGCATTCCAGATGGCGTAGCAATAGCTTACAGGGTAGGGGGCTATTGTTTAGTGTTTCTTCGGTGAACTGTGCAGTTCTCCCAAGATCCGATTTTCAAAGGATGCAAGCGCCCGTTCGCTGAAGCCTAGCAACATCGGCACAGTAATGACAATCAAAGCCTTGATGATTGCCGCGCATGGAGATGAAGGTGCAGAACAGACATTCAAGGCATCTGAAAAGGTTTGGGTCTGAATCGAGATCGGCAGGACGCCCCATCCCAACAGGCCGCACCCAATGATACTTGCAGTAATACCGACACCAATTCGTGTGAGTACACGGCGACGATATGCGTCAAGTTCACCTGAGAGACTAGCATCCAACGCTGGCATTTTGGCCATGACGCTGATGCAGCTTCCCGTTGCACCAGCGAGCAACAGGGCTGAAAAAACCAAGAACGGAAACTTTGGCGCAAAATACAGCGCAGCGATTGCCAGCAGCAACATACCTACGCTTATGCCAAACAACCAACGCATGTATGTGTCCATCGTGTCTTCATAGTCATCTATGAAGTCTTTCCATGCGTCCGCTTCTGCGTAGATGGAATAGAGCGCTCCACGGGCGCTATGCGGGTCATTGGCAGCATTCTTCAGTTTGTCAGTAAACAATTCACGGAGCCTCTTTGGTGATGACTTCGGTATTCCCCAACCTTCAACGGTGTCTATTTCAAGAATGGCTTCATCATAAATTTCATTGACAGGGCAAAAATAAGCAGCGAACAACCCCTGTGATTCACCGTCTTCCTTAAAGTCGTCTAAGTCATCCGTAGTGGTGGCGTCTTTGGCTTTAGTTTCAATTTCTGTAAGACGCTCCAGAACTGTCTTCAATAGGTCTGTGTTCAGCTTGTCATCTTCAGTGCGTGGGCGCTGCGCCATCAACTCGACACGCAACCTGTCACCAGTGATGCTTGACAGCGCCCCAATGCGAGCCTTTTCCAACTTGCGGGCTTGTCGTGTCGTTTGAGCCATCAGCATTCATCACGAATTCAGTGTTTGAGTGTGGAAGCAGTTGGCAAGTTGCTATTCGTGCAACTTGCCAATGTAGGTATGTGCACCGGAATCAAAGCCAATCCAGTTGCCTTCATCGTCAATGTCACAAGCTGGCGGAATGGTCAAGTTGGCTTCTTCAGCAGCAGCTTCAACAATCTCTTCAGTGATGCGCTGACCGTATAAGGCATCCAGCATCCAGCGCCAGCCAATTACGGTGCCGCGATGGTATTCCATGCTGCGGCTCTCGGAACTCCGCTCATATTCAGCGTGGAACGTCTTCACCAGGCTTGCGCCAAAACTGGCGAGCGCCTTTTTCTCGTCTGGTGTTGGTGTTTGCTTCAAAATGGCCATACCACATTCTAGGCCCCTTTAGATCCCGCCGTGCTGACCCGGCCCCGCCAAATGGAAGTCTGGAGTGAAACCCCACAGTGCGCCCTAGAGGACGCCAGTTTCACTTTACTTTCACTTGAATCCGGCTTGATTCGTCTAAGTTGTTGATTTTGTTAGAGTTCACTACGTAGTTTGAGCCCGAGTTATCGCCGTGAAAGACGGATTGGTCTTGATAAACGCCGTTTGCGACGGTCGCCCTCAGCAGAGAGGAGGGCGCGATGCAATCCTACCCACACGAACCGCAACCG
>CAYOYX010000180.1:0-3171 GCA_964408275.1 uncultured Occallatibacter sp.
AAATTATTCGTCGCGTGCAAGCGGCGGATCGCCGGCTCCCAGCGGTTGTTGTAGGCGAGATCGTTCCAGTCGGGAATTAGATTGTTCACCGGACAGCCGGTGTGGCAGAAGGGAACGCCGCAATCCATGCAGCGCGCCGCTTGCTCCTTCTGCTTCTCTTCCGGAAATGGCTGATAAATCTCGAACCAGTCGTGAAGCCGTTCATCGACGATGCGGCGGGCAGGCTGCTCGCGCTCTATCTCCAGAAATCCTGTCACCTTACCCATGCTGCACCTCGGCTGCCGCCGCCACGGGCGACGGATTTATTGGGGAAACTGGGGGTGTTGCTGGGGAGTAATTACCCTCATTCCCTTCGTTCCCTTCTTTGCGCGCAATACCCAGCACGCGCTTGTATTCATGCGGGAAGATTTTAATGAAGCGCGGCTGCGCCTCTGCCCAATTCGATAAAATCCAGGCTGCGCGCGGACTGCCGGTGTAATCGCGATGGCGTTCGAGCAGGCGGCGCACCTCGGCGATGTCTTCAGCAAGCACCAGCGGCTCCAGATCGACGCTCGTCGTGTTGCAGCGGCGCGCGGTGAAGTCGCCCTGCTCGTCAAGAACAAAGGCGCGTCCACCACTCATGCCGGCGGCGAAGTTGCGTCCGGTCTTGCCGATGATGACGACCATGCCGTTGGTCATGTACTCGCAGCCGTGGTCGCCCACGCCCTCGACGACCGCGGTGGCGCCGGAGTTGCGCACGCAGAATCGCTCGCCGGCGATGCCGTTGAGAAAAACCTCTCCGCTGGTGGCGCCATAGAGCACCACGTTGCCGACGAGAATGCTCTCTTCGGGAAGGAAGCTAGAGTCCTTAGGCGGATAGGCGATGATGCGCCCGCCGGAGAGTCCTTTGCCCATGTAATCGTTGGAGTCGCCTTCCAGTTCCAGCGTTACGCCGTTGGGCACGAATGCGCCGAAGCTCTGCCCCGCCGAGCCGTTGAACTTGAAGTGAATCGTCTCATCAGGCAATCCAGCCGAGCCGTAACGCATGGCGATCTGCCCGCCGAGCATAGCGCCCACGGTGCGATGCACATTGCGAATCGCGAAACTGGCTTTGACCTTCTTCTGCGATTCGAGTGCCGGAGCGGCGGCCTCGATGAGTTTGTGATCGAGCGCGACATCCAGGCCGTGATCCTGAGCACAGCTCTTGCGGCGGGCCACGCGCGATGGCACGGTAGGCGCGTACAAAATGGAAGAGAGATCAATTCCCTTGGCCTTCCAATGCTCGTGCGCAATGGCGGCGTCGATCTTGTCCACGCGGCCGACCATCTCATCGACCTTGCGGAAGCCCAGCTTGGCCATGTGCTGGCGAACCTGCTCGGCAACAAAGAAGAAGAAGTTGACCACGTGCTCTGGAGCGCCCTGGAAGCGCGCGCGCAAGACGGGGTCCTGTGTCGCAATGCCCACCGAACAGGTGTTCAGATGGCACTTGCGCATCATGATGCAGCCCATCGTAATCAGCGGCGCGGTTGCGAAGCCGTACTCTTCCGCGCCCAGTAGTGCCGCGATCACCACGTCGCGTCCGGTGGAGAGCTTGCCGTCGGTCTGCACCTTGATGCGCCCGCGCAGGTCGTTCAGCAGCAACACCTGTTGCGTCTCGGCCAGGCCCAACTCCCACGGCAATCCCGCGTGCTTGATAGAACTGAGCGGCGATGCGCCGGTGCCGCCGTTGTCGCCGGAGATCAGCACCACATCGGCGTGTGCCTTGCTGACGCCCGCGGCGACCGTACCCACGCCCACCTCCGAGACCAATTTTACGGCGATGCGCGCCTTCGGATTTACATTCTTCAGGTCGTAGATCAACTGCGCCAGATCTTCGATGGAGTAAATGTCATGGTGCGGCGGCGGCGAGATCAATCCCACGCCGGGAATCGAGTGGCGCGTCTTGGCAATGATCGCATCGACCTTGTGTCCGGGCAGTTGTCCGCCTTCACCGGGTTTTGCGCCCTGCGCCATCTTGATCTGCAACTCGTCGGCATTGACAAGATAATTCGTCGTCACGCCAAAGCGACCGCTGGCCACCTGCTTCACAGCCGAGCGGCGCAAGTCGCCATTCGGATCGCGCTTGAAACGCTCTTCATCCTCGCCGCCCTCGCCGGTGTTGGACATTCCGCCAAGCCGGTTCATGGCAATCGCCAGCGTCTCGTGCGCCTCTTTGCTGATTGACCCGAAGCTCATCGCGCCGGTCGTGAAGCGCTTGACGATCTCTTTTGCCGGCTCGACGTCATCAATCGGCAGCGGCTTGTCAACGTACTTCAGTTTGAGCAATCCGCGCAGCGTGCAGAGATGGCGGCTCTGGTTATCGAGCAGGTCGGTGTACTCCTGGAAGGTAGCCGGATTATTCTGCCGCACCGCCTGTTGCAGCTTGGCAATCGTCTCAGGATTCTGCAAATGATACTCGCCATCCAGACGGAACTGATATTGGCCGCCGACGACCAATTCAGTCTCCGACTCAGTCAGCGGCTGGAAGGCGTACTCATGCTTCATCAACGCCTCGCGCGCCAGCACATCCAGACCGACGCCCTCGATGCGCGACGCCGTGCCGGAAAAATACGCGTCCACCAGCGATTGATTCAACCCCACGGCCTCGAAGACCTGAGCGCCGCGATAGCTTTGCAGCGTACTGATGCCCATCTTCGAGAAAGTCTTCAGCAGGCCTTTGTTGACGGCCTTGATGTAATTCTTCTCGGCATGAGGGCCGGTGATATTGTGCGGCAGCAGACCCAGCCGCTTCAGGTCGTGGACGGTCTCGATGGCAAGATAGGGATTGATCGCGCTCGCGCCATAGCCGATCAATAGAGCAAAGTGCATGATCTCGCGCGGCTCGCCGCTCTCGATAATCAGTGCCACCTGCGTGCGCGTCTTCTCCTGCACTAATCGATTGTGAACGGCGGCCATCGCCAGCAGACTGGGAATCGGAGCGTAGGTCGCATCGACGCCGCGGTCAGAGAGAATCAGCAGCGTATAACCCGAATCAACGGCGTGCGAGGCGCGCGCGCCAAGATCGTCGAGCGCTTGCTTGAGGGCCTTTTCGCCGTCAGCGGCGCGGAAGAGCGTCGGCAGCGTCGTCGCCAGCAGATCTCCCGAAGAGACGCGCTTCAGCTTCTCCAGATCGCGATTGGTCAGAATCGGATG
>CAYOYX010000181.1:0-3110 GCA_964408275.1 uncultured Occallatibacter sp.
ACAGGGCGCGTGCAATGCCATCCCTGCCCGTCAGACGCATCTCCCAGAGCTTGCCTTCGAGATGCTTGACTTGCGGCTCATGCATTGTCTCCAAGCCTGCCTGCTCAATTTGCAGCGCGATGCGAAGGAACTTGGCGTGCATATCCGCTGGTAAGGACCGAATCTCCTCGGCTACCGTATCGTTCAGAACCTCGACCGACCAACGCATATGTGATCCTATCTCAAATTTGAGATATTGTCAACTGCAAAGAGCAACCAGGTCCTTAGACTCCGCTGAAGAACGCTTCGCTCAGGATGACAGGTTTGTGGTGAATTTACAGTTCTGGAACAGACCCAAAACATCGAAACTCCTACCTTCCCGTTCCACCGACGGTCATTTTGTCGAGCTTGATGGTGGGCATACCGACGCCGACGGGGACGGATTGGCCGTCTTTGCCGCAGGTGCCGATGCCTTCGTCGAGCTTGAGGTCGTGGCCGACCATGGAGACGTGCTTGAGGGCTTCGGGGCCGTTGCCGATCAGCGTGGCGTCGCGAACCGGGGCGGTGATTTTGCCGTCTTCGATTAAATAGGCCTCAGAGGCGGAGAATACGAATTTTCCGTTCGTAATATCAACCTGTCCGCCGCCGAAGTTGACGGCGTAGAGGCCGTGCTTGACGGAGCGGAGAATGTCTTCGGGCGCGTCATCGCCGGCGAGCATATAGGTGTTGGTCATGCGCGGCATGGGGATGTGCTGATAGCTCTCGCGGCGGCCGCTGCCGGTGTTGGCGGCGTTCATCAGGCGGGCGGAGAGCTTGTCGGTGAGGTAGCCGCGCAGGATGCCGCCTTCGATGAGAACTGTTTCCTGGGTGGCCGAGCCTTCGTCATCGACGTTGAGTGAGCCTCTGCGGCCGGCGATGGTTCCGTTATCGACGACGGTCACTTTGGAACTGGCGACGGATTGGCCAATCAGTCCTGCAAAGGCCGAGGTCTTCTTGCGGTTGAAGTCGGCTTCGAGACCGTGGCCTACGGCTTCATGAAGGAGAACGCCGGGCCAGCCGGGACCGAGAACAACTTCCATTTCACCGGCGGGCGCGGGAACGGCGTTGAGTTGGAGGATGGCTCCGCGGGCGGCCTCGCGGGCCAGGTGCTCCGGGTCTTTGGAGCCGGTGAATTGGTCGAGACCGGCGCGGCCTCCGCCGCCTGCGGTGCCTTTGGTGGTGGTCTCGCCGTCTTTGGCGATGACAAAAACATTCAGCCTGCAGAGGGGCTGCGTGTCGCTGGCAAAGGCTCCGTCAGAGGCGGCGATAAGGATGCGGCGAAGTTCTTCGGCATAACTTGCGCGGACCTGAACGATGCGCGAGTCATAAGCACGAGCGGCGCGGTCGGCGCGAAGAATCAGCTCGAGGCGCGCGGCGAGATCGAGATCGTAGCCGCCGAGAGGAACGGGGTAGAGATCGGCGACGGGCGCATCGGTGAAGCCCTGCACGGGCTGCGCGGCGGGGCCGGAGGCGATGAGCGCGGCGGTGCGGGCGGCGTGGAGAAGGCGCTCGGAGCTGAGGTTATCGGTGTAGGCGTAGCCGGTGCGCTCGCCGGAGAGGACGCGGATGCCGCAGCCGGCGCTGACGCCTTGCGAGGCGGATTTGACGATCTGCTCATCGACGCCGAGAGCGGTGGCGGTGACCGACTCGAAGTAGAGGTCTGCGTAGTCGCCGCCGGCGGAGAGAGCTTCTCCGAGGCAGCGCTCGAGGAGGCGCTCGGTGAGGCCGAATTTGTCGAAGAAGTAGCGCTTGTGGCTGGGGCTTGGGGAAGTGGCCGGTGTGCTCATTATCATCTCCGTGCGAATCAACCTGATTCCGCATCATTCTCTTTGCAGATTGTTGAAGTATGAGGTTGGGAAAAAAGGATTGAAGCGATGATCCTCTAGTCCCGAGCCAGTGATTACAACATAATAATACCGATAGAAATTCGATGGAAAACTACTGAGTTTATCGTACACTGATTCCTCACGATGAGGTTTCAGCCTACTTTGCTCAACGACGAGTTGCGGCATTGCGGAAGGCGTAAGGAAGCTCATGTAATTGGAATGGCCGGTTTATTCGCTGGCGGACCGCAAGTCAATCTTCGATTACAATAACGTGGACAATCCGTATTCTGGGGTTGCCATTCAATTGCGAGATTTGTGGGAATATGCTGTAGTCCGCGATTTATAATTCGCGAAGGATTCTTATGAAAATGAACCGCCGTACTTTCTGCGCGCAGGCTGGCATCACTCTTGCCAGTCTGACTGCTCTTGCGCAGAAGTCGTTAACACCTTCTACGGAAAGCAGGCCCGTCCCCATGCCTGCGGATCGAGCGGACGATTCCTATGCAATTTTTTCGCTGCTGATTACCGTCTTGCAAAAAACAACGAAAGAATATCTGATTTTGAATGCGACGGAAAATCCACGCAGTTCTACATATAACGAGCGTCCTGTTGCAGAGACGAAGCCCCCAATGACACCCATACAACGTGCCATGTCTGGCGGCGGTGTTTTGATGAATGTGTCTGAAGACCGAATGGCTCAGTTTAATGAAGCCGTAAAGGAATTTACTATCCGCGATGGCGTTCGAGTGAAGTTAGAGAGAAAATTCAACCTGCGGCTTCCATATCGACTGATGGACAGTAAACACATCAATGAGTATTCCAAGCTCTTTGAACCGCAATGCTTAGCACCGGTAAAGCCATGGCATTTAGACAGCAAACTCGAACGAAAGTATATAGGGCGAGGACCGCTCATCAGAATAAGTGAAGTCTACTTCGATCATGCGCGTACTTTTGGATTAGTACACGCAAGTTCGCTTGGATGGAATGAAGGGGCCGGAGGAAGTAGTTGCACTGTGAACTGGTATGCCTTCGAAAAGCGCGAGGGGACGTGGCGCCCAGCCACATGGGGTGGATATGAAGCTTGCACGATTTGCTAGCCACTGAGAAACACACCGTCCTTGTACACTGAAGAGTTCTCATCTTTGTGCAAGTCCGCAGGAGGCCCCATGGCATCAATCATCATTCCGGCAAATCCGTCCGAGCCGCGCGCGGGGCGCTTTGGCGTCTATGGCGGGCGGTATGTGCCGGAGACGCTGATGGCGGCGC
>CAYOYX010000182.1:0-3019 GCA_964408275.1 uncultured Occallatibacter sp.
TAGCCCTGGCGCTGCTTGTGCTTTGCGTTCTCGCAGATCACCCTGACCACACCGCGACGGGTGATGACCTTGCACTTTACGCAAATCTTTTTGACCGATGCACGGACTTTCATCTGTTACTGCCCTTCCTGAAAGCTGTTAGCCATTAGCTATTAGCTTTTAGCTCTGTTCTTGTGATTCCAAAGTTCTTCAACTTCCAACAAACAAGCTGATAGCTAAAAGCTAAGAGCTAAAGGCTATTTGTACCGGTAAACGATCCGCCCGCGGTTCAGGTCGTACGGACTCAGCTCCACGGCCACGCGGTCACCCGGAAGGATTTTGATGAAGTTCTTGCGCATCCTTCCCGATACGTGCGTCAGCGCTTCGTGATTGTTCTCGAGCTTGACCTTGAACATGGCATTGGGCAGCGTCTCCGTGACCACCGCCATGACCTCGATCATGTCTTCTTTCGACAAACCGCATTCCACTTCCGCCGCCGCGCTTTGAGCGCCTTCCGGCCTGTTGTACCGGGCGTGCTACCCGGTTAAGACTCTTGCTCCGGCAGCGGTCACCGCCACCGTGTGCTCAAAATGAGCGCTCATGCTTCCATCCGCGGTGACTGCCGTCCAGCCGTCGCCCAGCACTACTACGTCGTGCTTGCCCGCATTCACCATCGGCTCGATGGCGAGCACCAGACCTGCCTTCAACTTCATGCCTCGTCCGGCAACGCCAAAGTTCGGCACCTGCGGATCCTCATGCATATGGACGCCGATGCCGTGGCCCACAAAATCCCTTACAACCGAAAACCCCGCGGCCTCGACTACCTTCTGCACCGCGAAGCCGACATCGCCCAGAGTCGCCCCTGGTTTCACAACCGCAATCGCCGCGTTCAGCGAAGCCTCGGTCACTTCGACCAGCCGCGTTGCCGTTGGGTCGATCTTTCTGCCCACCGGAACCGTGATCGCCGCATCGCCGCAGTAGCCGTCAACAAATGCTCCGTAATCGACCGAAACGATCTCCCCTTCTTTGAGGATTCGTTTGGCCGACGGTATGCCATGCACTACTTCGCTGTTGACCGAAGTGCACAAGCAGCAGGGAAAACCCTGGTAGCCCTTGAAGGCCGGCTTGACGCCCAACTCTTTGCTGCGCGCCTCGGCTGCTTTTTCCAGATCGAGTGTCGTTGCCCCCGGCTTTACCAGCCCTCGCACCAACTCGAGCACCTCGCGAACTACCTGTCCCGCGCGGTACATCTTCTCGATCTCACCGGACGACTTCAGTACTACTGCCACTCACCCAGCTTTCAGTGGACAGTTCTCAGTTCTCAGTTCTTAGTTCTCAGCAATTGCCCATCGTGAGCGTAACTGACAACTGAGAACTGACGGCTGAGAACTAGCTCCTCAACCGCTCGACGGCGGCAACAATTCCGGCCGCAATCTCAGCAATTGGCCGGTCTCCATCCACTTCCGCAAATCTTCCCTGCGCGCGGTAATGGTCAACGACCGGCGCGGTTAAGGCCGTATAAGCGCGCATACGCTCCTCGAAGACCTTTTCCGTGTCATCGGCTCGCTGAACCAGCGCGGCGCCATCCACGTCGCAAAAACCTTCCTTCGCGGGAGGCTTGCCGTAAAGGTTATAGATGCTCTGGCAGACAGGGCAATTCCTGCGCCCGGTAATACGGCGCAAGAGTTGATTATAGTCCACTTGTATGCTGACAGCAACCACCGGAAGCCCTGTTGCCAGAGCCGCCAGACGGCCATCCAGCCAGCCAGCCTGCCCCAGCGTACGCGGGAAACCATCAAGAATGTAGCCATTTGCCGTGTCGGGCTGCGTGAGCCTCACCGCAACCATCTCGTTGACCAGCGAGTCGGGAACCAGTTCGCCGCGACCCATGATCTCCTTGGCAGTCTTGCCCAGCTCGGTGCCCTGGGCCACGTTGCCACGCAGCAGGTCGCCGGTTGAAATCTGCGGAATTCCCCAGATTTTTACCAGTTCCTTGGCCTGGGTTCCCTTGCCCACTCCGGGCGCGCCCAACAAAAGGATGGGGCCGGGAGGAGTCACTTGCCCCTTTTCCCGGCCTGAATTGACTGTATCAACAGATGAGGACATTACCAGGTTTTCCTTCCACGAACACGACCGGAGCGCGGCGAAAAGCCGTCATAATGGCGCATAATCAGCTGCGATTCGATCTGGTTAACGGTATCCATGGCCACACCCACGACGATCAACAGCGAGGTGCCGCCAAAGTAGAATGAGATTCCCAATCCGCCTGTCATCCAGGCGGGCAGACGCTGGAAGAAATCGCCAACCAGCCAAAGATGATTCAAGTGAATGCCCGAGATCAGGAAGGTTGGCACTAGCGAAATGATAATCAGGTAAACAGCGCCGACCAATGTGATACGGGTTAGGATGTCGTTAATGAAATCGGAGGTCCGCTTGCCGGGGCGAATACCGGGAATGAAGGAGCCGGATTTGCGGAAGTTGTCGGCGATGTCGTCCGGCTTCATCACGATGGAGATGTAGAAGTAGGCGAAGAAGATGATCGCCAGAATGTATAGGGCTTCGTACCAGGGTTCGCCGGGCGCCATCGCATCGATGATGCGCAGCAAGAAGCTGCTATTCTGCACAAACTCGGTCTGTCGAAGCAACATCGGAGCCGAGAGGATGGAGGCGGCAAAGATGACCGGCATCACGCCGCCGGAGTTGACTTTAAGAGGCAGATGGCTGGATTGGCCGCCCATCATCCGCCGACCAACGATGCGCTTTGCGCTCTGGATGGGGATGCGTCGCTCGCTGCGTTCGACAAAGACGATGAAGCCCACCACGGCGAACATGAACACAACCAGCAGGATGACCGCCGGGAAGGTAAACGAACCCCACTGGTTGGTCTGGACCTTCTGATAGAGTTCGTAGACGCCGCGGGGCAAGCCTGCAACAATGCCGGTAAAGATCAGCAAGCTCATGCCGTTGCCGATGCCGCGCTCAGTTATCTGCTCGCCCAGCCACATGATGAAGGCTGTGCCGGTGGTCAGCGTCAGCACCG
>CAYOYX010000183.1:0-2989 GCA_964408275.1 uncultured Occallatibacter sp.
TGCCGCGCTCGGAGAGACGGCCCTCTTTGGAGGCGTCCACCAGGCGCATGATCTCTTGCAATACAAGCATCGAGTCGTCGTCTTCGACCAGATGCGCTTGGGAAGACTCGCGTTCGCGGCTCCCGTGTCCATTTCCGTTGCCGGCGCCATGCAGCTTCCGGCCTTCACTTACCAATGCAGTTGGCATGAAATCGCCCCTTCCTTTCGCTGCAGTCACTTATTCCTGCTCAACCATCCGCCAACGGACAAGTATGAGCAGAACGCAGGACACAGCCGGTTGAATCGTTATTGGACGAGCGCTGGCCTTCGCGTCCAGAGCCGACGATGACTTAAGCTTTTTGCTGAGCGGCCTTCCTTTCCCGGTCGCCCGGCGTGATCTTGGAGGCTGTGGTGAGCCTCCGCTGCCCATTCGATATGGCGCGCACCGCGTCCGCGGCCAGCCGTTCAGGGTCGAGAATCAGGGCTACCGTTCCGTTGCCCAGAATCGTCGCCCCGCTGACCACCTGCACGTGCCGGTAGAAGCGTCCCAGATTTTTGATCACTGTCTGGCAATCGCCCAGCACCTTGTCCACCACAAAGCCATATCGTCCGGCATCGGTCTCGACGATCATGATCTGCTCGATCTCCGGACGCGGGCTGCGGATGTTGAAGTGCTCGCGCAATCGGATGTAGGGAATCAGCTCGCCGCGCACATCGGCCAGATGCTTGCCGTTGGCTGCGGCCACATCGGCCTGCGTCAGCTCGATGCATTCCTGCGTATTGGCCAGCGGCAGAACAAAAAAAGCCTCGCCGATGCTCACCAGCAGGCCGTCGATGATGGCCAGCGTCAGCGGCAGGCGAAGAGTTACGGTCGTTCCCTCGCCCGGTTTGCTGGAGACGTCGATCGAGCCGCGCAGGCTCTCCACCCGCTGCCGAACGACATCCATGCCCACGCCGCGCCCGCTCACATCGGTCACCTGCTTGGCGGTCGAAAAGCCCGGCTGGAAGATAAAAGAGAATATCTCCGATTGACTGAGCTGTTCTCCGGCCGCCGCCAGTCCACGCTCGATGGCGCGCTCGAGCACCGCAGCCGCATTGATGCCGCCGCCGTCATCCGAGACCGCAATCAACACATTTGCGCCCGAGTGCCGCGCCGCGAGATGAATCGTCGCCGTCGCCGACTTGCCCTGCGCGATGCGCGCATCCGGCGGCTCGATGCCGTGGTCCATGCTGTTGCGAATCAAGTGCATCAGCGGGTCGCTCAACTGATCGATGACCGTTTTATCCAACTCCGTCTCCGCGCCCTCGATGGTCATCTCGACATTCTTGCCCAGATTGCGCGCCAGATCATGCACCAAACGGCGAAACTTCTCAAAGGTCGCGCGAATGGGCATCATGCGGATGTTCATTGAGTTTTCGCGCAGAGAAGAAGTCAGCCGTTCGATCTCTTCCGAGACCGCGGCGACCTCGGGATCGTCATTTTTGGCGGCAATCTCGCTCAGCCGCGCCTGCACCGTAACCAACTCGCCCACCAGATCGACAAACTGGTCCAGTTTGGCGGCGGGAACACGCAGGCTCGATGCATTGTCAGGTCCGTCGTAAAAACGGCGTCCGCCGGCCTGGGAGCGCTTGTCTTCAAGGGCGCGGGCCGTCAGGTCGGCATCGGTCGCAACTAATGAAGCTACAGGTGTGGGAGCAGACGTAGCAGACGTAGTGGTCGCGAGCGGCTCGATCGTCAGCTCGCAACTGTCCTCGACGAAGATAAATACATCGCGAATCGCATCACGCTCGGCCGTTGTCGACAGCACCATCTCCCAGCGGAGATAGCAGCGCTCGGGATCCAGTTCATTCAGCGGCGGAAGCGACGCCATGCTGACTCGGACCGCCAGGCCGCCCATCTGCTTCAACTCGCGCACGAGCAAGAGAGGATTGGCGCCGTTCAACATGAATTCGGCGCCGGGTGCAAAGCGGATCGACCACTCCCGCACCGGGCTTGCCACTGTTTCCGAACCAGCCTCAAACTCGGCCTTGGATGCGTTGCCGGTTTTGGACTGCTTGCTCTTGATCTTGGCCGGCTTCTCCGGCTTTCCAGTCAGGCGCCGCACCTTGGTCAGAATCTCAGCGCACACCGCCGGGTCGGCCACTGGCGCATTGGCTGTTCCCTCTTCGAGCATCGCTCGAATCTGATCGAGCGCCGAAAGGGTCAGATCAATCAGCTCTGAACTGATCTCCAGCCGCCCATTGCGCACCTCATCGAAGGCCGTCTCCAGATTGTGCGTGAAGGTGGCCATGTCCTCGAAGCCGAACATCGCCCCGGAGCCTTTGAGCGTGTGCAGGGCGCGAAAGACACGACCCACCAATTCTTTATCCGCGCGATTATCATTCAACGCCAGCAGCGCCGATTCAAGGTCGACAAGAACCTCGCGGCCCTCCTCGCGAAAGGAATTCTTGAATTGGTCTGCCTTGCTCGCCATCGACAACCGTTCACCCCGCTTGCTTATCCAGCGTCCACAAATTCAATCAATTGCTGAAGACCCGCCTCACCAAGATTGGAGCGAATCTGCTCCGGCACATCTCCTGCGAGCGAAAACCTTACGCCTGATCCTTTTGCCTTGCGTTCAGCAGCCCAGAGCAACTGCACCGCCGTCACATCCAGATCAGTTGCGTCTGCCAGCGAGATGTTCACCTCTTTCGGCGATTGCAAAGCCTTAAGCAACAATTCCTTCAACTCACCTGCTGAGGCAATGTCGATTGCACCCTCCAGGCGAAGCACGCTAAGCGACTCACTCTGCTCCAACACAATGGGCACACCCAACCTCTTTCCATCTCCCGAATTACGATCAGCATTTGATTGCGACGTAAATATGACGAGCCGGCAATCCCTGCTCACTTGCGCGACTCTGGTTGCACTATCGGCTGGAATGGAGCAATCAAAGAGTGAATTTTTGCGAATTCATCTAAGAACCTGTTTACGATCTTGAGACCGGATATTGCGAAGACGCCAGAAAAG
>CAYOYX010000184.1:0-2981 GCA_964408275.1 uncultured Occallatibacter sp.
CGGCGGGCGCTGATTTTGTGGGCGGCGAGGAGATGGTGGAGAAGATCCAGAAGGAAAGCTGGACGGACTTCGACGCGCTGATCGCGACGCCCGACATGATGAAGGTGGTGGGCCGGCTGGGCAAGGTTCTGGGACCGAAGGGTCTGATGCCGAATCCCAAGACCGGAACCGTGACGATGGATGTGGCCGCGGCGGTGAAAGAGATCAAGGCCGGCAAGGTGGAGTATCGCGCCGACAAGACCAGCCTGGTTCATGTGCCGGTGGGCAAGCTGAGCTTTGATCCGCAAAAGCTGATCGACAATGCGACGACGGTGATCGGCGCGGTGGTGCGCTCCAAGCCCTCGGCGGCCAAGGGCAAATACATCAAGAGCATCACACTGAGTTCGACGATGGGTCCCGGAGTGCCGCTGGATTCGGCGGTTGCCGATGCGGCGGGAAAGCACTAAAAGCAGTTCTCAGTTGTTAGTTCTCAGTTGTCAGTTGTCAGCGTCCGGTTGCCAGCATATTGTATTGCGATTGAGGAGCCGGAAGAGTAAAGCGAGCCCGGTGCGGGCAGAACAGTTTGGAATTACTGACAGGATTCAGCGGCAGATAGGTTCTTCGGTTCTGAGAACTGACAACTGACAACTGACAACTGAGAACTGTCGGAGCGGAGCGAAGACAATGGCGATTTCAAGAGCGAAGAAGACAGAGAAGGTCAAGCTGCTGGCGAGCGAGCTGGAAGGCTCGACGACGGCGATCATCGGCACATTTGCCAAGCTGACCGTGGCCAAGGACTATGAGCTGCGCAAGGTGATTCGCGAGGCGGGCGGCAAATATCGCGTGGTGAAGAACAAGCTGGCGGCGGTCTCCGGCAAGGGCACCAAAGTCGAGGATGCGCTGAAGGGACTGAAGGGCGTGAACTCGGTGGCCTTCACTGCGGGCGATCCGGTGGCGCTGGCGAAGGTCTTTGCCAAGTGGGCAGGCGATAACGCGGCGGAGTTCCAGTTCAAGCTGGGCATTGTGGACGGCAAGTTGCTGACCGTGGCCGAAGTGAAGGCGCTGGCGACGATGCCGGGCAAGGAAGAACTCTTCTCGAAGCTGCTCTTCCTTATTAATGCTCCGGCGCAGCGCCTGGTGACGGTGCTGAATGCCACGGGTCGCGATCTGGCGGTGGTGGTCGGCCAGGGCGTGGAGAAGGAAAAGTTTGCAGCGGCGGCGTAAGAGCCGCGCAGTTGTCAGTAATCAGTTATCAGTTCTCAGTACGCCTAAACCGGGATTTTCGGTACTGACTACTGATAACTGACCACTGAGAACTGTTTTAAGGTTTTGGCCGGGAGATGGGCGGAGAGTGCGCGGGTCTGGCGCATCGGAAACTTTCAGTCTGGGTCAACGGCCGGGAATAAAAAATCAAAACGGTTGTGAATGGAGAGAAAAATGGCGGATTTAGCGCAGTTGGAAGAGCAAATCGTAGCATTGAGCCTGCTGGAAGCGGCGGCTCTGGTGAAGAAGCTGGAAGAGCGCCTTGGCGTTTCGGCGGCGGCGGCGGCTCCGGTAGCAGTGGCGGCCGGCGGCGGCGCGGCGGCTCCGGCGGCTGAGGAGAAGACCGAGTTCCAGGTGATTCTGAAGGACTTCGGCGCAAACAAGATCAACACCATCAAGGCTGTGCGCGAGATTACCTCGCTGGGCCTGAAGGAAGCCAAGGACTTGGTTGACGGCGCGCCTAAGCCATTGAAGGAGAGCGCGACCAAGGAAGAGGCCGAGGCCATCAAGAAGAAGTTTGAAGGCATCGCGACCATCGAAATCAAGTAGCCTCAGTCACATTCGCACGATCAGGCTACCCGGCAGAGTTGTCGGGTAGCTTGCAAGTCATGCCGGGACGCGGTAAGATAATGATTGCGTCTTTTCGGCTCACTCCGATTTTTTGAGGGATTGAGACAGGTTTGGTTGGCGTGTGTATGAGATAGGGTGTGGGCACGCAAGCGTCCGCTCGCCCAGGGTAGAGCCAAGCCCACGGGATGCGAGCTTCGCAATGTAGTTAAGTGCCTTGGAGTCAATGGATTACTCAGGCGGCAGGCTGGGCAATTATTGACGATGAATCTAGCTGGCTGACGAGTGGCGGAAGCGAGCTTTGGGATCGGCGAGAGCAGGCAGGCGAATTCGAATGGGAGCACAGGCAATGAGCCGCGCTCGCGGGGCATCGTGTCCTTGCGAGCCATTCGTGTCTCTCGGCAGTGGCGACGCGGTTTTTTGGGGTCAATCTTTCTGTCGCGTACCAGAATCGTAAACAGCTTCACCCGCTGCGCATAATTGCTCGGTTGCGCGGATTTGGCTTGGGGATAGCTGATCCCTGGTTATGCTATAGCGCATTTGCCGGATCATCGGCAATGGGCAGGATGTGTATGAAGGCGTTTTTTAACCGGATTCTCACCGGAGGTTGGATGGTCGAGGGAGATTTCCGGCGTTTTTGAGGATTGTGGGGCTGGAGGTTGCAAGTACCAGTCCGGGTTTTATTGACTTATTACCGTAATTTGCCGGCGCCGACAAGACTCGGGCGACGGCCCGGCCCACAGCCAGGTTTTGGTTGGCCTGAGCGCCGGAGCGACCAGGGTCAGGAGTGAACATGCCCAACGAGAAGCGCGCGATACGCAGCCGGCTCGATTTTTCAAAGATTCCCACAGCAACCCAGATTCCCAACCTGATTGAAGTGCAGAGAAGCTCGTATGAGCGATTCTTGCAGATGGACAAGCTGCCCAATGAGCGCGCCGACGCGGGCTTGCAGTCGGTCTTTGTCTCGGTATTTCCGATTACCGACTTCCGCGGAATCTCGCAGTTGGACTTTGTGGATTTTTCCATCGGCAACTGGGAGTGCAAGTGCGGACACTTGAAGGGGCTGCATCACCTGCGCACAGCCTGCGTGCATTGCGGGGCGATGGTCATTACCGATCCCTTCCATCCCGGCGATGTGCTCTGCCAGAAGTGCGGCACCTACAACAAGAACA
>CAYOYX010000185.1:0-2903 GCA_964408275.1 uncultured Occallatibacter sp.
TGTCGGTGACCAGCACATTCACGATCTCGAAGCCGAAGGTGGCCATGTCGGCGTCAAGCTCCTGCTTCACCGCCGCGGCAATCGACGACTGCGATGCGAAGACCTCATCCAGCGTCATGCCCGGAACGTGGCCCAGAATCACCTGCTCCACATAGCTCTTGATCTGCGCCGTCGGGTCGGAGAGTTTGTAGTAGGCATCGTAAACCTTCTCCGGGCGCACGCGATTCTGCACCGAGATCGGAATCGTCACGAAGACATTGTCCTTGGTCTTGGTCTCCATCGTCAGCGAAATCTGGTTGACGCGCAGGCTGACGAGGCCCGCGACACTGTCAAAAAATGGCCGCTTCCAGTTCAGTCCGGGATCGGCCACGCGCAGAAATTTTCCGAAGCGCGTGATGATCGCCACTTCGGCGGTGTTCACGGTGAAAAAGCTGCTGAGAAGAATGATGAGAACGATGAGAGCCGCGGCTCCCACTGGAATCAGAATAAGCGGGTCCATTCAAAGCCTCCGTTGCCTTATTTTGCGGAACGGAGGAATTATACGGGATTGCACCTGCCATGCGCCCGCCACTATTGCTCTTCAGATTTCTTGCGATCAAAGTCGATTCCAAACTCCGGCTTTTCGCGCGTTCCGTCTATGTGAATATGCCCACCTCGGTCCCCGCTCCGTCTTTCTTGAAGTAGCGGTCGGCTGGCGAGAGCAGCAGGCCCTTCCAGCCGCCCAGCATCTTCGAGACCGTGGCCTCCATCTTCGCCGTGCCATCAAAATTCAACGCGCCGCCTTCGACGCCATAACTTCCCTTGAGTTGAATCTGCGCTCCCGGCACCGTGTAATCGAGCGCCGGCAGCGTGACCACTCCGCCCGCCATCTGGAAGTTGCCCTGCACTCGCGAGAGAATGCTCGCCGGATCGGTCGTCTTCAAGTCGTCTGGCCGCCCTTGCCCGCGCAAGCTCAGCTCGGCGATGCGACCCTGAATCTTTTCGCTTGTGAAGAGTGCGTTGTTCAGCGCGAACCAGCCATTCAGTTGCAGCCGTTCATGCATCGGCGGAGTCCCCGGCGGAATATGCAGCGTGGTCTTCACTCGCACATCGCCGGTCAGCAGCACGTTGTTCGTGCGTCCGGCAAGCCGAAGAAAATCTTCGATGCGCGCCCGGTCCACGTTGACGTTGAGCGCAATGTCGTGGCCGTACTGCTGATCGCCATCCTCCGGCACGCGCACAATCTGTCCCGTTGCGGTAAAGTGCGAGCAACCCAGCGTCGCATCCACCGGCTCCAGCCATGTGTCTCCATTCGTCCCATCCACGCGCGCGTGGAAGCGCGTTGAGAGCGGCAGCGCATTGCCAAAGTGCGTCAGCCGAAAATCCGGCGTCTCGGTTTCGCCATCAACCGTCAGATCGCGCAGCGTACCCGCGTAGTGGCCGGTCGAGTCGAGCGTTCCAGCAATCTCTTTGAAGCTGGCCAGGTCCGCTTTCTTCAGACGATAGTCGCCCTGCAACGCAGCCGCGCCAAGGTCCGCCGTATTCAGCGGACCAAAGCTGCCCGTGGTGTAGATCGTGCCTTTGGGGCGCGGGTTGGTCAGCTCGGCGTCGAATCCAATCACCGAGGCCCCCAAGGCCAGGTCTTCGTCCTTGAGGTGGATCGCGCCGCCCGCGGCAATGTTCGTCAATTTGATGCGCGCAATCTCGAAGACCAGCGGCAGCTTGCCCGGCTTGTCAGTTTCGATCACTAACTCAGCATTCGTACACTCCAACGTCTCCACATCGAAGCTCACAAGCTGTGTGCCCCACCCTCGCGACGTAGTTGTTTCTGTCGCCGGTGTGGGATTCGATCCCGCACTGCCCGCGCTCAACCGTTCAAACTGCGCGCGCGGCGGCAGATGAATGCTCAGCCCCTTCAGAGCAACCACGGAAACGCGAATCGGCTGATGCGGCCTCCACGCGAGCGGTGCATGAAAGCAAAACTCGTTCAAGCGAATCAGCGGATCGCCTTGACTTAACGCCGCGCCCTCCGCCTGCTTCGGCAGCCAGATGCGCACACCTTTGCCCTCGGCAGAGAGTCCATCGAGCAGCGAGAGCTGAAAGCTGTCCAACTCCACGCGCGCATGAAAGCGATTCTCCAGTTCCTCGACAATGCGCTCGCGCAAATACGGCTCCACGCGGCGCAGAGCGATCTCCGCCGCCACTGCCGCCACCGCCAGCGCCAACAGCAGCCCTCCGGCAACCCACTTCACCCACAAGAGACTCTGATGCCTGCGACCAGACGATTCCCGAACTTCCGTCAAACCCGCCTCCCTATTAGTTTGATTTTCGCAGAGTTCACGAAGTCTAATAGAAATGTCCCTGATATAAACGGTGATTAGGCTGTAAACTGAAACCAGCTTCAGGAGGTGAATTCGTCATGCGTCCGTCCGAGGTATTGCCGCAGCATCGCGAGACGATCCGCCAGCTTGTGCTAGAGGCCGGCATGGCAAACCCGCGCGTCTTCGGCTCGGTGCTGCACGGCGACGACGAGGACGGCAGCGACCTGGACTTGCTGGTGGACCCCGCACCGCGTGCCAGCCTGCTGACCATTGTGAGTCTGCAATCCAAGCTGGAAGAAGCCACTGGAATCAAAGTTGACCTTCGTACTCCTGGAGAGCTTCATCCCCGCTTTCGTGACAAGGTTCTCGCCGAGGCCGCCTCCCTGTGAACAAGCACGAACTCCGCGCCAAAGACTATCTCCTCCATATCATGGAGGCTGTGAATCGTGTTCTTCAGTACACAGCAGGCGTGAGCGAAGCAGAGTTCTTTGCCAGCCAACTCTTGCAGGATGCGGTCGTTCGTAACGTTGAAATTATTGGCGAATCGGCTAAGAACCTGTTTACGATCTCCTGAGCAGTAATCTGAGGAAAGCCAAGTGGATC
>CAYOYX010000186.1:0-2872 GCA_964408275.1 uncultured Occallatibacter sp.
TGGGCCGATGGTACTGCACGGGTGACTGTGTGGGAGATTAGGTGATCGCCGGCATTAATATCAAAGCAAAAAGCCATGCCTCTACGGCATGGCTTTTGTGCGCTTGGGCCGATTATTTTCCCATGCATCTAGCTTCGGCTTGGCGGCGCAGCGTCTTCACCTTCTTCTCTGTCGCTTCCTTCTGCACGATCTTTCTTTGTACGATTCTGCGATCTCGACCCAGAATGCGGTTCGCCTTCGTCGCCCAATCTCGAAACGCGATAAGTATCTCTTCATTCCTGCATAGAGCGTCATGTACATCGGCTGATCCGCGCCGATGGCTCTCTAGGAACGATAGAGCGCGGTCGATGCGGTCTTCCGATTGCTTGATTCGTGCCCATTCGATCGGATCTCCGCCGTGAAGGAAGACCACGGCGCGCCTGATAAAATCAACTAGTTGCTCATCGTCAAGCGACATCAGCGTACCGACTGCTTCTGCTGCCAGGAGGTCAAACTTTTGATGCTTCTTCACTCTTCGCCCAACTGTTTCAGCACGCTTTTCTAGAATCAACCTCACCTTTTCGCCAACGGTTACCGTGCTCGATTTGCGCAGTCGCTTGCCGACCAGAGACTTGGCGATTTGTTTGAGCGTGACATCTCCCATGGCAAGGTTGACGTCCTCGGAGGACATCTCCGGCTTCATCGGAGCGAAAAGTTTGTCGCCCTTGCGGCGACTCTCACGATTGGCTTGAGTCTTCTTTCGCTTCCATACTTTTGGGAATGTCCGAGAAGAATGCATCCCGAATGTGAAGTGGTCCTTTTCGAATTCCAACTGCTTCTTTTCCTGCGGAGATTTTCGCTCTTTTGGCATGGAAGAAGTTCCTTCAAAAGTACTAGAGAATCGCCTCAAGCCCCTTGCGGCGGATGACGTTGAGCAGGGCGAGCGCCGGGCCTTTGGGTTGCTTGGTGCCTCGCTCCAACTGCGAGATGTAGCCTGCGCTCAGGTTGAGAGTGCGGGCGAAGGCGGCCTGGCTCATGTTGGCGCGCTCCCGCAGGCTGCGAATTTCGCCACTTTTGATTGGTTTGGCTGTGGGAAGCGGCTGTGCGCCGAGCAGGCGAGCGGTGATCTTTTCGTAGGCTGCTTTGTCCATCAGGCCGCTGCGAAGCTGGTCGCCGGCCATTTCGAGAATTGCCTCGGACAAGTTGCTAAGTTTCTTTGTCATCTTCGATCTCCTGTAAGTTGCCAGTCTCAATTTCCTTTCGAATCTTGGCGTGATCAGCAGCAAGCCAGTTCTTGGCAAGCTCTCGAAGAAAGATCAATTCATCCGAGCCAATATTCTCTCGTTCGCTCTTTGCGAATCCAAAAAGAAATACGGCCCGATTCATTGCGCGATAGGCCACAATCACGCGATAGCCGCCGGATCGTCCATGTCCCTGCCGTGCGACGCGCTGCTTGATGAGTCCGCCACCCAGATCGGCATCGATGAGGCCCCGCTCGGCTCGTTCGATGGCCGTGCGCAGACCGGCGTTTGCGATCTTCTCCTGCCGTGCGAAGCGCGCGAACCACCTCGTCTTGAAGAGCTTCATGGGCTTGCCTAACACTATGAACTATAGCACAGAATACGAGTTCGCTGCGGCGTTTTACACTTGTACCTTCCATGTGAAATGATTGCTGGGTTCTCAAAATTCACCTCTGGTTGGTTAACTCATGAGCATACGTCTGTCTAACGGCACTGAAATTCCTATTGAAATGCACAAGATACGAATCGTGCAAAAAGTCCACCTGGCCCCGGCTCGCGAGCGCGTGCTCGCAATGGAAGCCGCGGGCTACAACACATTCCTTCTTCGCACTCGCGATATTTTTATGGATATGCTGACCGACAGCGGCACGAATGCCATGAGCGATACTCAGCAATCGGCCATGCTGTTGGCCGATGACGCCTACGCCGGTTCGGATAGCTTTTACAAGCTGGCGGATTCGGTAAAAGAGATTCTCGGTTATGAGTATTTGCTGCCCGCTCACCAGGGACGCGCTTGCGAGCATCTGCTGGCCAAGGCCTTCATCAAGCCCGGCACATTCATTCCGATGAATTATCACTTCACTACCACCAAGGCCCACTTCAATCTGATGGGAGCAACGGTCCTTGAGCTATTCGGGCCTGAGGCTCTTAATACTCAGAGTACATATCCCTTCAAAGGCAACATGGACCTCGGACGCCTCAAGGCCGCGATTAACGAGCATGGCGTCGACAAGATTCCCTTCGTGCGCATGGAAGCGACCACCAATCTGATTGGAGGCCAGCCGTTTTCGCTCGCGAATTTGCGCGAGGTGAAGGAACTGATCGCGCCTCTCGGCATTCCGCTGGTGCTGGATGCCAGCTTGATCTCCGAGAATGCATATTTCATTCGCCAACGCGAGCCGGGGTATGAGAAGAAGTCGATCAAAGAAATTGTCCTGGAGATGATGCAGGTGTCTGATCTCTGTTATCTCTCGGGGCGCAAGAGTTGCATGGTACGCGGCGGCCTCATCGCCACCAACCGCAAGGATTTGGACGCGGCGATACGGCCCTGGCTGCCGGTCTACGAAGGCTTCTACACATACGGCGGAATGTCGTCAAAAGAGATCGAGGCGATGGCAGTCGGAATGCGCGAGATGACAGAGCTTGAAATCGCCGGCTCCTCGGCGGACGCCATCAAGTTTTTTGCCGAACGTCTGATCGAAAAAGGTGTTCCCGTAGTGACGCCTCCGGGTGGATTGGCTTGCCATCTTGACGCCATGCGCTTTATTCCTCATGTTCCGCAGACCGAATATCCTGCCGGAGCTTTGGCAGCGGCGGCGTTCATCGTCTCAGGCATCCGCGGCATGGAGCGCGGAACGATCTCGATGGACCGC
>CAYOYX010000187.1:0-2861 GCA_964408275.1 uncultured Occallatibacter sp.
ACGCGCCATTCGCCCATGCGCAGCGTGCGCGCCAAGTCGAACATCTCTTTCGGAACACCGTTGATCACGTCGGCCATTCCTGTGACGAAGAAGACCGAAACCGAGAAGACCAGCAGTGAGAGTTTTAATTCATGGCCGCTTTTGGTCATCACCGTAAAAAAGAAGGTCAGGCCTACCAGTGACAGAAAGCGCAGTTTGCTGAGCAAGGCAACGATGGGACGAAAGAAGGGCATCACCGTCGCATAAGCCAGCAGCAGTGAAACGATGGTGGCCACGGCGATAGCCTGAATGTTGAGATAGAAACTGGTGATCAGTTCTGCACCCAGTCCCTGTTCCCACAAATCACCTAGCGCATTCAGAACCTCGCCGGGTTTGGGCAGCAACACGAATGGGCTAAAGACCCATAACAAGGCGACGATGACCACCTGGGTGGCTACCAGGATTCGCACAGCGCTCTTGTTCAAAGCCGCATTCGGTGAAAACACCGCGACAGCATGATTCATAATTTTTCACACGGATAAAAAAGGTTTGGGGAGGCTTGCGCCTCCCCGTTGTGAATGCAGACTACTGGCCGATTTGCGTGATTTCAACGCGGCGATTCAGCGCCTTGCCGCCAGCGGAAGCGTTGGAAGCGATGGGGCTTTGTGAACCGTGGCCCGCGACCAGTTTGAAACGCGAGTCAGGAAAGCTCATCGGCGCCACTTGCTGGAAGTAGTGTTTGACGGCCTGCGCGCGCTTATCGCTCAACGGCACATTGACTGCGTCGCTGCCGGCGTTGTCTGTATAGCCATCGATCTGGAGCGCCAACTGCGAGTTGATGGCCAGTGAATCCTTCAACTCGTTCAGCGTGGGTACGCTATCCGGCAAAGGCTGATCGGAACCCGATGCGAAGTTGATGTAAACGGCCTTGTGACCCAGTACGACACCGGTTTGGGCCTCCTTGGCGTAGTCCACCGTCTCCGCGCTCGCGCCTTGTACGCCGCTGGTATTCAGCACCGATTGAGCGCCGAAGATGAACGACGTATCGACCGCTTCTTTGTACGGCGGAATGGGGCTGCCTTTGAAAAGCTCCGGATAGTTCATCGTGGCGATCTTTCCGAAGGTCTCGTAGGTGGCGCGCATATTGTTGTTATGTTTGCCATCGAGGCCGAAGTAATTAACGTCGTCCTCCAACCCGAAGACCGCCGAGCCGCCCAGCATCTGGCCGGAGTTGGGATCGCGGAAGCCACCATAGTACTTGTACCAGTAGTCGCCGGTCTGATCCTTATAGAGCTTGGCGGATATATCTCCGGCTTTGCGGCGCACGGCATCGAAGGCCTTCACCTGGTCGGCGGCCTGAAAGCTCGCAGCCAGCAGCCCGGAGATTTCATCGCGATTGTCGTTGAAGAATTTTTTGATGCCGAGGATCACCGCCGGCATCTGCGAAGCGTACTCATGCGAGGAGACGATCTTTGCGGTTCCGGGACGGCCATGCACGGCCTGCTCATCGCCCGGGGTCCAGGTGACCACGCCGTCCGGGCAGATGTTTCTGGTCTCGCCCGTTGGACGCCCATCCTTCACCACTTTGCGGTCTTCGCAGCGATTGGGAATGAAAACATCGGTAACTGCCTTGATGTAATCCTCATCGGGAGCCGCAATCCAGTTCACCGCATCCGGGTCGTATGTCTTCAGATCAGGATTGTTCTTGAGGCCGTTCGATCCCAGATAATTCAGCGCAATATTCCAATCGCCGTCGCGAATGACGCCGACCACAGTCTTGCCTTTCATGCTCTGCGGATTTGACTTCCACTCGGCTGGACCAAGTAGCGCATCTTCGCCGTTGGAGCGTCCAACCGCGCCGATGATCACAGCTTGATACTCCGGTCCCAGCTTCTTCAGGATCGGATTCAGATTAGAGAGCCACTGACCGCCGCTATCGCCCATAACGACGATTGCCTCCGCGCCCTTGGAGCAGGTCTTCTCACCGTCGTGGAGTTGCTTGGCGCAGTCGGTAAGGTCATTCCCCATCTGCGTATTTGAGTCTTCGCGGTGCAGGGTCAGGTTCACGCCATTCTTCTCCATCAGCGAACCTTTGGTAGTATCCGCGCCGCCGTTGGCATAGATAAGGGCGTACATCGCATTCCACTCCCACAAGTCAAATTGGATATGCGTCGCACTCACATTGGCCGGAGAGGTTGACGGATAAGGCAGCGCCTGCACGTTGGCCACCTGCGCCTCTTCCTGAGGAGGAAGGGTCACGCGCGATGCGACGATTGCCTTCATGATGCCAGGGGTTGGAATGAGGCCATGATGCATGGCGGAACGCAATCCGAAGATCACGCCCGCACCCAAAACAATAATCAGGAATAACTTCGCTTGCGGCTTCAAACGCGGCATTGTTGTCTTCCCTTCCTTGAATTCGTTGGTTGTTGCCTACTTGAACATATTGTCGTAATCGCTGTCGGATTTTGAGTTGGAGGCGGCCACGCTGGCCAGCGTCCCCGGCATCTTGGTCGGCGCCGGAGTATCCATCCCCGGAATGTGAATCTGGTCTGCTCCTGTGGATTGATTGCCCGATGTGAGCAGCTTCTGGTTGAATTCGGCGAACTTCGCCGCCGCCTCGTCCGCCGCCGCGCCGGATTCGATCTGGTCGTCGGTCAGCAGCTTATCGGTATAACGGGAGAACTCGCGAATCTCGCCCAGCGTACGCGAGGTGTCGTCTTCCAGATATTCGAGAGCCATATCGACCATCTTCAACTGCTCCGGGTTACCGCGCAGCAGTTGCTGTCCCACACCGAGCGTAGCCTTCGCGTCCAGAATCATCTTGCGCTGCTCGGCCAGGAAGTTGACCTTGTTCTCCGTGCGCTGAATCTTGCTGTCGG
>CAYOYX010000188.1:0-2841 GCA_964408275.1 uncultured Occallatibacter sp.
TCAGGATCGAATCCACTTCATCGACGATGGCGTAGTAGTGCCCGCGCTGCACGCAATCTTTTATCTCAAATTTCATATTGTCGCGCAGATAGTCGAAGCCGAATTCGTTGTTAGTCCCGTAAGTGATGTCGGCGGCGTAGGCGGCTCTGCGCTCGTCGTCGCTGAGGTCGTGAACGATGACACCGACGCTCAGCCCCAGAAATTCGTAGATCTTTCCCATCCACTCGGCGTCGCGCTTGGCCAGATAATCGTTCACCGTGACCACGTGGACGCCGTGCCCGGCCAGCGCATTCAGATAGCAGGCTAGGGTCGCCACCAGCGTCTTGCCTTCACCGGTCTTCATCTCTGAGATTTTGCCGGAGTGCAGCACCATGCCGCCGATCAACTGCACATCGAAGTGGCGCATCTGTACCGAGCGCCAACCGGCCTCGCGCACCACGGCAAAGGCCTCGGGCAGAACCTCGTCCAGCGCCTCTTTCTCAGCGGCCTTGCGTTCGTCCTTGTGCTCCGCGTCGTCAGGAATCTCTTTGAGCCGCTCGGCAATCCGCTCCCGGAACTCGACGGTCTTGGCGCGCAACTCATCGTCGGTAAGTTTTTTCGTGTCGTCTTCCAAAGCGTTGATCAGCGCCACCATCGGCATCAAACGCTTGATCAGACGCTCGTTCGCAGTTCCAAAAATCTTCGTTAAAGCCTTATCAAAAAACACAGGAATCTCCGTTTACCAGTGTAAATGCTGAGGGTTGCGAATGGTTTTACAAAGCCCATCCGACGAACAATGGATTGGTGCCCCACCCTCGCCGCGTTTTTGTGTTTGCGGCTAGGGTGGGATACCACGAACCCCGCTGCCTCAAAGCCTTAACACCAGCCGGTCAACCGGTTCGCCGCGCCGAATCCGTTTGAGTTGCCGGTTGAGTTGATTATTCAGACTCTCCGGATCGCCCTCGTCGTCCTCATCAGCATCTACGTCCTGTTTCTCTTCCAAAACATGAGCAACGCTGGGCCGGTGAAAAACCTGCATGAAAAGCAGAGCCATTCCCATTGCCGCGGAAGACGGACAAAATCCGGGATTCTTTTTTCCAAGCCGTTTGTTGCGCCGCCATAAGGCGCGGCGCAGTTGGTAGTGAACGAGAATGGCAACAATGGCCAGAATAGGCGCATTGACGGCAATGGAGCTTAAAACAGAGAGAAGATCGATGTGCATGAGCACCCCTCACAAATCGCAGGCAGAACTTTACGAATGAATAAGCCGCGACCGCACAACAGCCGAAGCTGCTCTGCAAAGCCGGACCAGTTTTGAGTGAATTAAGCGAGCTGGAAGGGTGGCGGGCGCTGGAAGAGCGTGGGCAGCGCCGGTGCGTCAGGCGCGCGGCCAACGTACTCATAGGCCAGCGGCGCGAAGAGGGTGAGAGGCGAGATGATCCCAACGAAGAGAAGCGGCAGAACTGCCAGCCAATCCACGCCGCCGGAATGGTCGTGCGGGATCAGCATACAGACAAGCGCAAATCCGACTGCGATTGCCGCAATCAAGAGCCACGCGCGCCGCTGCCGATGCTGAGTCATCGTTGTGCTTCTCTTGTCTGGAAGTATATCGGATCGCAGTCAAGCCCTCAAGCCAACCACACAACCTCGTACAATGGAAGTGGACGCCTCCTCCACGCATGGCCGACGAAGAACAAAAAAAGCCGCAAAAGCCCGATGAAGACCCCGTCGGCAAGGTCTACGACTCCCGGCTGATGCGTCGGCTCGGCCATTATCTGCGCCCCTACTGGTGGCAGACCGCCGTCTCCACGCTCGCCATCTCGCTCAAATCCATCTGCGATGTCACCGGCCCCTACCTCGTGATGGTGGCCATCGACCGCTATTTTCCCGCCGACTCGCGTTCGCCGCTGGGCAACAATCTGCTGGCGCAAACGCTGGGCGCAACCAACTGGCTCACCCGCCGCCTGCCCGCCGATCCGCTTCAGGGCATCAACAGATTGGTCGAGATTTATCTCGCCGTGCTGCTCTGCGCTTACCTGTTCCAATTCATCCAGACCTACCTGATGCAGTGGACCGGCCAGAAGCTGATGTTCGATCTGCGCCGCGAAATCTTTCGCCATATGCAGCGGATGCACATCGGCTTCTTTGACGCGCATCCGGTGGGCCGCCTGGTCACGCGCCTCACCTCTGACGTGGACGCCATCAACGAAATGTTCACCGCCGGCGTGCTGGCCATGGTGGACGACTCTCTCAACCTCACCGTGATGGCCATCCTGATGCTCAAGATCAACTGGCGTCTGGCGCTCTGGGCCTTTGCCGTTCTGCCTCTCATCTACGTGGTCACCAGCATCTTTCGCGTACACGTCCGCGCCAGCTTCCGCCGCGTCCGCGCCGCCATCGGCCGCATCAACAGCGTGGTGCAGGAACACATCTCCGGCATGAGCGTGGTGCAGCTCTTCAACCGCGAGCAGCGCGCCTACGACGACTTCGAGCAAGTCAACCGCCAGCACATGGTCGCCTTCAAGGACACCATCTTCGCCTACGCGCTCTTTTATCCGGCTGTCGATCTGCTCAGTGCCGTGGCCATCGCGCTGGTAGTCTGGCGCGGCGGCTTCGGCGTGCTCTCCGGCGTGGTCACCATCGGCGTGCTCAATATGTTCATCCAGTATTCGCTGCGCTTCTGGCGGCCCATTCAGGACATGAGCGACAAGTACAACATCCTGCAATCGGCGATGGCCGCCAGTGAGCGCATCTTCAAGCTGCTCGACACCGAGCCGGAGATTGTCTCGCCCGCCGATCCACTTCCCGGCGACGGCAGCAACCGCATCGAGTTCCGCCACGTCTGGTTCACCTATCAAAAGC
>CAYOYX010000189.1:0-2778 GCA_964408275.1 uncultured Occallatibacter sp.
TCGGTCTCCAAAACCGAACTTGGGGGTTCGAATCCCTCCGCCCCTGCCAGATTGAATAGGAATGCGCGCGGCATGACGCCGGACGCGAAGGAATAGCGAGCATGGCAACGAAGGCAGCAATCGTGAACGGCGAAGTTCGGCAGCCGCAGATCAGGCGGCAGGGGGAGAATCCTGTGTTGAAGTTCTTCCGTAACCTGATCGGGAACCTGATCGCGCAGTGGAAGGAATTCACGCAGTTTCTGAGCGACGTGCGCGCGGAGATGCGCAAGGTGGTTACGCCGGCGTGGAAGGAAGTGCAGAACACAACCACTGTGGTGATCATCGCGGTCTTCATCTTTGGAGCATTCTTCTTCGTGGTGGATTCTGTTTGCAGCCGCGTGATGGAAGCGCTTTACCACAAGCTGGGCGCCTAGCAAGAGCAACCGAGCGGGCGAATCGAGAGCGATGATGGCAGAGGAAGAATTGGGACAAATCGAACAAGCTGGACAAGCGGAAGTGGCAGCGCAGGCGGAACAGCCAGCCGAGCAGCCGCTGCCGGAGCGGAACGAGCGCTTCCGGTGGTACATTCTGCACGCCTACTCGGGCTTTGAGCGCAAGGTGCGCGAGTCCATCCAAAGCCGGGTGCAGGCCTTCGGGCTGGGCGACAGAGTGGGCCGGGTGATGATTCCCACCGAGCCGGTAACGGAGATTGTCAACGGCAAGAAGCGGACCGTGGAACGGGTTTTCCTGCCGGGTTATGTGCTTGTCGAGATGGAGTTGGACAACGACTTGTGGCACGTGTTGAAGGACACGCCCAAGGTGACGGGCTTTCTGGGCACGGGCGACAAGCCGGTGGCGCTGAGCGAGGAAGAGGTCAGCTCGATTATCTTCCGCAGCGAGACTTCCAAGGACAAGCCGCGGCTCAAGATCAAGTTTGAAAAGAACGAGCAGGTCCGCATTACCGACGGGCCCTTTGCCAACTTCAACGGCGTGGTGGATGAGATCAACGAAGATCGCGAGACGATGAAGGTCATGGTGACCATCTTCGGGCGATCCACGCCGGTCGAGCTGGAGTTTGGCAAAGTGGAAAAGATTGAGTAGTTGCAACTTTCAGTTATTAGCTTTCAGCTTCTAGCCGGTTATGCCCACCTGGCGGGCGCCGGTTGAAGGCGAACGTTGAGGCGGCAACACCAAAATTTGTATGGAAATATGATCAGCTAATAGCTAAAAGCCAGGAGCTGGAAGCTGATTCCGAAGGAAGACAAATGGCACCTCCGAAGAAGATTACGGGTTACGTCAAGTTGCAGATTATTGCCGGCAAAGCCACGCCGGCGCCACCGGTTGGCCCCGCGCTGGGTCAGGCGCAGGTCAACATCATGGAGTTCTGCAAGCAGTTCAATGCGCGCACCTCCAACAAAGAGATGGAAGGGCTGACCATTCCGGTCGTCATTTCGGTCTTTGCCGACCGCAGCTTCACCTTCATCACCAAGACGCCGCCGGCTGCGGTTCTGCTGAAGAAGGCCGCCGGGATCGATAAGGGATCGGGCACGCCCAACAAGGAAAAGAAGGGCAAGGTGACCGAGAAGCAGGTGCGCGAGATCGCCACGCAGAAGATGCCCGACCTGAACGCCGCCTCGGTGGAGACGGCGATGAAGAGCATCCGCGGCACCGCCCGCTCAATGGGAATTGAAGTGGTGGCGTAACTTCGCCGCTACCGATAATCAGTACACGCAAAAGCCCTCCATTTGTGGGGGCTTTTGTGTGTGGGAGCTCGGAACCTCCACCATTGAGAGCAATGAGCGGATGACCGCCTCGGGTTGCGGAGGCAAGAGGCCTCTTCAAGGCAATAGAATGCCCTTCCGCGTTTTTTGCGCGGCGCGCCGGAGAAAACACTTGCGGCGATCTTCTTACTTCGGCGGGGCTGGCGTGAAACCTTCGCGTCTTTGGCTGGGTTCGGGTTTCGGCTTGGGCTTGGGCGCCTTCTTAACTTCTTTTCTTCCTTTGTCTTTGCTTCCCATGTGTGCAAGTGTGCCACAAAAGGGTTGCCTGGGGGAAGAGCAAAGCTGAATTCCACCGCACCATCTTGGTTTTCGTTGACTCTATGGCGCTAATCCGGTATTCTAGAATCCTTGCGCGGTGTTGCGCCTGGGGTCCGTGTGTAGGCATTTTGACCCGGCTGGTTGATGCCCTGAATAGGGTTCGGCTGGAACAGGTTGTATTGGCTGGCGGATTTAAGTGGAGTCGCTTCATCAGAGCGAATCCGGCGCAGCCAAAGCCCCTCGGGGGGCAGCTCCCGCACTCCTCACCCGAACAGATTTGTTTGGCAGTGGGTGGAATAAAGCCCGTGCTTTTGTATGGCGCGGGCAAGAGCGCGTTGCGCTGGATTTTTGTGGGATACGTATTTAGCAGACGTTTTTGAAGGCAGGAGAGAGATGAGCACCTTTGTTCCGAGCGGCAAGGATATTGCCCGCAAATGGTTTGTAGTGGACGCCAGCGGCCAGACACTGGGGCGATTGGCGACTAAGGCCGCCGATGTGTTGAGCGGCAAGCTGAATCCGCAATACGTTCCGTACATCGACGTGGGCGACCACGTGATCGTCATCAACGCGGAGAAGGTCCGCCTGACCGGACTGAAATCGCAGAGCAAGCTCTATCGCCGCTACACCGGATTTCCCGGCGGGCTGCGCGAGGAGTCGTATACGCGATTGTTGGCCCGCAAGCCGGAGATGATTTTGGAGCAGGCGATCAAGGGTATGCTGCCCAAGAGCAAGATGGGCCGCCAGATGGCCACCAAGCTCA
>CAYOYX010000190.1:0-2702 GCA_964408275.1 uncultured Occallatibacter sp.
CGGAATTTCGTTCTTGATAGGGATGGTAAGGAACGAAGGTGGATCTATTTTAAAGTCCTTCACGGTTGATGGCACCACTCCCGTGATGTGATGCGCAGTGCCCTGGATCGTCTGCTGGAAGATTACATGGGAGTAGTGCGCGGTATTGCCCGCAAACTGCACTTCGAGATCGCAGTCCAGCGTGGGCGAGTTGAGGCTCGACTGTGCCAGGCGGAAACGCACCTGGACGATGGGAAACTGCGCACCGCGTGTGGTCTGGATCATGTGCAGGTCGCGATTGCTGTCGCCGGAGTCAAAGGTCTTCACTTCCACTGCAACGAGAAAATCGCACTGCCCAGCGTGGCAAACACCCTTGCCCAGCGCAGCATGGCTTGTCCCATCCACCTCATGCATTGGATGCGACATGTGATACGTCAGGGTGGATTGATCGAGCTTCCAGGTCTGGTCGGGTGCAGGCGCCTGCGCGTTGAGAAGCGTGAACACAGGCAGCGTTAGCAAAAGAGTTGCAAACAGAGATAGTTTATTCATGGGTCCTCAAAACTTAAGATGAATCGGCCAGGAGACAGCGAGAATCGCTGCGCCATAGCTCGCCGCCGTAGCTGCGGCCACTCCAGCGTGGGCCGACGCGATGCCGTGGACCTTTTGTCCACTGCTAATCTGGTTGTAGGCCATCGCGCCCAGAATCGGCGTCAGCACCATTCCCGGTGCGTGGATGTAGATCAGGTACTTATGCCACTTGACGCCTCCTCGGGCGGGTTCATGCGAAACTCTGGGGGCGCGGATGGCGTACGAGGCCGTGGCTGCGTACATTAATACCGCTGTAGCGCCCAGCGCAACGTGGATGTCGCGCGATGTGGTATCGCTGTAATTCCCCTTCTCTGGCGGCGCACCGGCCGCGCTGATGCACGCAGCCGCGACCGGGATCACAGTGATCAGCCCCAGTCGCTGATGAATCTTAAGCATGTGTGTTCGCCGGTCCATGAGGGCCTGGCGCGCGGCGCTGCCTTCGGTGTCCGCCGCGGTCAGTCCAAGATCGCTGAGCGATGGTCCATTGGACGGTGGTTGGTTCTGCAAGTAGGTATGGAACGAACTGCTGCTGGATATAGTCTCAGTGCTATCAATTTCCGCAGACGCTGCAACTGCTGGTAGCGGCGCGTCAGGCAGCGCCGAAGATTCCGCCTTCGCCACCATAGTGGTAGTCGGTTGAACATCAGATTGCGCAGCAAGTAGCGTTGATGCGCCGCAAAGAACGACCAAGCTTATCACTGCAGCTAAAGCCACTGCTCGGCACGCCGATGGGCGCCCTAAAATATCCATTCCGACCTCCAGTACACTTGTTTCCGATCCCTGTAGCAAAGCGTACCGGGTCGTTTGGTTCGGTTATACCCTGATGCAAAGACGATCGCAAAGCCAGGGCAAAGGGATAATCATTCGGTTGAATCTCGTGAATTCTATTTGCATTCTCTACGCGGTGATTTGTTGCTGACGGGCCGCGTTTTGGTCTTAGTGACGTAACGAAATCAGGCTCGCTGGCTTCATGCAGAACACATCGATTCAGATGTAAATAGCTTCTATTGCACCACGGTTCTCGAAGTGCAAGTGCAAACATCATGCGTGCTACCAGCTTTCCTTCTTCTGTTGCTTTGACCAGAGATAGTCGGCTACCCGGTTGACGTCTTCGTCGCTGAGCACATGTTTCCACGACGGCATGTAGAGCGGAGGAGTCGGGCCTGCCGGGTTGTCCATAGGAGGCACCTTTCCATTGCGGATGATCGCAATAACTTCGTCCTTGGTGTAGTCGTCGGAGACGTGCAACAGCGAAGGCACCTCACCGCCCTGGGCGTTGGGGTTGGGCACGCCGCCTTGCAACTCCGTCCCATGGCAGCCGACGCACCCGAAGCGCGCAAAGTCCTGTCTTCCCGCCTCAATGGCTACATCTTCGGGTTTCAATGCGGTCTTCCTTCCCGACAGGATCGACTGCATATCCTCCGTGGTGGCCGTCGTTAAGAAAGCAAGCAGAGCCTTGCGCGCATTGGCCTCGAGATCATACTCAGGCATGGTGCTTCCTGGATAGACAAGCTGCGGATTCACCAGTTGCTCGTCGAGCCATTCGTTGGAGTGCCTCTTGGTCACACCCAGCAGGTCTGGCCCGGTTTTTGCTCCCACGCCGCCGACACTGTGACAGACAATGCAGTTCTTTTCGGTAAACAATTCCCGGCCATATTCGGGGCTAGGGATCAGACGCACGCTGGCATAGTAGCTGCCCATGTCCTGGTTAGTGAGCGAGAGCATGTAATAGGTAAGGTCACGAGCCTGATCTCTTGTGAAGTGAAAGTTGGGCATGGCCGAGCCGGCGGAGACCGCGTTGGGAGCCAGGAAATGTTGCTCCAGCCACTGCGGAGCTCGGAGGCTTGCGCCCTCCTCGGAAAGGTCGGGGCCGATGCTTCCGCCAACACCATTCAACTTGTGGCATCCGCGGCATCCCTGGGTCTCGAAGAGATGCCTTCCCTCGGTCAGCTCCGGCACACCGGGTACATCGCCCTCCTTGTGGCATCTGCCGCAGGAGGCGCGAACGTAGTCTGCGGAGAGGAGCGGGTTCGGCCAAAATGCCACGTTGCCGTGGGCGCTCTCCTTATCGGTGGCCAGCCCCTGACCGCCATGGCAGATGGTGCATCCAAATTTGGAAGGAATGTGCGGGCCGA
>CAYOYX010000191.1:0-2692 GCA_964408275.1 uncultured Occallatibacter sp.
GCGGCGTGAAAACCTCCGGCGCGGATATCGACCAGTACACCTACCAAGGCAGCGCGTGGCAGATGTGGGAGTTCGTAAACCCGTAGGCCCGAAAGCAAACCGCAGGGCATCTAGTAAGCAGGGTGCCCTGCGGATTCGGCGTTGAACCATGAATCGATAGTGCTTGTAAGAGCTGAATTAACAACAACGCAAGAAAGTAACTGAAGTCGAGCAACAGGCGGATTCTTTCTCGCATTTATATCTTTCGATTATGGCGTAACTTATTGAATTGATAGTATATCTATTCAATGGCACAAGACGACATAAACTGTTTATGTTTAGATATTAATTTCACTTGACAACTCAAAATTGGCGGGCCTAGTATCGTCTGCGTGTCTGAAAGTATCTCTGTATTGAATTATGCAGATTAAATACTTGCACAACACGCTCGTCTCTAAAGTCTGCTGGGCAGATCGGAAGAGACCTATAGATGAACGAAGGTCTCCAAACTGATCTGCCCATTTTCAGGTTTGCTCATTTTTCATGGAGGAAAAATGCGTATCAAATACTATCTCCCCCTCCTTGCCGCCCTTCTGTTGGGCGGCGCGCTTCAACTCGCTAACGCGCAAATCACCCTCACCAAAGTCAGTTCAACTGATTGGAATATCACCAACGGCTCCATAACGCTGGACTTCGACCCGACCGGCGGCAATATCTGGAGTATGTATCTGGCGGGTTCCTCAACCGATCTGGTCGATACCACACACGTAGGCGGCAACGGCCATCCCAGCGGCTTGTACATGGACGACACCGCCACCGGCTTCACAGGCATCACGAGCGCGCCTGACGGTGTGACTCCGACCTCCGGCTACACCCTGGTCGCCAACAGCTATATTGACTTTTGGATTGCCTGGGCGGCAGGCGGCACCAACCCATGGAATTATTCACAACACTTTATCATGCAGCCGAACGATCCTACCTTTTACGCCTATGTCATCACGAACCACCCGGCCTCCTCCGGCGCGGCGACATGGGGCCAGTTGCAGTTCGTCTATCGCATCAGCACGACATTGTTCAACAACACCTATCAGTACAACATGGGGTTGAACAATCTTGGCGGCTGGTCGGTGACGCGCCCGACCACCACGGCGGCTGAAGACGCCGATGCCGCTCGCACGGTGCAGAACGCGTGCATGGATCTGCATGGCATCACGCTTCCCTCTGACTGGGGCCGCGAATTTGACACCAAGTACGATTTCTCCGGCTATGAGTATCTGCTGCAGGCGAATGGTATGTATGGTTCGCAATTCAGCGCCTATGCTTTCATCCCCAGCACCGAGACCATGGCGGGAGGCCCCACGAAGCAGGTTGAGGTCTATACGGGAAATATTCTGATGGGCGAGCTGCTCTCCGGCCATCTGGACAACGCCATCCAATACGCTGTGGCGTCGGGCGTCAACAAGAACCGCCTCTGGGGTCCGATCGGCTTCCAGTTCGCGCAGAACGAGTCTGCTGCCACGGCGTACACCAACGCGGTGAACACGATTCCCAGCGCCCTTGCTCTCTTTAACAAGGATACGGTGCTGACCGCAGCCGGCTATGTTCCCACCGGCAGCTCACGCGGAACCCTGCAGGCCAATATCACTAACGGCGGCTCCGGCTCGGCTAACACGGCGTGGACTGTTCTCTCCGACCAGAAAACAAATATGCAGTACTCGTCCTACGGATTGCAGTATTGGGCGAGCAATAATTCCTCGGGCGCGGCGACGATCTCCAATGTTACACCGGGCACCTACAGGATGGACTCGTATGTGCTGGGTGAATGGGGCGAACTGCGCGCGGACGGCGTCAGCATTTCAGCCGGAAACACGACGACTGAAAATCTGACCTTCACGCCGGAGAACTTCAGCCCCAGCGGCGACTCGCCTGTCTGGACGATCGGCACTCCCGACCGCTCCTCGCACGAGTTCCTGCATGGCACCAACAATTATGGCGACACCGGCTCCTGCTCCGGTTGCGACGACAAGGAATATTGGGGCAATTGGAACTACTGGGCGGATTTCTCCGCCAATAATGGTTCAGTGGCTTACTATGCGACGGCCGTCGGTTCGACCGGCGCGACGAACAACACTCTGAAATGGAACTACACGCAGTGGGGCGAATTCGATCCGGGCCTGTATGACGCCGGCAACGACACCACCGACAATTATCAGAACAAGATTCCCGCCTACGTGAAGGGTCTCTCCGGCCACAGCGGCACCAATGGAGTCACCACGACGGTTCCACCGTGGTATGTCTACTTCACAACCACCTCGGCGCAGAATGGCCAAGGCGGCTATGTTGATCTCTCCGTCGGTATTGCCTGCGATGAAGCCAGCCTGACGGCCTCGCTGAACGGGCATGCGCTGACCTGGGGCGCAAAAAATGAGAGCGATTGCTCGATACGCAGCGGCTTCTCCGGCTACTACCAATGGGCGGTCTTCGAATGGCCGACCTCCGACCTGGTTGCCGCGGGCAGCAAAGACACGCTGACCTTAACCGTCAGCGGGAATGGGCAGGGCCTCGAGTACGATGCGCTTCGCATGGAAATATCCAGCAAGGGCGCCAATCCTTCCAATACCGGCTGGCATGACTATGAGTACGTCACCAGCGGCACGGACACTGCGGCTAACGATGCGGTTTCGAGCAACGGAACCGGAACCGTCAGCTATCT
>CAYOYX010000192.1:0-2586 GCA_964408275.1 uncultured Occallatibacter sp.
AGCCGAAACTCTTGCGAGCCTTCGTGCCGGGGGTAATGCCCCACTTGGCCGCGAAGAGCCATACGCCGTAAGCGAAGTGCCAGCAGATGGCGATCATGGCGATGATGTAAACAGCGAGCATCCAGGGATTCGCCAGCTCCTGCTGTACTTTGGCGAATGCTGCCATGGGATGCTCTGGCAGGCTGACGCCCATGAATCGCTGGCGGATGACGTGCTGCACGATGTATGCGAAGGCGATCAGGCCGGTGTAGCGCTGGGCGATGTAAAGCCAGTTGCCTGCCCAGGGGTAATAGACGATATTCGACTTGCCGCGCAGCCAGATCCAGACGCCATAGCCAGCGTGGTAGAGGATGGGTAGAAAGATGAAGACCCACTCCAGAAAGCGCACCATTGGCAGGCTGTTGAGGAAGCGAACCTGCTCGCCATAAGCAACGGGGCCTTTGAGCGCCTCGAAGTTCGAGAGCAGATGCTCGATGAGGAATGCGCCGATGGGGATGATGCCGAGCAGCGAATGCAGTTTGCGCCAGAGAAAGGACGTGCCCGTACCGGCGCGCAGAGGCTGTACGCCGCTACGTACGGTGGGAGCGGCTGGGGATTGAGCAGTTGCCATTGCGGTGTCAGCTCCTACAAGCTTAGATGCATAAGTTCAAGAAGAAGGCGCTTTCAGTTTGGGTGCAGGGAGACGCGGCTTGATTTTGATTCATTATTGGTGTTCTACATCACATTCGTCAAGGAAATACCGGCGGATCGTTCTACGCGTTTGGCGAAAAGATCTCAATTCTTCAATCAGCGCCGTGTGGCTTCCGTACAATGGTCTCGATAGCCATGAATCCTTCTCGCGCTCTCTTTGTCGGCAGAAGCACTCTCGACGCACTCTATTGTCTCGACGAACTTCCCGCCGAGGACTCCAAAGTCTATTCGCGAGATTTCCGGGCCACGCCGGGAGGCCCAGCGCTGAACGCCGCCATCACGCACTCTCTGCTGGGCGGCGAAGCAATGCTGATCAGCGCTGTTGGAGGAGGACCGTGGGCCGCGCTGGTCCGTGCAGAGCTTGCTCACCACCAAATCGCCCTGCACGATCTGGCCGCGGGCACGGCTTATGAGACGCCGCTGACCACTGTGCTGATCAACAACGCCACGAGCAGCCGCACCATCGTCAATCCGCCGATCTCGACCGTCCAGCTTACCCCATTACCAACCGTATGGGAGCAGGCCGTCCCAACCTTCTGGGGCGCGCTCCCGCCGGTTCTGCTCTGCGACGGCTTTCATCTCGCGGAGACGCTGCCTTTGCTCGCTGCCTGCAAGGCCGCCGGATCGGCAATCTGCCTGGACGGAGGCAGTTGGAAGCCTGGAACCGAAGAACTTGCTCCGCTGCTTTCCGTCGCGATTTGTAGTGAGCGCTTTGCCGTTCCTGAACAAACTGGATTGACTGTCGAGGCTGCGGAAAAACTCGAAGATTCGGGCGAAGAACATCCCTCAGGGGCTAAAGCCCAACATTTATTTAGTCGCTCTTGCGGCACGACTGAAGTCGTGCCCTTTTACAAAGCTCGCACAAATTCGAGTTTTCCAGCGGACTGTATCGACGCCAGCACTGACAGGCTATTCAACTGGTTCGCTGAGAAATGCGTTCCTTCAATCGCCCTCACTCGCGGCCCGCGTCCGATTCTCGGCTATGAGCGCGGACGGCGCTTTGAGATCGAGATCGCCCAGATCGACGCAGCCGACACTCTCGGCGCGGGCGATGTTCTCCACGGCGCCTTCGCTTACTTCTTTGCATCGGGCATGGAGTTTGAACCAGCCCTTCGCCGCGCCGCCGAGATCGCAACCTTCTCCTGTCAGAGCATGGGTATTCAGGCCTGGGCGACGGGCGCTTTGGGAATGGCGCTCAACTCCGCCTTGCCCTCGGCCAACTGCATCAAAAAATCCTGACTGGCAAAGGGTTTGACGTCTTTGAGCAATTTGCTGGCGCGCTGGTAGCTGCCGTCGTGCTGTTGCAGGCGCGCTTTGACCGTGTCCGCCAGATAGGCAGGTAAAATTTCGTCATGAATGCGGGCGATAGCCGCCGGATCGCGAACCGGAAAGACGACCTCGCAGCGTTCGAAAAGATTGCGCGGCATCCAATCGGCCGAGCCGAGAAAGATTTCATCGTTGCCGCCGTTGGCAAAGTGGAAGATGCGCGAGTGCTCCAGGAAGCGGCCTACGATGGAGCGGACGCGGATGCGCTCGGACAATCCCTTGACGCCGGGGCGGAGAATTGAGAGGCCGCGCACGATCAGGTCCACATCGACGCCGGCCTGCGAGGCCTGGTAAAGCGCCTCAATGACCGTCGGCTCCAGCAGCGCATTCATCTTGGCGACGATGTGCGCAGGGCGTCCGGACTTGGCGTGCTCCTGTTCGCGGCGAATGAGGCCGAGGAAGCTCTCGGCCATTGTCAACGGCGCCACCAACAACGGTCTATAGTCGTCGATCTCGGCGTGCGCGGTCAGGTAGTTGAAGACCATGTGAACGCGCTCGGTAATCTGCGGATCGGCGGTCAGCAGGCTCAGATCGGTGTAGAAGCGGGCGGTGACGGGGTTGTAGTTGCCG
>CAYOYX010000193.1:0-2572 GCA_964408275.1 uncultured Occallatibacter sp.
GAGATCATGCGCCTGGTGGACGCCTCCAAAGAGGGCCGTCTCTCCGAGCGCGGCAAGGCAACGCTCTTCAACGGCACCCATCGCGAGATCATTCAGGGCGTCAATGAGATGCTGGACGCGATTCTGCTGCCTATCGGCGAAGGCAATCGCATCCTGGCGCAGATCTCCAGCGGCAAGATTGACGAACTGATTTCACAGACCTACAAGGGCGACCACGAGAAGATGAAGGTCGCGGTCAACAATGTCGCCGTGGTGACGCAGGGATTGCAAAAGGAACTGGCGCGGTTGATTGAGGCTTCGAAAGACGGGCAACTCGCTGACCGTGGCAAGCCGGAAAACTTCCAGGGCGCCTACGCCGAGATTGTGCGCGGCGTCAACACTATGTTGGACGCGATTCTGCTGCCCATCGGCGAAGGCAACCGCATCCTCGCCCAGATTTCGTCCGGCAAGATCGACGAGCTGATTACGCAAACCTACAAAGGCGATCACGAGAAGATGAAGGTGGCCGTCAACAATGTCGCAGTGGTTGTTCAGAGCCTGCAAAAGGAGTTGGCGCGCCTGGAAATTGCTTCGAAGGAAGGACAACTCTCCGAGCGCGGCAAACCCGAGCAGTTCCAGGGCGCGTATGCGGAGATTGTGCGCGGCATGAATGTCATGCTGGACGCGATTCTGCTGCCCATCGGCGAAGGCAATCGCATCCTTGCTCAAGTCTCCAATGGCAAGATCGACGAACTGATCGCCGCGACCTATAAAGGTGACCACGAGAAGATGAAGCAGGCAATCAATAACGTTGCCACCGTACTGCAAGGGCTGCAAAAGGAACTGGCGCGGCTGACCGAAGCCTCCAACGCCGGAAAGCTGAACGAGCGCGGGCGTCATGAGCAGTTCAACGGAGCCTATGCGGATATCGTTCGCGGCGTGAACGCGATTCTGGATGCCGTGATCGGTCCGTTGAATGTCTCCGCCAAGTACGTGGATTTGATCAGCAAGGGGGACATTCCTTCGCAGATCACCGACACCTACTACGGCGACTTCAATCTCATCAAGAACAACCTGAACACGCTGATCGCGGCGATGAACGAAATTACCGCGGCCGCCGAAGAAATTTCAAACGGCAACCTGACAGTGGACATTCGCGAGCGCTCGGCTCAGGACAAGCTGATGCAGGCACTGTCGGCGATGGTCGGCGGGTTGACGCGGACGGTCTCCGATATTCGCGGTATCGCTGGGGAAGTGGCTTCTGCCAGCCAGTCGATCTCGACGGCCTCGATTCAGGTCTCCAAAGGCGCCAGCGCGCAGGCGGCAGCGGCTGAAGAGGCTTCATCCTCGATGGAAGAGATGGTCAGTAACATCAAGCAGAACGCCGACAACGCATCGCAGACCGACAAGATTGCCAACAAGAGCGCCAAGGACGCGCAGGAGAGCGGCAAGTCGGTTCTCGAAGCCGTGGCCGCGATGAAGGAGATCGCCAACAAAATTTCCATCATTGAGGAGATCGCTCGCCAGACCAATTTGCTGGCGTTGAACGCGGCGATTGAAGCGGCGCGCGCCGGCGAGCATGGCAAGGGCTTTGCCGTTGTCGCCGCGGAAGTCCGCAAGCTGGCGGAGCGCTCGCAGAAGGCGGCGGCTGAGATCAATCAGCTTTCGGCTACAACGCTGAGAGTTTCGGAAAAATCTGGCGAGATGCTGGAAAAACTGGTGCCCGATATTCAGCGCACCGCCGAACTGGTGCAGGAGATCTCCGCTGCCAGCAAGGAGCAGGACACGGGTGCCGAGCAAATCAACAAGGCGCTGCAACAACTGGAGCAGGTGATTCAGCAGAACGCCTCGGCCAGCGAAGAGATGGCCTCGACGACCGAGGAGTTGACCGGCCAATCCGATCAACTGGTCAGTGCGCTCTCCTTCTTCCACACCGGCGACGAAGGCGGCGGGCGCAGAGGCACAGCGGCAAAAACTGCGCGGCCTGCTCATATGGCGGCACCGGCGCGGACGGCGAGACCGGCGACCCACACTTCATCGGGCGCAAAAACAGGAGGCGGAGTCAACCTCCGGCTCAAGGACAAACACGACGAGCTGGACGGCGAGTTCGAGCGTTTCTGAGGTGCTGAGTGCCAGCCATGTTGGTCGCGCGGGCAAGAGTCCGCCCGTGCGGCCAGCACCGGCAAGCACCAGTCTTCACTGTGAGAGAGGAGCAGCAATATGAGCGTTAGTGAAATCACGGAGACTCGACAGTACCTCACCTTCAAGCTCGGCAACGAGATCTTTGCCACCGATGTGGCGAAGGTAAGAGAGGTGCTCGATCTGACCACCATCACGCAAATCCCGCGCACGCCCGACTTCATGGCCGGGGTCATCAACCTGCGCGGCAGCGTGGTTCCGGTCGTCGATCTCAGGCTATGCTTTGAGATGTCGCAGACAGAGAGCACGCGCAACACCTGCATTGTTGTCGTCGAGGTGCTGCTGGACAACGAATCGACGATCATCGGCGCGCTTGCCGATTCCGTCGAAGAGGTCATTGACCTGGAGCCGGAGCAGATTCAGCCGGCGCCGCGCATCGGAACCCAGATACGAA